>NZ_JBHZCI010000023.1:0-121986 GCF_042755185.1 Streptomyces sp. NPDC059166 | reverse complement strand
GGGGGGGGGGCGCGGCTTTGGCCGCCCCCGGGGGGGGGGCGGGGGCGCCGCCCCGCCCCCCCGCCCCCCCCCCCCCGGCGGCGCGCGCCCCGGGGCCCCGGCCCCCCCCGGGCCCCCTCCCCGCGACAAGGAGCGCCCATGCCCACGCCCCAGCCCGTCTCCTACCGCCACGGCGGCCTGGTCTGCACCGACCACACCATCGACGTCCCGCTCGACCACGGCGACCCCGGCTCCCCGGCCATCAGCCTGTTCGCCCGCGAAGTCGTGGCCGAGGGACGGGAACACGAGAACCTGCCCAGGCTGCTCTGGCTGCAGGGAGGCCCCGGCGGCCGGGCGGAACGGCCGAACGCCTCCGGCGCCTGGCTCCGCCGCGCGCTCGTGGACCACCGGGTCGTCCTCATGGACCAGCGCGGCACCGGACGCTCCACCCCCGCCGACCGGACGACCCTCGCCCGCTTCGGCACCGACCACCGGGCGGCGGCCGGCTTCCTCGGCCACTTCCGCGCCGACTCGATCGTTCGCGACGCGGAACTGCTGCGCCGGTACTTCCAGGGCGAACGGCCGTGGAGCGTACTCGGGCAGAGCTTCGGCGGCTTCGCCACGCTCACCTATCTCAGCCTCGCCCCCGAGGGCCTGTCCCAGGCCTACATCACCGGCGGCCTGCCGACACTCACCGGCCACGCCGACGACGTCTACCGTGCCGCCTACGCCCGTACCCTCGCCCACAACGAGCGCTACTTCGACCGCTACCCGGCCGACCAGGCACTCGCCGACGCCGTCGCCGCCCACCTGGAGGCGCACGACGTGAGGATGCCGACCGGAGAGCGGCTCAGCGTGCGCCGCTTCCAGACGCTCGGCATCACCTTCGGCACCTCGGCGAAGTTCGACTCGCTCCACTACCTCCTGGAGACGGCGTTCACCGACGGGGCGGCGGGCCCCGAGCTGACGGACACCTTCCTGCGCGGAGTCGACGCCGCGGTTTCCTTCGCCGAACGCCCGCTCTACGCGGCCCTCCACGAACCCATCTACGCCCAGGGCGGCCGGTCCACCGCCTGGTCCGCCCACCGCGTGCGGGAGGAGTTCCCCGCCTTCGACGCCGGGACCGGCGGACCCCTCCGCTTCACCGGGGAGATGGTCTACCCCTGGCAGTTCGAGGAGGACCCCTCCCTCGTCCCGCTGCGGGGCGCGGCCGAGGTCCTCGCCATGCGCACGGACTGGCCCGCGCTCTACGACCTCGACCGGCTGGCCGCCAACGAGGTACCGGTGGTCGCGGCCGTCTACCACGACGACATGTACGTCGACCGTGAGCACTCCCTGGCCACCGCCGACGCCGTCCGAGGGCTGCGCACCTGGGTGAGCGCCGATCACGCCCACGACGGTGTCCGGGCCGACGCCGCCGTCTTCGACCGGCTGCTCGCCATGGCGGCTGAGAAGCGCTGACCGGTTGACCCCACCGCCCGCCCCCGTCCGCACCTCGCGGACGGGGGCGCTTTCCTCCGCCGCCCAGGGCAGGCCACGTCCGGCCGGAACGGTAGGCCCCGTCTTCAAGGTGGCGCCGCCCGGCCGACGGCACTTCGAAGACACGACCCGGGGGACAGGACCTGCCGGCGCACGGCTTCTCCACCCAGGGGAGTACGCCGCACCGCGCCGGCTCATCCTCCGGGAGGCCCGCCATTCGGTACGCGGGCATGACGCCCGCCGGTTCCCCCGTCCCTAGTCTTGAGCCAGCGGCGGGCGGTGAACTCGTCCCCCGAGGCCAGACGCCCGCCGCTCCGGAACAGGTCAGGAGAGGAACCATGGCGGACACGGCCGCGCGGACCACGCTCCGTACGGGAGGACGCAAGGCGTACACCGCCCTCGGCGTACGCCCGTCCGGCACGCGTCACCCGCTGGTGGCGACGGCCATGGTGCTTCCCCTGGCGGCCCTGCTGGTCGTCGTCTTCGGCGGCTGGGACGCAGTGGTCACCCAGGCGTCGTCCGTGGGCGTGATGATGGGGCGCTGAGCGGCGCCCCGGGTCCGGAAGAGCGGTCCGGACCGGGACATCCGGCCAACAGCCCCGTGGGGACGGGGGTGCGGCGGACGGCAGCGTTTGTCCGGCCAGCTGGGGAGCTGGCCGGACATCGCGCTTTCCGGTCCCCTTTCCTCACCGCGGTCCGGCCGGAGCGCGGCGGACCCTCCCGGCGCCGGGCTCTTCTCCGTGGCAGGGGCCGGAGCGCCGCCGACGTGAGGGCGGCGTCCTCACCCGCCGCCCGCGAGGTCCCGCGTACGATCACCGCTGGGGCCAGTCATGGAGGGCCGTACGATCACCGCTGCCCGGGAGCCGAGCCGATGACCACCGACGCCGTCGTCCGCGCGCTCGGCGACCTCGCGCACGACAGCGCCCACCCGGACACCGGGGACTGCGCGTGCGCGCCGCCCCAGGTGCTCGCCGACCGTCCGGACGGCACCGTGGTGCGCAGCGGCCGGATCGTCGCCAAGGCCCACGCGAGGGACACCGGCACCACCGGCCTGAGGGCCAGGCTCTCCCTGGCGGCGTCCCCCGCGCTGAGGGGAGTCCTCCTCGCCCCCCTTCCCACCACCGGCGGCCCGTACCGGATGGTCCTGGACAGGCCGGTGACCCTCTGGCCGTACGGCGCTCCCGTCGACCCCTCGGACCCCGACGCCGCCCCCTGGGAGGAGACGGCCGTCCTGCTGGCCCGGCTGCACCGCACCAGGCCGCACGGCTCCCTGCCGCCCATGCGCGGGCCGCTCAAGGCGGCGCGCGCCGTCGACCGGATGCGGGTGGCGCGCCCCCGCGACACCCGTACCGCCCCCGTGGTCGCGGCGTGGCACGCGCTGCCCGGCTGGGCGCGCGCCGAGGAGCCGGCCCCGGCGGGCCGGGGAGGACACCTCTGCCACGGCGACCTCCACCTCGGGCAACTCGTGCGCCATCCGGAGCAGGACGGCGCCTGGCTGCTGATCGACATCGACGACGCGGGGGCGGGCGACCCGGCCTGGGACCTCGCACGCCCGGCCGCGTGGTACGCGGCGGGGATCCTCCCCGCGGAGATCTGGCTGCGCTTCCTCGACGCCTATCGTGCGGCCGGCGGCCCGGCCGTACGGCCCGAGGGAGACCCGTGGCCCGAACTGGACGTCCCGGCACGGGCGCTCACGGTGCAGACCGCCGCCCTCGCCCTTGCCAAGTCGGCGGCGGAGGAGCGCGGTCCGGACGAGGTGGAACAGCTGATGATCGACGCATGCGCCCGTATCGCCTCCCTCCCGCCCGAGTTGGTGTCCGAAGGCGCGTCGTAGGGTGAAGCGACCGCCGCCGGGCATGCTTTCCGGCGACGTCGCCACGACCTGAGGAGCCGACCGTGATCCAGTGCCCCAAGTGTCATGCCCAGATGCACACATACAACCGCAACGGTGTCCAGATCGAGCAGTGCAGCGGCTGCCGGGGGATATTCCTCGACTACGGCGAGCTGGAGTCCCTGACCCGGCTGGAGTCGCAGTGGGCTCAGCAGGCCCCGCCCCCGCCGCCGGCCCCGCAGGCCTACCCCGCGGCACCGGCCCCCGCGTGGGGAGCACCGCACCAGGGCGGTCACTACGGCGGTCATCACCACCGTCAGAAGAGCTTCGGCCGGATGCTCTTCAGCTCCTGACCCGGCTGGCCGTGGGTACGCCCGCGGACGGGTCCGGGCCCGGCGCCCGGACCCGCGACGCCGGCGGTCCACGGGCTTCGGCGCACACCGCGGTGCCGCTGCGGGCGGCGTCCGCGCGTCACGACTCCCGGCACGCGGCTCCCCGCGGGCACCGCAGCCCCGGGCAGGGAGCCGGCACGCACGCGCGCCCCGCCGGGCGCAATCCCCGGGCGCACCCGGAAGGGGGCGTCCGCCCCCGCATGCCGGGAGCACGCACCGGAGGTCGCCCTTTCGCGCGAACCGCGCCCCGCGAGGCACTAGTCATGGTCATGACCCATGCCTAAAGTGCGGATCATGAACTTCCTCGACAGGTCCCGAACTGTCGCGCCCCCGGGGTGGAGCCGCTGGCTCGTACCGCCCGCCGCGCTCGCCGTGCACCTCTCCATCGGACAGGCCTACGCCTGGAGCGTGTTCAAGCCACCGCTCGAATCGGCCCTCGGCCTCTCCGGAACCGCGAGTGCCCTCCCCTTCCAGCTGGGCATCGTCATGCTCGGCCTCTCGGCCGCGTTCGGCGGCACGCTCGTCGAACGCAACGGCCCGCGCTGGGCGATGTTCGTCTCGCTCGTCTGCTTCTCCTCCGGATTCCTGGTCTCCTCGCTCGGCGCCGCGACCGGCCAGTACTGGCTCGTGGTCCTCGGCTACGGCTTCATCGGCGGAATAGGCCTCGGAATCGGCTACATCTCACCGGTGTCCACGCTCATCAAGTGGTTCCCCGACCGCCCCGGCATGGCGACCGGAATCGCCATCATGGGCTTCGGCGGCGGCGCGCTCATAGCCTCACCCTGGTCCACCGGGATGCTGGAGAGCTTCGGAACCGACCGGAGCGGCATAGCGGGCGCGTTCCTCGTCCACGGTCTCGTCTACGCCGCCTTCATGACTCTCGGCGTCCTCCTGGTGCGGGTGCCGCCCGAGGGCTGGCTCCCCGCAGGCTGGGAACCGAAGCAGGAGACCCGCAGGCTCGTCACCGACGCCCAGGTCTCGGCCCGCAACGCCCTGCGCACACCGCAGTTCTGGTGCCTGTGGGTCGTCCTCTGCATGAACGTCACCGCGGGCATCGGCATCCTGGAGAAGGCCGTGCCCATGATCCAGGACTTCTTCGCCGACACCTCGACCCCGGTCACGGTCTCCGCGGCCGCCGGCTTCGTCGCCCTTCTCTCCCTGGCCAACATGGGGGGCCGGCTCCTGTGGTCATCGACCTCGGACCTGATCGGCCGCAAGAACATGTACCGGGTCTACCTCGGCGTCGGCGCGCTGATGTACGTGGTCATCGCTCAGCTGGGCAACGACTCCAAACCACTCTTCATCTGCTGTGCGCTGGTCATCCTGTCCTTCTACGGCGGCGGGTTCGCGACCGCTCCCGCCTACCTGCGTGACCTCTTCGGCACGTACCAGGTCGGAGCCATCCACGGCCGGCTCCTGACCGCCTGGTCCACGGCAGGAGTCCTCGGCCCGCTGATCGTGAACCGGGTGGCGGACGCCGGGGAGCGTGCCGGACACAGCGGTCCCAGCCTCTACACGACCTCCCTGACGATCATGATCGGGCTGCTGGTCGTCGGCTTCGTCGCGAACGAATGCATCCGCCCGGTCCACACCCGCTTCCACGAGACCCCGGAGGAGAGCCCCCGTGTCCACCAGCAGTCGTAAGCCGCTCATGGTGTTCGTCTGGCTGTGGGTGGTCGTGCCCTTCGCCTACGGGCTCTACGAACTCGCCCGCAAGGCCACCCAGCTCTTCACCGGCTGAGCCGTCACCCGACGACAGGCCCCACCGACGACGAAACCCCCGGTCGTGTGAACGACCGGGGGTTTCGGCTGGTGCGCGATACTGGGATTGAACCAGTGACCTCTTCCGTGTCAGGGAAGCGCTCTCCCGCTGAGCTAATCGCGCAGGGTGACCCTGTGTGTACTGCGTGCGCGATACTGGGATTGAACCAGTGACCTCTTCCGTGTCAGGGAAGCGCTCTCCCGCTGAGCTAATCGCGCGGGGATCCTTGCGGATCGGTGGACGATACTGGGATTGAACCAGTGACCCCTTCCGTGTCAGGGAAGTGCTCTCCCGCTGAGCTAATCGTCCTTGGAGGTGGAGACGGGATTTGAACCCGTGTAGACGGCTTTGCAGGCCGTTGCCTCGCCTCTCGGCCACTCCACCAGGGGTGGGGGTTCGGGAAGATCCCCCACCTTCTGCGAGCGGACGACCAGGTTCGAACTGGCGACCTCAACCTTGGCAAGGTTGCGCTCTACCAACTGAGCTACGTCCGCTTGTCTTTCCCGGTCCGCTTGCGCGTCCCGGCGACGTGTTGAACTCTAGCGGATTCCCGGGCCAGCACAAAAACGCGTTTGCGCAGCGTGCTGCGTCACCGTCGCCCGCCGCAGGTCACCAGGGGCCGTCCTAGACTCGGTCGCGTGCGCCACCTCACCCCCCTCGCCCGCTTCGGTGGCCTTGTCGCCACCGGTCTGCGCGATGTCACCAACGACCCCGCGGCCCTTGAATCAGCGGGATTCTGGGCCGTCTGCGCCGATTTCGAAGGCGGCGCTCCGGTCTGCGCCCGCTTCGACTCCGTAAGGCGGGAGGAGGTCCCGCTCCCCGTGCCCGGAGCCTGGTCCGGGCCGGCTCCGACGGCGTGGACGTCCTCGCTCGACAAGGACGCCTACACGGCGGGTGTCCGGCGGATCCGTGAACACATCGCGGCCGGGGAGGTCTACCAGGCCAACCTCTGCCGCGTCCTCACGGCGCCGCTGCCCGTGCCCGACGCGGACGTGGACGCCCTCACCGCTCTGCTCGCCCGGGGGAACCCGGCGCCGTACGCCGGCACGATCCGGCTCCCGGAGCGCGGCGTGGAGATCGCCACCGCCTCGCCCGAGCTCTTCCTCTCCCGCGACGGCCGCACCGTCGAATCCGGACCGATCAAGGGCACCGGGCGCACCGAGGACGACCTCCTGGAGAAGGACCACGCCGAGAACGTCATGATCGTGGACCTCGTCCGCAACGACCTCGGCCGCGTCTGCGAGCCCGGGAGCGTGAGCGTTCCCGATCTCTGCGCCGTGGAGAAGCACCCCGGGCTCGTCCATCTCGTCTCCACCGTCCGCGGACGGCTCACCGGCGGCGAGGGATGGCCCGGACTGCTGACCGCGGCCTTCCCGCCCGGCTCGGTGACCGGCGCGCCCAAGTCGAGTGCCCTGACGATCATCGAGGCCCTGGAGACGGCACCGCGCGGGCCCTACTGCGGCGCCGTCGGCTGGGTGGACGCCGACCGCGGCACCGCCGAACTGGCAGTCGGTATACGGACCTTCTGGATCGACCGCACCGGCCCGGTTCCCGTGCTGCGCTTCGGGACGGGCGCCGGGATCACCTGGGGGTCCGAACCGGAGCGCGAATGGGCGGAGACCGAACTCAAGGCTTCCCGGCTGCTCGCGGTAGCGTCGGGCGCACACGAGGAAAGAGGAAGGACCGCGTCATGAGGATCTGGGTCAACGGCGCGCTGCGCGACGCGGACGACGCCCGGCTGTCCGTACTGGACCACGGGCTCACCGTGGGGGACGGCGTCTTCGAGACCGTCCGGGTCGCTTCGGGACGGCCGTTCGCCCTCACCCGGCACCTCGACCGGCTGACCCGTTCGGCGAGAGGGCTCGGCCTGGGGGACCCGGACCACGACGAGGTCCGGCGCGCGGTCGGGGCCGTCGCCGAGGCCAACCCCATGGAGCTCGGCCGGATGCGGATCACCTTCACCGGCGGTCTCTCGCCGCTGGGGTCGGACCGCGGCGACTCCGGGCCCAGCCTCGTCGTGGCACTGGGGGAGACGGCGCGCCGCCCCGACACCACCGCGGTGGTCACCGTCCCCTGGACGCGCAACGAACGCGGCGCGGTCACCGGCCTCAAGACCACCTCGTACGCCGAGAACGTCGTCGCCCTGGCCCGAGCCCATGAGCGGGGCGCGTCGGAGGCGATCTTCCCCAACACGGTGGGCCGGCTCTGCGAGGGAACCGGCTCCAACGTCTTCGTCGTGCTGGACGGCCGGATCCACACCCCACCGGTGAGCTCGGGATGTCTCGCCGGGATCACCCGCGCGCTGGCCGTCGAGTGGACCGGCGCCCAGGAGACGGATCTTCCCCTGGAGGTGCTGGAGCAGGCCGAGGAGATCTTCCTGACCTCGACTCTCCGTGACGTCCAGGCCGTGCACCGGGTGGACGGGAGGCAGCTGGCGGACGTCCCCGGCCCCGTCACGGCCAAGGCCATGCGGATCTTCGACGAGCGTGCGGCCGACGATCTCGACCCGTAGGAGCCGCAGGAGCGGGCCGCGATCGCCGAAAGGGGATGACGGCCCGCCGCCCAGGGGGTACAAATCCCTGATGACCACGACGATCCGGCCGTCCGGGCCGGTCCAGCAGAGCGCCGACGGCTCCCGCTCCCGCACCTACGACGTGTGCGACAACGGGCGCGCCGTGGGCTCGGTCCGCGTCTCCACCGACCCGGCCTTCGGCCCTTCGGCGGGGGTGATCCAGGCGCTGGGCATCGAGGAGTCCCGCCGCAGGCGAGGCCGGGGGACCATCGCCGCGCTGGCGGCGGAGGAGGTCCTGCGCGGCTGGGGCTGCACCCGGGTGCGCCTGGTGGTCCCGGCGGACAACGCCGCGGCGCGGTCGCTCGCCGCCGTGCTCGGCTACACCGAGCAGAGCCGCAACATGGTGAAGACCCTCCGCCGCACGGCGCCCGCGCTGCCGGAAGGAGCCGCCGGACGCCCCATGACGGAGGCGGAGTTCGCCGGGTGGTCGGCCACCGCCGTGGACGCGTACGCACGGAACTGGGTGGAGCGCGGTGTCCCGGAGGAGCAGGCCCGGCGCAAGTCCGAGACCGACCATGCCACGAGCCTCCCGGAGGGGCTGGCCACCCCCGGGATGTACTTCCGTGTCCTCGTGCACGAGGACACGGCCGTGGGGCACGTCTGGGTGGCGCGGCGCCGGATGCCCGACGGGGCCGATCGCGGCCATGTCTTCGACGTCGAGGTGCGCGAGGAGCACCGGGGGAGCGGTCACGGCCGTGCCCTGATGCACCTCGCGGAGGACGTCACGCTCGACGCGGGCCTCGGCGTGCTCGGCCTGCACGTGTTCGCCGACAACACGCCCGCGCTCCGGCTGTACGAGTCGCTCGGCTACGAGGTCACGCAGTACAACCTGGCCAAGCCCCTCTGAGGCGCCCGAGGGCCCTGGAGCCGTCGTGGGAGCCGGTCAGCTCCGATCGGCGAGCAGGCGGTCCGCGATCTCCTCGATGCGGCCTCGCAGCCCTTCCTGGCTCTTCCCGCCGTCCAGCCTCTCGTCGCCGATCACATAGCTGGGCGTCCCGGTGACGCCGATCGCCTTGCCCTCCGCCTGGTCGGCGTCCACGATCAGCAGATGACGGCCGTCGATCAGCGCCGTATCGAACTCCTCCGCGTCCAGGCCCAGTTCACCGGCCACTTCCAGCAGTACCGGCTCGCCGCCGCGGGCGAGGTCGGCGGTGCGCGCCAGCAGGGCCTCGGCGTAGGGCCAGGCCCGGCCCTGTTCGGCGGCCTCCTCGGCCGCCTGCGCCGCGGCGTACGCGTGCCGGTTCTTCTCCAGCGGGAAATGGCGCAGCCGGATCTCCAGCCGGTCGCCGTAGCGTGCGCGCAGGGCGCGGACGTCGGTCAGGGCCTGGTGGCAGTCGGGGCACTGGAGGTCGCACCAGAGGTCGAGGACGACCGGCGCGGGGGAGGAGGAGTCGCTCATGGCGCCAGTCTTCCAGGGCGGGACCCGCGCGTCCCCATCGGGACCCGGGGAGGAGCCGAGCCCTGAGATGTCCCTGATGTGCTCTCGTACCGTGGCCCCTCCCGGTGGGTCCGGTGCAGGATGGAAGTGACGTCGTTCCGACCCCTGGAGGCTCCGATGCTTGCCGAGACCATCTGTTCCGCGGTGTCGGCGGCAGGGCTGGGGATCGCCGCGATCACCGCGTACCGCAAGCGGTTCCTCACGGCGACGCGGATCGCCGCCTACTCGCTGGTGCCGGTGGGCCTGGTGATGACCGGTGTCGTCGAGTGGGTCTCGGACATCGCCTTCAAGCCGAGCGTCTGGATCGGGTTCGGGCTGCTCGGGGCGGCCTGGCTGTTGTTCATGATCACGCGCAGCGTCGAACGCCGCCGGGGTTCCACCCGAAAGGAGCGCAAGGCCGCTCGGGCGGCCGGGCAGGGTGGCGCGGTCGCCCCGTCCGCCTCCTCGCCGTCGCTGACCACGGGTGCGGCGGCCCCGCGGGCGGGGGAGCCGGCGGAGAAGAAGCCGCGGCAGGCGGCCGCGCCGGGCGACGACTTCAGTGACATCGAGGCGATCCTCAGGAAGCACGGGATCTGACGAGGACCCCGACCCCGGAGCCGTGGGCCACTCGGGATGTGAATCGATTCATGCCCTCGGGCCCGCTGATGGGCTTGGCCACCGTTGGCTCGGTATATTCGACGGACGTGTCGGCCTCGATCTTGACGTGGAGCGGTCGCGAGGTTAGCGTCCGACCGGATTGAATCATTTCAAACCGTGTGTGATCGGCAGGCCGGTCCGATCGCGAGCAGCGGGGGCGACGTGACGGCGCCGTGTCCCCGTGCGAGGGCCGGCGCCGACGCGCGGCGCCGCGGCGTCAGTGGGGCAGGACAAGTGGGGCGTGTGGCAGGGATCAAGGACGTGGCCCGGCAGGCCGGAGTCTCCGTGGGGACGGTCTCCAACGTGATCAACCGGCCCGAGGCGGTGCTCCCCGACACCCGCGCCCGCGTACTGGCGGCGATCGAGGAGCTCGGCTACGTGCGCAGCGAGTCCGCCCGCCAGCTCAGGGCCGGCCGAAGCCGCATCATGGCGCTGCTCGTGCTCGACATGGGCAACCCCTTCTTCGTCGACATCGCCAGGGGCGCCGAGCGAGCGGCCCGGGAGGCCGGACTCGGTGTGATGGTCTGCAACAGCGGCCAGAGCCCGGAGGAGGAGGCCGAGTACCTGGGACTCTTCGCCGAGCAGCGGGTCTGCGGCGTCCTGGTCACGCCGGCGGACGCCAGCGGCGGAAACCTCGACGCCTTCGCCCGTCACCGGATCCCCTACGTGCTGGTCGACCGGGTGGCCTCGTCCGGTGACACCTGCGCGGTCTCGGTGGACGACGTGCGCGGAGGGATGCTCGCGGTCGGCCATCTGGTCTCGGCCGGTCACCGCTCGGTCGCCTATGTGAGCGGGCCGGGAGACCTCCACCAGATCAGGGACCGGCGGGAGGGAGCCCTCGCGGCGCTCGCCGAGGGCGGCCTCGGCCCCGAGGCCCTCGTCGAGATCCCGTCCGAACGGCTGGACGTGGCCGCCGGCCGCGACGCGGGAGCCCGGCTGCTCGGCCTCGTACCCAGGCCGACGGCCGTGTTCTGCGCCAACGACCTGCTCGCGCTCGGCGTCCTGCAGTCCCTGTACGCGGCGGGGGTGCGGGTGCCGCAGGACGTCGCCATCGTCGGCTACGACGACATCGAGTTCGCCGCCGCGGCCGCCGTGCCGCTCACATCGGTGCGCCAGCCCGCCGTGACCATGGGCAGGATGGCCGCAGAACTCCTGCTGGAGGAGGCGGGCGACCGGAAGGGGGCCCATCGGCACCGGAGCGCGGTGCTCCAGCCGGAACTCGTGGTGCGCGCCTCCAGCGCCGCGCAGCGCTGAGCCAGGGCCGGCGGAGCCGGTACGGCGGCCGGGGGCAGCCGCGGGCCGTCCGGCGGATCATGCAGCGGACGCGGGTCCTGGCGGCTTGTCGCCGCGGTGGGCGAGGTCGCGCGGTCGGCGGGGCCTCACGGCCGTCGGGCGGCGGGCCTGAGTGCCTCCGCCCCCTCCGTCCGCAGGCGGACTGACCCGGCCCCGACCGCCCGTCGGCCCGCGCCGGCGAGGCGCCGCCTGCCCCGGCCCCGACGCGCCGGAGAGGCACTGGGCGGTGCCCGCCGGCGAACGTCTGCCCGGACGCTCGGACGGGGGAGCGAATCAGATCCTCCGGGGCGGGTGAACCGCCCCTGCAAAAAGCTCAGTTGATCACCCGGAGGCGCCGCACTGCGTCATGATCGCTGCGAGATGGTGGACACATCACGGGGCGAGGCCCCCGCACCCCCTGCCGAGGAGCCGCGTGGCTGCCTCTTCGCGCTGTCCCAGCCACCGCTGATGATCTTCTTGACGGTGGTCGGAAGCCTGCTGCTCATGGCGGCACTGCACGACCTGTTCCTGCTGTGAGCCGACGCCGTCACCCGTCGGCCGCCCCGCCCCCGGGCCGCCCTCCTCCCGACGGTCCACGCGGCGGGACGTCAGCCCGCGGCTTCCCGGCGCCGGGCCCGGTACGCGGCGACGTGGAGCCGGTTCCCGCAGGTGCGGCTCGAGCAGTACCTGCGCGAACGGTTGCGCGACAGATCGACGAAGGCGTCCCGGCAGTCCGGGGCCTCGCAGCGGCGCAGCCGTTCCTGCTCGCCCGCCACCACGATGAAGGCCAGCGCCATGCCGCAGTCCGCCGCCAGGTGGTCCGCGACGGACGCGTCCGGTGCGAAGTAGTGGACGTGCCAGTCGTAGCCGTCGTGATCGGTGAGCTGAGGGGTGGTGCCGGCATCGGCCACCAGGCTGTTCACGAGCCCCGCCGCGGTGCGGGCGTCGGGGGCCGCGAATATCCCGGCGAACCGGCTCCGGACGTCGTGCACGGCCCGCAGGTCCTTGTCGTCGAGGGTCCCCACACCGCTGATGTGGTGGCGCTCCGCGAAGTCGTACAGCGCGGAGAGGTCCGCCAGCCCGTCACCCGCGGCGCTCTCGGGTGACGTGTTCACCAGATCGACCACCGTTTCGAGGGCGATCCGGGTGTCGTGTGGGATCAGCACGCTTCGCTCCCTGGCCTCCGGCGGACGGGCTCCGCCGTTGCGGGCAGACTCTACTGGCTCCCGGGCCGCTCCCGGGGGCCGGTGCGGGTCCCGGAGGGCCGTGCACCGGACTCGTCGGTCCCGGACGACCCCCGGGGGCGACCCAGGGCGCCCTGGGTCCCCGCGGGGCCTCCAGCGGCCTCCCGGCAGGCGCACACCCCGGCGCCGCCGCCGCGGTGGGTTCCGCGGCGACGGCGCCGGTGCCTGCCCTATGAGGTTGTCCGCGCGACGCCGTCTCCCCGAGTCGGACGGCGTCCCGCAGCTCTCGGCCTGGCTCAGCTCTCGGCCAGGATGTGTGAGAGCTCCGTATCGAGGTCGAAGTGACGATGCTCGGTGCCGGGCGGGACCGCGGCGTCGGTCCTCTTCAGGAACGACTCCAGGGCCCGTGCCGGCGCTTCCAGCAGGGCTTCTCCCTCCGGGGAGCTCAGTGCGATGCAGACGACGCCTTGGCCGTGACTCCGGGATGGCCAGACGCGGACGTCTCCGGTGCCGGTGGGCCGGTGCAGCCCTTCGGCGAGGAGGTCACGGGCGAAAACCCATTCGACCGTCTCCTCCGCTCCGGTGTGGAAGGTGGCGTGCACGGCATAGGGATCGGCCGTGTCATACCGCAGGCCCGCGGGTACAGGCAGTGAGGACTCGCTCGACACAACGAGGCGCAGGTGCAGCTCGCAGCTGACCGTGGTGTTCATAAGCGCCAGGGCCTTTCGCTCAGTGTGCGCTCGGGGATTCGCACGTCGGCGAAATCGACATGCCACCTACGGTGGCGTTGTAAACCCCTCTGACCTATTTGTGATGCTTCAGGTCCCTCGTACAGCGGGGTGTAACTTTGGGTCATTCGTCCATTCCGGTGACGCTCGCGACTCCGGTAGGTTGGGATGCATGAACGCGGAGAGTGACGAGCGGAGCGAGGTCGCCGTTTCGGTGGCTTCGGGGTCCGCGGCGGGGGACGAGGGCGGTACGGGACGCGGGCTCGGTTCGCGGGCGCCCGGATTCATCCGGGAGTCGAGGGTCCTGCACCTGAGCTGGCAGGTCGGGATCTTCGTCGTCGGCCTCGCCGTGGTCGGGGCGGGCATCGTGATGCTTCCGCTCCCCGGCCCCGGCTGGCTGGTGATCTTCGGCGGCATGGCGATCTGGGCGACCGAGTTCGTCTGGGCGCAGCTGGTGCTCCGCTGGACCCGGCGCAAGGTCACCGATGCCGCCCAGCGGGCGCTCGACCCCAAGGTCCGCCGGCGCAACATCGTCCTCACCGTGGTGGGGCTGGTGATCGTCGCCGTGCTGGTGGGGATCTACGTCTGGAAGTTCGGCGTCGTGATGCCGTGGAAGATCGATCGGTGACCCCGTGGCGGTCCGGTGGCGCGTGGTCCGGAGGCACCCCTGACATGGGGTAATGTATGCCGTGCGCCGGGGCGATTAGCTCAGTGGGAGAGCGCTTCGTTCACACCGAAGAGGTCACTGGTTCGAACCCAGTATCGCCCACCCCGGACCGATGGCCCGGAAGCTTCACAGAAGCTTCCGGGCCATCGGCGTTTCCGCCCTGTGGCCGCCGCTCCCGCTTGTTCGGCCCGTCGTCACACCACCGAAATTTCGCCCTAACCGTTGACGTGCCCCGCGCGGCTCCCTACTTTGACCCGGCAAGCGCTTTCTAAAACGATTCAATGAGAACGGTGGGGGCGAGCTATGTCTCGGAACAACGGCATGGACAGGCGGCAGCTGCTGAAGCTGGCCGGCCTCTCGGCGGCCGGTCTCGGGCTGACCGCGGCGGGCTGCGGCTCCGGTGGCAGCGGTTCCGGAGGTCCGGTCACGATCCGGCACTCGTGGTGGGGCGCGGACGACCGGGCCAAGAAGGTCCAGCAGTGCGTCGACCTCTTCGAGAAGAAGCACCCGAAGATCAAGGTGAAGACCGACTTCCAGCAGTACGCCGACTTCTGGAAGAAGTTCAACACCCAGGCAGCCGGCGGGAACCCCCCGGACGTGATCCAGAACGCGGTCACCTTCCTGCGCAAGTACGAGGCGAAGAACGTCCTCCTCGACCTCAAGCCGCAGGCGGACAAGGGCAACCTCGATCTCAGCGGCTTCCGTGCCGGTCTCGAGAAGTTCGCCGAGATCGACGGCAAGACCCTCGGCGTGCCGGTCGGCAGCAACTCCATGGCCCTGGTCATCGACGAGAAGGTCTGGGACAAGGCCGGTATCACCCCCGAGCTCGGCTGGACCTGGGACGACTGGTACGCCGGACTGCAGAAGATCCGGAAGGGCCAGGGCATCGCCGGCGACGCGGGGCCGCACGGGGTGATGTACCTGTACGACCTGATACTCCGGCAGAACGGAAAGGCGTTCTTCACCGAGGACGGCATGGGATTCGGCGAGGCGGAGCTGCTGCCCTACTGGACCGAGGCGCTCGCCCGGGTCAGGTCCGGCGTCTACGCCGACCAGAAGAAGGTCGAGCAGATCAAGCCGGCGTCGGCGACCGCGAAGGGCCTCTCCGCCGGCGAGTTCACCTGGGACAACTTCTCCGTCCGCTACAGCGCCGAGGGCAAGAGCAGCTACGGCCTCGCCCCCATTCCCAGCACCGACGGCAAGAAGACCGGCCAGTACCTGGGCTCGCTGATGCTCAGCGGCACGGCCCGTACCAAGCACCCTGCCGAGGTGGCGACCTTCATCAGCTTCATGACCCACGACCCCGAGGTCGCCCGGATCATGGGCTACGACCGCGGGGTGCCCGCCACCACCGCCCAGTTCGAGGCCTACGAGCCCACCGACGCCCCCAGCAAGGCCATCGGGGCGTACGAGACCGAGATCGCCGACGCGGGCGTGCTGGAGACCATCACCCCGCACCCGGCCGGCGCCGACGTCATCGAGGCGGCGTTCCTGCGCATCGGCGGCGACCTGTCCCTGGGCAAGGCCTCGCCGAAGGACGCCGTGAAGCAGTTCTTCTCCGAGGCGAAGACCGCCCTCGCCGCGAACTGAGAGGACCGTGGTGACTCACATCCAGACCTCCCCGGGTGCGCTCGCCACCGGGGACGACCGTTCCGTCACCAAGCGGAACGGTCCCGGAGGAAACGCGCCCCCCGCCGCCGGGAAGCGGCGGGACCGGCGGGAGAACCTCTCCGGCTACCTGTTCATGTCGCCCTGGATCGCGGGCTTCCTGTTCCTGATCGCCGGCCCGATGGTCTTCTCGCTCTATCTGTCGTTCACCGAGTACAACCTGTTCGAGGCACCCCGCTGGATCGGCCTGCAGAACTTCACCGACATGTTCGCCGACCCCCGCTGGCGCCAGTCGGTCAAGGTCACCTCCTGGTACGTGCTGATCGGTACCCCGATCAAGCTGGCCGCCGCACTCGCCGTTGCCATGCTGCTCGCCCAGAAGCGGTGGGGGCAGTCGTTCTACCGGGCTGCCTTCTACGCGCCCTCGCTGATCGGCGCGAGCGTGTCGGCCGCCATCGTGTGGCGCGCGCTCTTCTCGGACGACGCGCTGGTCGACCGTACCCAGAAGGTCTTCGGCATCGAGGTCGGCGGCTGGATCGGCGACCCGGGCATGATCATCTACGCGCTGATCGCCCTGACCGTCTGGCAGTTCGGCGCTCCGATGGTCATCTTCCTCGCGGGCCTCAAGCAGGTCCCGCGTGAGCTGTACGAGGCGGCCGAGGTGGACGGGGCCGGGGCGTGGCGCCGGTTCTTCCACATCACCCTGCCGATGATCTCGCCGGTGCTGTTCTTCAACGTCCTGCTGGAGACCATCCACTCCTTCCAGATCTTCGGCTCCGCCTACATCGTCTCGAACGGCAGCTGCGGGCCGGCCGACGCGACGCTCGTCTACACCTGTTACCTGTACGAACAAGGCTTCGTGAACAGCCGCATGGGCTTCGCCTCCGCCATGGGCTGGCTCCTGCTGCTCGCCGTGGGCCTGGTCACCGCGGTGCTGTTCTGGTCCCAGAAGCGCTGGGTGCACTACGAGGAGGGCGGCCGATGAGTCTCCTGACAGCAGGTCTGCGGCGCCGCGGCGCCGGCGCGATCGCCTGGCACGTCGGTGCGCTGGCCGTCCTCGTGGTGGTCCTCTATCCGGTGGTGTGGACGATCGGGGCCTCCTTCAAGCCCAGTTCCGAGATCATCGGCGGCCTGGACCTGTTCCCCGCCGACCCGATCGGGGACAACTACACCCGGCTCACCGAGGGCATCGCGGACATCCCGATCTCCACGTTCTTCCTGAACTCGACGTACATAGCCGTCGGTTCGGTGATCGGCGTGGTGCTGTCCTGCTCGCTCACCGCGTACGCCTTCGCGAAGGTGCGCTTCGCCGGACGCAACATCATGTTCGCCGTCATGATCGGCACCCTGCTGCTGCCGTACCACGTGCTGATCATCCCGCAGTACGTGCTGTTCCAGAAGCTGGAGCTGATCAACACCTTCACCCCGCTGCTCATCGGCAAGTACCTCGCCACGGACGCCTTCTTCGTCTTCCTGATGGTGCAGTTCATGCGCGGACTGCCCAAGGAACTCGACGAGGCCGCGCGACTGGACGGCTGCGGGCACCTGCGGACCTACTGGTCCGTCGTCATGCCGCTCTGCCGGCCCGCGCTCGTCACCAGCGCCATCTTCACCTTCATCAACGCCTGGAACGACTTCATGGGCCCGCTGCTCTACCTCAACGAGCCGGGCAAGTACACGGTCTCCATGGGGCTGAAGATGTTCATCGACCAGGACGCGGTGGCGGACTACGGCGGCATGATCGCCATGTCGCTGGTCGCCCTGCTCCCGGTGCTGGCCTTCTTCGTGGCCTTCCAGCGCTACCTGATCGACGGCATGGCCACCTCAGGGCTGAAGGGCTGACCCGCGATGGCGACGAAGTCCCGTACCCAGGCCAGGCGTTCACGTGTGATGGACCGCTTCGCCCTGTTCTCCGAATGCCTGCTCGTCGGCGTCTGGATCGCCGTCGCCTCGCTGCCCCTGCTCACCTTCCCCGCGGCCTTCGCCGCGGGCGTCCGTCACCTGCGCCGCTACCTCGCCGGGGAGCGCGGAGGCCTGCGTGAGTTCGCGGCCGACGCCCGGGAGGCCGCACGCGGCGGATGGCTCGTCGGCGCGTCCGTCTGGGCCGCCGCCGCACTCCTCGTGCTCGACCTGGCGGCCGTCCGGGCGGGGCTGCCAGGTGGCCCGCTCGTGGGTGCCGTGGGCATCGTCGCGATGATCGGCCTCCTGGTCGCCGTGGTGCGCGCGGCCTCCTGCTGGGGGCCCGGTGCCCACTGGCGGGCGCTGCTGGCCGAGTCCGGCCGTACCACTGTCCGCGACCCGGCGGGATCCCTGCTGCTCGTCTGCGGGATGGCCGTCGTCGTGCTGTCCGGCGCCCTCGTGCTGCCGCTGGCCGCCCCCGTTCTCGGGGCCGTCGCAGCCGCGGCCACGGCGGTGCGGCAGCGCGAGATCTCGCGCTGACCCCTTCCCCGCCGACCCGTTCCTGTCCTTCCCCTGTTCCGCAATCAGCACGGAGAGAGGCACACCCATGTCCAGGATGCCCCGCAGGACGCTCCTGAAGGCCGCCGCGGCGGCCGGCGCGGCCACACAGCTCAACTGGTCCCTCGGCGCCACGCCCGCCTCGGCCGCACCGGGCGAGACCCCGACGGCCGGACCGGTCGCCCTGACCTGGCTCGAGTCCGGCGGCCTCGGCGCGGCACCCGGCACCACCGTCGGCGTGCCCTGGCCCAAGGGGCAGCACCCGAAGGACCAGACGTTCGCGCTGTCCACGGAGGACGGCAAGGACGTCCCCGTGCAGTCGTGGACGACCGCCACCTGGCCGGACGGCTCCGCCAAGTGGACCGCGCACGCGGTGGGCCCCGAAGCCGCGGGCGCCAAGAAGTTCGCCCTCACCGCCGGCACCCCCGCGGCCCCCGCCCACAAGGTCACCGTCAAGAGCACCGGCGGGGCCATCAGCGTCTCCACCGGCGTGATCACCGCGAAGATGGGGAAGAGCGGCTCCTCCCTGATCACCTCGCTCACCCGCGGCTCCACCGAGATCGCCAAGGACGGCCGGCTCGTCCTGATCCGCCAGGGGGAGATCGAGGACGGGGACCAGGGACGCGAGTCCTACGAGCGGTTCGAGAGCGCCGTCACCACCGCCGAGGTGGAGCAGAGCGGCCCCGTCCGGGCCGTCGTCCGGATCGAGGGCAAGCACCGCCGGGGCAACAAGGCGTGGCTGCCCTTCTCCGTGCGGCTCTACTTCTACGCCGGCGGTGAATCGTTCCGCATGGTGCACACGATCACCTTCGACGGCAAGCAGGAGCCCGGCAAGGCGAGCGGCGACTTCATCCGCGGCCTCGGCGTCCGCTTCACCGTCCCCATGCGTGACGAGGCCTACGACCGCCACATCCGCATCGGCGGCGAGGGCACCGGGATGCTCCGGGAGGCGGTCAAGGGCATCACCGGACTGCGCCGCGACCCCGGAGCCGCCGTCCAGGCCGCCCAGTTCGAGGGCACGAAGCTGCCGGACCCGGCCACCTGGGACCAGCGCGTCACCAGCCGCCTCCACCTCATCCCCACCTGGGGCGACTACACCCTCAGCCAGCTCTCCGCGGACGGCTTCTCGCTGCGCAAGCGCACCAAGAAGGGGCACGGCTGGATCGCGGCCGGCGGAGGCCGCAGGGCCTCGGGCTTCGGATACGTCGGAGGCGCGAGCGGCGGTCTCGCCTTCGGACTGCGCGACTTCTGGGAGAAGTTCCCCGCCCAGCTCGACATCCGCGACGCCCACACCGACGCCGCCGAGGTCACCATCTGGCTCTGGTCGCCCGAGGCCGAACCGATGGACCTGCGCTTCTACCACGACGGCCTCGGGCAGGACACCTTCGCCGAACAGCTCGAGGGCCTCAACATCACCTACGAGGACTACGAGCCCGGCTTCGGCACCCCCTACGGCATCGCCCGCACCAGCGAACTCCTCTTCTGGGCGCACGACTCCACCCCCGGCGCCACCGCGCTCGCCCAGCAGACCGAAGCCGTCCGCACCCTCCCGCAGCTCGCCGCGCCGCCGTCCCAGCTGATGGCAGCGAAGGTCTTCGGCGGCCTGTTCTCCGCCGTCGACCGCTCGACCCCCGCCAAGGCGAAGATCGAGGACCACCTCGACTTCCTGTTCACGTACTACAAGGACCAGGTCGAGATGCGGCGCTGGTACGGGTTCTGGGACTACGGCGACATCATGCACTCCTACGACCCCGCCCGCCATCAGTGGCGCTACGACGTAGGCGGCTACGCCTGGGACAACTCCGAGCTCTCGCCCGACCTCTGGCTCTGGTACGCCTATCTGCGGTCCGGACGCGCCGACATCTTCAGGTTCGCCGAGGCCATGACCCGGCACACCGGCGAGGTCGACGTCTACCACCTCGGCGAGTGGGCCGGCCTCGGCACCCGCCACGGCATCCAGCACTACGCCGACAGCGCCAAGCAGCAGCGCATCGCCAACACCACCTACCGGCGCTTCTACTACTTCCTCACCGCCGACGAACGCGTCGGGGACCTCATGCGCGCCAACGTCGACTCCGACGAGACGTTCCTCGCCCTCGACCCGCTCCGCAAGGTCCGGACCGACGTCTACACCCCCGACCGGCACGCCCTGTCCGTCGGCTTCGGCACCGACTGGAGCGGACTCGTCTCCGCGTGGCTCACCGAATGGGAGCGCGGCGGGCCGCAGGCCGTCAAGGCCAAGGCCCGTGTCATCGGCACCATGGAGACGATCGCGGCCCAGCCCAACGGCTTCGTCCAGGGAAGCGGCCTGTACGACCTGGACACCGGGAAGTTCGCCGTCGCCACCGAACCCGTCGTCAGCGTCTCCCACCTCTCGGCGGTGTTCGGTCTCAACGAGCTGTGCGCCGAACTCATCGACCTCGTCGACGTACCGAAGTTCAAGGAGGCGTACCTCGACTACTGCCGCTACTTCAACGCGACGAAGGCCGAGCAGAAGGCGCGCTACGGCTCCGACTTCGGGAGCCTCATCCTCTTCCAGGGACACTCGCGGCTCGACGCGTACGCCGCCGTCCAGACGGGCGACGAGAAGCTCGCGGCCCGCGCCTGGGAGAAGTTCTACAACAGCGACGGGTACAAGGAGTCCGCGCCCTGGAAGACCGAGGAGGTGACCGGCCCGGTGACCACCGTCCCCGGCAGCGAGGCCAACTGGGTCTACACCAACGACACCGCCCTCTACGGCCTCGCCGCCATCGAGAACCTCGCGCTCCT
The DNA here is from genome assembly GCF_042755185.1 of Streptomyces sp. NPDC059166. Taxonomy (NCBI): domain Bacteria; kingdom Bacillati; phylum Actinomycetota; class Actinomycetes; order Kitasatosporales; family Streptomycetaceae; genus Streptomyces; species Streptomyces sp. NPDC059166. The sequence goes on along the minus strand of NZ_JBHZCI010000023.1, from coordinate 101,212 downwards.
CGGTGACAAGATGCCGGCCGGCGCCTGACGGCCGGACGGGCCCCGGCCCCGTACGGAGCCGGGGCCCGTCCTGCCAGGGCGTGTTTCGAAAGTGGCGCCGTCCGCCCGCCGAGCAGGTGGGACTGTCGAAACACGCCCCAGCGGCGTCACCGCATCCGGCCGAAGCTCTCCCGCACCCGGCGCGCGTCGCGCAGCCGCTGCTCGTACGTCGCGCCGACGGCGAGCAGCAGCAGACCGACGAGCGCCGGGGGCGCCCAGCGCGGGAGGGCGTCGAAGACCTGGACCACATGCGGGGCCAGCTCGTGCAGGCCGTCCAGCGCCAGTACCGAACCGCCGAGCACCAAGGGGGCCTGGAGCCGCAGCCGGGCGCCGGCCAGGGTGATCACCAGCGCGCTCACGCCCAGCAGCAGGGGCCGTAGCCAGTGCGGGTCACCCCAGGCGACGAAGAGGCTCGGCACCAGCGTGGTCGACAGGGCGGGCCCGTAGGCCACCCACGAGGACACCGCCGGCTCCCTGCGCCGGCGCAGGTGCCCCACCGCGAACGCCGCGAGGGACACCGGCAGGGTGTACGGCTCCGGGTCCGTCACCCCCGAGGCCGCCAGCCGCACCCACGCCGCGGCCACGAACAGACCGGCCGCCGCACCCCCGGCGACCCGGCGCCGCTCAGGGCGCAGCGCCGCCGCCGCGGCCAGCACCCCGCACATGCCCAGCACCAGGGCCAGGAACGGCGCGTCCGTCACCGAGAGGCACACCGCGACCAGGGCGGCGAACGCACCCGCGCACTCCACCGGGACAGCGACCACCGGCACCCGCGAACGGGCACCGAACAGCACCGTCGCCGCCGTGACCAGCAGCACCGGCGCGGCCGTGTGCGGGGCGCTCCACCCCAGCGACGCCCCGGTGGCGCAGGCGGCGGCGACCGCGGACAGCACACAGGCGCAGGCGAGCACCGACCGGACCACGGGTACCCGCGAACGGGCCGCCCCCGCGCCGAAGAGGACCACCAGGGCCGCGAGTACCACGTGCGTCGCCGGCTCCGCGGCCAGCCCGAGCAGCCCCGCGCTCACCGCCCCCGCCATGGCGCAGACCAGCCAGGTCACCGCCAGGGCGTCCGCGCCGCGGCGCGCGGTGAGCGCCAGCAGCGCCGCGACCAGCAGCAGTTCCCCGCCCACCGCTACCGGGAACGGCACGTCCGCCACGACGAGCAGAGCCAGGCACGCGCACCAGCCCAGCACCGACGCGGCCGCACCGGCAGCCGCCCGCCCGCTCCTCCAGGCGAGCGGATGAGGCCACCGGACGTGGAGCGCGGCCGCCAGGATCGCCGACAGTGCCAGGACCACGGGGGAGGCGAAGGACGCCGGCCACAGCACCGACGCCCCCAGAGCGTCCTGGAAGCCCCGCGGAGCCCCCGACCACACATCTGCGACGGACGACACCGGCCCCAGCAGAGCCATCGCCGGTACCGGCGCCGCCCAGATCACCGCCGCCGCCACGACGGTCACCGACGCGGCCGACACGCCCCACGCGACCGGGCGCGGAACCGGCAGCCGTAGCACCGCCGCGAGAGCGGCACCGCACACCAGGTACGCCACGACCGCCCAGTGCCACGGCAGTTCCGCCGACGGCACCCCACCGGCGGCGGCCACCGCGGCCGCACCCGCCACGAACCCACCGGGCACCGCGAGTCCACCCGGTGCTCCCCACGCCCCGAACAGCGCCACGCCCGCCCCGGCCAGCAGCAGGGCCGCGGCGGCGAGAGCGGCGGGTGCGCCGCCCGCCGACACGGACAGGCCCAGCCCCAGGCCCATGGACACCAGCCCCGTCAGCCACGCCGCCACACAGGCGGTGACCCGCACCCCGGCCCCCCGGCCCCACCGGGCGACGAGGACGTCCGCCGCCGCGGTCACCAGGAGCGCCCAGCCGAAGCCGGTCGCCGACGCGTCGGCCGCCCAGGCGGTGAACAGCAGCGGCAGCTGTGCCGCGACCACAGCGGCGGGCAGCGGCGTCCGCAGCCGGCCGAGCAGCAGCCCGTACACCACCCATACGACGGCCAGCACGGTCGACGCGACCGCGGAGAACACCACGCCGTCCGTGCCCGGAGCCGCCACCTCGTGGAGGGCGATCGCGTCCAGAACCGTCAGCAGCAGGGCCAGTACGGCCACCGCCTCCGCCGTGGAGGGCAGCGCGCGTGCCAGCAGCACGGCCGGAGCCGCCATCGCGCACGCGGTCACCGTCGCCAGCACCGCCGAACGCCCGGCGATGCCCATCTCCCCCCAGCTGAACAGGGTGAACGCGATGGCCGCGACCGCCAGCAGCAGACCACCGAGGACAAGCAGCACGTTCTGTGTGCCGTGCGCGGGGCCGGCCGGCCGGGCCGGAGGGCGGAAGGCCGGGAGGACCGGGTGCGCGGGCGCGGCGAAGGGCTGCGGGGCGGCCGGTGCGTGCAGCACGCTCAGCAGCCAGGAGCGGCGGTTGAGCAGCTGGATCCGACGGGCGTCCAGCCGGGCCAGTTCTTGGTCGAGGAGGGCCAATTCCTCGGCGGGCGGCGGCACATGAGTCATGTCCGCGAGTGTGGCGGCCGCCACACCGTTCGGCATGCGCGCGGATACTCAGTCCCTCGATGAGTAGCGGTTTGAACCCGGGGCGCCGGGCCCTGTATGGTTCAACCCGTTCCCGGGCGATTAGCTCAGTGGGAGAGCGCTTCGTTCACACCGAAGAGGTCACTGGTTCGAACCCAGTATCGCCCACCCGGGGAAAGCCGGTCCGTCAACACCACCGACGGACCGGCTTTCGCGTACCCGGACCCGGATCAGGCGGCCGCGGGCAGCGCGGGACGCAGTGGCCAGGAGGTGTCCACCGCCTCCGGCGTGCCGTTCTTCTCGAACCAGGCCTGCAGCCCACGCGCCTGGGCGGCGTGCCACACCGCCTGGAGCGAGTGGACCTCGGCGGGCGACAGCCGTTCCAGCCGGGCCGAGAACCGTCGCCCCACCGCCCGTACCAGCTCCAGGGACGCGGCCGCGTCGGCCGCCGCGTCGTGTGCGCCGTCCAGGGGTACCCCGTACAGCTCGCAGAGATCCGTCAGGGTGCGGCGGCCCTTGCGGTAGCGGTCCAGGTGCTTGTCCAGTACGCGCGGATCCAGCACGCAGAGCGGCTTGTTGCGCAGATAGCCCGACAGCGACGACGCACGGTGCCGTCGCAGCTCACGGTCCAGCAGCGTCAGATCGAACGGGGCGTTCATCACGACCAGCGGACGCCCCGTGGCGCACTGCTCCGCCAGTGCCCGGGCTATCTCCTCGACGACCGGTGAGGGCCACCGGCCGTTGCGCTGCAGGTGGTCGTCCGTCAGACCGTGGATCTCGGTGGCGCCGGGCGGCACCGGAATCCCCGGATTGACCAGCCAGCGGGTGACGCGGAGCCGTCCGCCCGCCGCGTCCTGGACGACCAGGGCGGCCGAAACGATCCGGTCCTCCTCGACGTCCACGCCTGTCGTCTCGGTGTCAAAAGCCGCCAGCGGCCCCTCGAACCAATGCATCATCCCCGAACTCCTCGCGCATGGACGGCAGATGGCGGGATTCCTCTGCCCGGTTCGGTGATACCCGCACCCTATGCCTGATACGCCGTTTACGGGCCTGCTCCTGTGGAGACAACACAACTGACGGGCAAGGAAGTCGACCGGCCCGTCAGCGGAGACCGGGCAACCGGTCGGCACAGCCCGGAAGGCACGGAGCCATGGCGCTCGCGCAGCCGAACCCAGGGAGTCCCGCCCGCACCGAGGACCACGGGGGAAAGCCGCCGCAGCAGCGGGACGCACCACCGCTGCGCGGCACACTCGCCACCACCGCCTGCATGGAGACCCTCCAGGTGGGCTACCTCCACGCGGTCGCGGCCGCGGCGGGCTGCTCGCTCTCGCAGCCCTTTCCCGACAACGGCATCGACTGGCACGTCAGCCACGGCGCCCCCGGCCACGTCGTCGACGACGAGGTCACCATCAAGGTGCAGCTCAAGTGCACCTACCAGATCCCACCGCACCCGCCCGGCCCCGCGTTCTCCTTCACCCTCGACAACGCCCACCTGGTGAAGCTCGCGCGTACCCCGGTCTCGGTGCACAAGATCCTCGTCGTGATGCTCGTGCCCCGCAGCCAGGACGACTGGCTCCGGGCCGGACACGAGGGCCTGGACCTGCGCCACTGCTGCTACTGGACCAATCTCGCCGGCCACCCCGTGACCGGCCGGCACCGGACCACCGTACGGATCCCGACCTCGCGGATCTTCGACGACCGCGCACTCTGCGACATCATGGCCCGGGTCGGGGCGGGAGGGAGACCCTGATGCACCGGTCGATGGACGAGCCCACCGGGGGGACGGTCCCGGCGGGCAGCCGCGCCCACCCCTGCGCCGACGGCCCGGAACCCTCGGGCACCCCCGACCCGGAACGCGTCGACCCCGCCGCACTCACGGCCCTGCTACGACGGCACGGCTGGCACAGGAGCGGGGGAGCGCAGGGCCGATACAGCCGCTGGACGCAGCCCGGTCCCGCCCCCGCCGGCACCAGTCTGCTCGTGCCGGACACCACGGCCTTCCCGGACAGCGCCGACCTGCTCGAAGAGGCCCTCACGGCGCTCGCCCGCAGCTCCGCCCCCTCCGCCCGGGACATCCTCGTGGCCCTCACCGTCCCCAGCGACGAGATCCGCTGGTGGCGCGAGGTCCCCGACGAGACCGCCGTCGCCGCCGACTGGACCGGTGCCGACCAGCTGCGCACCGCGGCCCGGCAGATACTCCTCGCGGGCGCCCTCGCCGTACGCGGCAGGGCGGGCTACCACGGCAACCGCCACCACAGGAAGGCCAGGAGCACGCTGGACGGCACGCTCGTCGGACCCGCCTCCGACGGCCGCGGCCTCACCGCCTTCCTCCCGGTCGCCACGGGGCGGCCCGTCGCCGCACAGCTCTACGCGGCGCTGCACGCGACCCGCGAGGCCGTCGACTACCAGCGCGCCACCGGAGGCATGGAGGCGTTCGACGCCGCCGTCGCCGCGGGGGTGTGCAGGGAGCTCACCGAGGCGGTCGTCGACCTCGTCCGGGGGGCGGAGTCCGCCAGGATCAGCCTGGCCTGGGCCCCCGCCGTGGACATTCCCGAAGGCTGTCCGGCCCGCCCCGGACCCGTCGAGTTCTCCCCGGGGGATCTGCCGGCACTCCGTCTCGCCGGAGCGCGCTACCTGCGCGAGGAGCCCGCCGTCCCCGTGCGGATCACCGGGGCAGTCGTGCGCCTGCGCCGCTCCGGGCCGCGCGGCCCCGGCGTCGTGCGGCTGCGGGTGCTGGCCGGGGCCGAGGTCGCGCACGTGCGGATCGAGCTGGACGAGGAGGCCTACCGGATCGCCGGCCACGCCCACCTGGTGGGACTTCCGCTGCGCGTGGAGGGAAGGCTGGAGCGGCGAGGCGGATTCCGGCGGCTCACCGGAGCCTCACAGGTGGCGCCGGTCCAGGTGGACGAGGCGGAGCGCGACCGGCTCATGAAGTCGCTCCACGAGAACGTCGACTTCTTCGAGGAGGCCTGCGGGACCGGCGAGGAGGCGTAGCCGCGGGTATCCCTTTCGCGCCGAGGGCCCCCGGCTCGGTACGATTCCTCTCGCGCGCGCAACGAGGAAAGCGACGCACCCCCTCAGTCAGGAGAGACCGGTGTCAGACGTCCGTGTGATCATCCAACGCGATTCCGAGCGGGAAGAGCACGTGGTGACGACGGGCACGACGGCCGCAGAGCTCTTCCCCGGGCAGCGCACCGTCGTGGCCGCCCGGATCGCCGGAGAGCTGAAGGACCTCGCGTACGAGCTCAAGGACGGCGAGGTCGTCGAGCCCGTCGAGATCTCCTCCGAGGACGGCCTGAACATCCTGCGCCACTCCACCGCCCACGTGATGGCGCAGGCGGTGCAGGAGCTCTTCCCCGAGGCCAAGCTGGGCATCGGCCCGCCGGTCAAGGACGGCTTCTACTACGACTTCGACGTCGAGAAGCCGTTCACGCCCGAGGACCTCAAGGCCATCGAGAAGAAGATGCAGGAGATCCAGAAGCGGGGCCAGCGCTTCTCCCGCCGGGTCGTCACCGACGAGGCCGCCCGCGAGGAGCTCGCCGACGAGCCGTACAAGCTCGAGCTCATCGGCATCAAGGGCTCCGCCTCCACGGACGACGGCGCGGACGTCGAGGTGGGCGGCGGCGAGCTGACCATCTACGACAACCTCGACGCCAAGACCGGCGACCTGTGCTGGAAGGACCTTTGCCGGGGTCCGCACCTGCCCACCACCCGCTTCATCCCCGCGTTCAAGCTGATGCGGAACGCCGCGGCGTACTGGCGGGGCAGCGAGAAGAACCCGATGCTCCAGCGCATCTACGGCACCGCCTGGCCCACCAAGGACGAGCTCAAGGCGCACCTGGAGTTCCTGGAGGAGGCCGCCAAGCGCGACCACCGCCGCCTCGGCAACGAGCTGGACCTGTTCTCCTTCCCCGACGAGATCGGCCCCGGCCTCGCCGTCTTCCACCCCAAGGGCGGCGTCATCCGCCGGGCCATGGAGGACTACTCGCGGCGCCGCCACGAGGAGGAGGGCTACGAGTTCGTCTACAGCCCCCACGCGACCAAGGGCAAGCTCTTCGAGAAGTCCGGCCACCTGGACTGGTACGCCGACGGCATGTACCCGCCCATGCAGCTCGACGACGGGGTGGACTACTACCTCAAGCCGATGAACTGCCCGATGCACAACCTGATCTTCGACGCGCGCGGCCGCTCGTACCGTGAACTCCCCCTGCGCCTCTTCGAGTTCGGCACGGTCTACCGGTATGAGAAGTCCGGTGTCGTCCACGGCCTGACCCGCTCGCGCGGCTTCACCCAGGACGACGCCCACATCTACTGCACCAGGGAGCAGATGGCGGAGGAGCTCGACCGGACGCTCACCTTCGTCCTCAACCTCCTGCGTGACTACGGCCTGACCGACTTCTACCTGGAGCTCTCCACCAAGGACGAGACCAAGTTCGTCGGGTCGGACGAGACCTGGGAGGAGGCGACCGAGACACTGCGCCAGGTCGCCGAGAAGCAGGGGCTGCCCCTGGTCCCGGACCCGGGCGGCGCCGCGTTCTACGGTCCCAAGATTTCGGTGCAGGCGCGGGACGCCATCGGCCGGACCTGGCAGATGTCGACCATCCAGCTCGACTTCAACCTGCCCGAGCGCTTCGACCTGGAGTACACCGGTCCGGACGGCTCCAAGCAGCGGCCGGTCATGATCCACCGTGCGCTGTTCGGGTCCATCGAGCGCTTCTTCGCCGTGCTGCTGGAGCACTACGCAGGCGCGTTCCCGGTGTGGCTGGCCCCGGTCCAGGCGGTCGGCATCCCGATCGGCGACACCCACATCCCCTACCTCCAGGAGTTCGCCGCCGAGGCGCGGAAGAAGGGGCTGCGGATCGAGGTCGACGCCTCCTCGGACCGGATGCAGAAGAAGATCAGGAACCACCAGAAGGCCAAGGTCCCGTTCATGATCATCGTCGGCGACGACGACATGAACGCCGGCACGGTGTCCTTCCGCTACCGCGACGGTTCGCAGGAGAACGGCATCGCCCGCGACGAGGCGATCGCCAAGCTCGTCGGTGTGGTGGAGCGTCGCGAGCAGGTCTGATTCCTCACCGGGAGAAGCCTCCGGGGAGAGCTAATCGCTCCCCGGAGGCTTCTTCTCGTCCTCCCGCTGGAAAAGCTCCACCAGCCATGACGAGAACGAACCGGTCACCGCTCCGAGCAGCGCCAGTCCGCAGGCCATCAGGAACGCCGCGATCACCCTGCCGCCCGCCGTCACCGGCACCGCGTCCCCGTAGCCGACCGTGGTGAGCGTCTCGCACGCCCACCACACCGCGTCGCCGAACGTACGGATCGTCGAGCCGGGCGCACCGCGCTCCTGGTGGTACACCGCGAGCGCGGCGGAGAAGCCCAGCAGCCCGGAGGTGAGGCCCGCGTAGGACATCACCCGGGCGTAGAGGCCCAGCCGCGGTCTGCCCGCGCGCCGTCGCTGCACCGCCGTGTACACCTTGACCATGCGCAGCGGGCGCAGCAGCGGCAGGATCACCACCACCGTGTCGAGCCAGTGGGTGTGGACGAAGCGCGCCCCGAGGCCGCTCAGCCGGAACCGGACGACGTAGTCCACCACGAACAGGAGCCACGTCGCCGCGACGAGCGCCAGGGCGATGTCCCTCCACGGCTGGGAGCCCAGCGGGGCCAGGACGCGGACCGCGTAGCCGGCGAGGAACACCAGGGCCGCGACGAAGAGCGGGACCTCGGTGCGCTCCTCCCATTCCTTGAGGCGGCCGGTGTCGGGGGCGGTGCGGTCACTCATGGCGCCAGCATCGCCGTGCCCCGGCGGCCCCGGCCCCGGCGACACGCGCGGCGGGAGTGACGCAATATGCTGACGGGCATGACGAGTGAGCCGGAACAGCAGATCGGAGTGGGGACGCCCGACGCGTTCCAGCGCCTGTGGACGCCCCACCGGATGGCCTACATCCAGGGTGAGAGCAAGCCGAGCGGCCCGGGAGCGGGGGACGGCTGTCCGTTCTGCGAGATCCCGTCGAAGTCGGACGAGGACGGGCTGATCGTCGCGCGCGGTGAGAAGGTCTACGCCGTGCTCAACCTGTACCCGTACAACGGCGGACACCTCATGGTGGTGCCGTACCGGCACGCGGCCGACTACACCGAGCTGGACGGCCCGGAGACCGCGGAGCTGGCCGACTTCACCAAGCGCGCCATGGTCGCGCTGCGGGCCGCGTCCGGTGCCCACGGCTTCAACATCGGCATGAACCAGGGGGCCGAGGCGGGCGCAGGCATCGCCGCGCACCTCCACCAGCACGTCGTGCCCCGCTGGGGCGGCGACACCAACTTCATGCCCGTCGTCGGGCACACCAAGGTGCTCCCGCAGCTGCTGGGGGACACGCGGTCGATGCTCGCCGAGGTGTGGCCGGCCGCGCTGCCGGCCGCCTGAACTCCGGAGCACTCCCGGGCACGGCCGTCCGACGCCGTGCCCGGGAGCGCCGGCGCCTCAGGCGTCGTAGACGTCGGCCTTCGTCGGGGCGGCGTCCTGCACCAGGCCGCTGAGGATGCCGGAGCGGGTGGCGAAGCGCTCGGTGTCGACACCGTGCTCCTCGAGGACCCGCATCGTCGCGGAGTGGACCGCGCGCAGCACCGGCGTGGCCGTCCGCATCGCGTCGTCCGCCATGAAGCGGTGCCCCCACGGCTTGGCCGCCCACGCGTGGCGCAGACCGAAGGGCTCGGGCAGCACGATCTTGCCGCCCAGGTAGTCGAGGAGCGGCGGATACCAGGTGAAGGGGGCTCGCAGGGCGAGCCGTACCACCTCGCTCGCCGTGATCACGGGCAGCGCGACCTTGCGGGTCTCCCAGAATCTGACGGCCTTCTTGACCGTCTTCGTCGGTGCCTCCGGCTTGCTCAGGAAGAGGGAGTGGACGGGGCCCAGCGCGTGCCCGGTGACCTCGATCCGCAGGGTCTCGTGGAGCACGGTGACGGTGATCATCATCGTGATCACCAGCTGGCCGTCCCAGAGGGTGAACTGCACGCCGAGGTAGTGGCGGTTGCCGCTGCCGAACTGCTGGTGGTTGCAGATGCGCTGGATCTCGTGCGGCTTGACCTGGAAGGTGGCGACGTCCTCCCCCTCGGGCCGTGACACGGAGTCGGCGTTCTCCCCGATGGGCGAGACGATCCAGTGCTTGACGGACGGCGTCGGGAAGCCGCCGGTGTTGAGCGGGCCGCGCTCCAGCAGCTTGAGCTGGTCGTGGACGGCCCGTACGACGTCCCAGCTGCGGAACTGGTGGATCTCCTTGGAGGGGTCCGCCGGTACGAGTTCCTCGGCGAGGTGCCAGCTTCCCCAGCGGGTGCCCATGCCCAGGATGCCCTTGGGGCCGGCGTAGAAGACGGAGTTGGACTGCTGCTCCGCGGCGAGCTTCTCCAGCCCCTGGCGCAGCGCCTCGCGGGCGGTCTCGTTGGGGTTCTTCGGCGCGGCCTCGGGGATCTTGGCGCTGACCCCGCCGCCCGAGAGGAGTCCCTCCCAGCGGGCCCGCAGGTCGGTGACCGAGGACTCCGCGATCCGCTTGGCGAGGAACCAGCCGAGCAGCGGCGCGACGGCGCAGGCGCGCAGATAGAGAGCCGGGAGCCCGGTCAGCGGCATGGCGATCAGGAAGACGGCGGCGGCTGCGCCCAGGGCGACCAGCAGGACCCCGCCGAGGGCCTGGAAGAACTTGTCCTTGGACTTGTTGAGGGAGTCCCGCAGCCGGAAGGCGAGGACCCAGAGCAGCAATCCGGGCAGGAACAGAAAGCCGAGGACGGCGGTGACCAGGGTCAGCCTGGTGTCCCTGGCCTTGCGCAGCCGGGTCGCCGACAGGCAGTGCTCCACCACCGTCTGCGGGTCGGAGCCGAAGGACTGGATCAGTGCCTTGCGGTCCCCGCCGAGCACGCGCTCCTGGACGGCGCGGGAGTAGGCCTCGCCCAGATTCGGCTTGAAGTAGTCGGACTTGAACAGCTTGGAGTCACCCGGTTTGACCTCGGACTTGTGCCATTCGCTGTTGGCCTTGAGGATCTCCGTCACCGGGCTGTCGCGGTACGCCGCCGAGGCGAGGGCGTTGGTCGCCACCGCCTGCGCACCCGCACCCTGGAGCGGGATCTGCGCTCCAGGAGAGAAATCGAATCCGTCGTTGGCCACTGTCGCCCCCACTCGCCCGCACGGCCTGCTCCTGCGGCTGTTCCCAACTACCGTACGTCGCACACCTTCTGAGCTGGGACCACAGAATATCGCCCGGGGTCACCAGGTCGCCCCGGGTTGGCGTACCAAGCGCTCGCGCGGGGCCATATCCGGTCAGGGGCGACAGGTCAGGCCGTACTCTCACCCTTCGCGCAGGCGTTCGGCGAGCTGCGGAGGCATCGGCTCGTGCCGGGCGTACGCCCGCTCGAAGCTGCCGGTGCCGTGCGTCAGGGAGCGCAGGTCGAGGGTGTACGTACCGATCTCCGCCTCCGGCACCTCGGCCCGTACCAGCGTGCGCTCCCCGGTCTCCTGCTCCGTTCCGACCACCCGCCCCCGACGTCCCGCGAGGTCGCCCATGACGGCGCCCACGTAGGAGTCCGGCACGAGGACGCCCACCTCGGCGACCGGTTCGAGGAGCCGGACCTGTGAGGCTGCCGCGGCCTCGCGCAGGGCCAGCGCCCCCGCGGTCTGGAAGGCCGCGTCCGAGGAGTCCACCGAATGGGACTTCCCGTCGAGCAGGGTCACCCGCACGTCGACGAGCGGACGGCCGGCGGCGACACCCCGCGCTGCCTGGGCGCGCACCCCCTTCTCCACCGCGCCGACGAACTGCCGGGGGACCGCGCCGCCGACCACCTCGTCGACGAACTCGACACCCGTCCCGGGAGCCAGCGGTTCCACCTCGATCTCGCAGACCGCGTACTGGCCGTGGCCCCCCGTCTGCTTGACGTGCCTGCCCCGGCCGACGGCCCGGGAGGCGAACGTCTCACGCAGCGGCACCCGGTGGGGCTCGGTGTCCACCCGCACCCCGTACCGGGTGCGGAGGTGCTCCAGCGCCACCTCGGCATGCGCGTCGCCCATGCACCACAGGACGGTCTGACCGGTGTCCTGGTTCTGCTCCAGGCGCATCGTGGGGTCCTCGGCGACGAGGCGGGACAGGCCCTGCGAGAGTCTGTCCTCGTCAGCCTGCCCGTGGGCGCGTACGCCCACGGGCAGCAGAGGGTCGGGCAGGGTCCACGGCTCCATCAGGAGCGCCTCCCCGTCGCCCGAGAGGGTGTCACCCGTCTTCGCGCCGCTCAGCTTGGCGACGCAGCAGAGATCTCCGGCGGCGCAGGCGTCGAGGGGGCGCTGCTGCCGGCCGAAGGGCGAGGAGAGGGCGCCGGTCCGCACATCGGCCTCGTGGTCACCGCTCCCCGCGGCCCCGGGGCGGCCCGGTCCGCGGCCGCACACGTGCACGGTCTCGTCCGGGCGGAGGGTCCCGGAGAAGACGCGGACGAGGGACACCTGGCCGACGTACGGATCGGACGAGGTCTTCACCACCTCGGCCACCAGGGGGGCCCGCGCGTCGCAGACCGGCGCGGGACGCGGGGCGCCGTCCGGGGTGGTGAGGCCGGGTACGGCGCGTTCGGCCGGGGACGGGAAGCCGCGGGTGATCAGGTCCAGGAGTTCCACCGTGCCGACGCCCTGGCGGCCGCCCCCGGCGGCCGGAGCCGCCGCGAGGACGGGGTGGAAGGACCCACGCGCCACGGCACGCTCCAGGTCGACGACGAGCGTCTCGGTGTCCAGCTCGTCACCGCCGAGGTAGCGGTCCATCAGGGACTCGTCCTCGCTCTCCGCGATGATTCCCTCGATGAGACGGCCGCGGGCCGCGCGGAAGGCGTCCAGCCGCTCCTCGGGCGGCGGCCCCTCGGCCCGCTCCCCGGAGGAATGGTCGGAGACCCGTCCGGTCAGCAGTCCGGTGAGCCCGGTGAGCTGTGCGTGGCCGTCCGGTCCCTCGGGGCCCCGCACCGGCAGGTACAGCGGCAGAACCGCGTCCGGGTCGTCATGGCCGAAGATCCGGCCGCAGATCCGGACCATCTCGTCGAAGGGCGTCCGCGCCGTGTCGAGGTGGGTGACGACGACGGCCCGCGGCATCCCGACCGCCGCGCACTCCTCCCAGGCCGCGCGGGTGGCCCCGGCGACGGCGTCCGCCTCCTGGGCCGCCGAGACGACGAAGAGGGCCGCGTCCGCGCCCCGCAGACCGGCCCTGAGCTCCCCGACGAAGTCCGGATGACCCGGTGTGTCGAGCAGGTTGACCTTGTGACCGTCCCAGGCGACCGGGACCACCGAGAGCTGGACCGAGCGCCGCCGCCGCTGTTCGATCTCCTCGTGGTCGGAGAGGGTGGCCCCGTCCTCGACCCGGCCGGCCCTGTTCACCGCCCCGGCGGCCAGCGCCAGGGCCTCGACCAGCGTGGTCTTGCCCGAACCGCTGTGGCCGACCAGCACCACGTTGCGTACCGGACCGGGTGGGCCGGCCGTCGTCGCCCCGCCCGCGGCTCCGGTGTGCGTATGCGTCCTGTCTCCCATGGCGGGTGCCTCCCGGTCGGTGGCGCGGCCGCTCGGCCCGCGAGGGGCGGGACGGCGGATGCACGGGCGGCAGGGGGAGCCTGCGCTGCGGCCTCCGCGACGCCCGCGGTCATTCGAGCGTTTCACCCGCGCGCGAGGCCGTCCATACGGGGCGTACCCCAGGGCTTCCGGGACACCCGCCGGACGGGGTACCGGCCTCTGCCCGGCGCGGCGCGTGACTACGATGGGCCAGCCGGCGGCCGAAGGGGCCGCCCGGCACCGAACCCTCGGGAAGGCCATGCTGAACAAGTACGCGCGTGCATTCTTCACGCGTGTCCTCACACCGTTCGCCGCTCTGCTGCTCCGTCTCGGCGTCAGCCCCGACGCGGTCACCCTCGTCGGCACGGCCGGGGTGATGGCAGGTGCGCTGGTCTTCTTCCCGATGGGGGAGTTCTTCTGGGGCACGATCGTCATCACCCTCTTCGTCTTCTCCGACCTGGTCGACGGCAACATGGCCCGGCAGGCGGGGATCTCCAGCCGGTGGGGCGCGTTCCTCGACTCGACGCTCGACCGGGTGGCGGACGGCGCGATCTTCGCCGGGTTCGCGCTCTGGTACGCGGGCAGCGGCGACGACGACGTGCTGTGCGCGGTGGCGATCTTCTGCCTGGCCAGCGGCCAGGTCGTGTCGTACACCAAGGCGCGCGGCGAGTCGATCGGCCTGCCGGTCGCGGTGAACGGGCTGGTCGAGCGCGCCGAGCGCCTCGTGATCTCGCTGGTCGCCGCCGGGCTCGCCGGACTGCACGGCTTCGGTGTACCGGGCATCCAGATCCTGCTGCCGATCGCGCTGTGGATCGTCGCCGCGGGCAGCCTGGTGACCCTGGTCCAGCGGGTGGTGACCGTACGCCGGGAATCCGCGGAGGCCGACGCGGCGGCCGCCCGGGACGGGAGCGCCGGGCAGGAGAGCGGGGCCACCCCGTGAGCGCCACCGGATCCGGTCTGCGGGAACGGCTGACCGACGGGCTCTACGGCCTGGGCTGGGGCGCGGTCAAGAAGCTCCCCGAGCCGGCCGCCGCCGCCCTCTTCCGCACCCTGGCCGACCAGGTGTGGAAGAGGCGGGGTAAGTCCGTGCTGCGCCTGGAGTCGAACCTCGCCCGGGTCGTCCCGGACGCGGACGCCGCCAGGCTCGCCGAGCTGTCGAAGGCCGGCATGCGCTCGTACATGCGCTACTGGATGGAGTCCTTCCGGCTTCCCGCCTGGAGCCCGGAGCGCATCAAGGCGTCCATACAGGTCACCGACGCGCACCGGCTCACCGAAGGGCTGGACGCCGGGAAGGGCGTCGTCCTCGCCCTGCCGCACCTGGGGAACTGGGACCTCGCGGGCGCCTGGGTGACCACCGACCTCAAGGTCCCGTTCACCACGGTCGCCGAGCGGCTCAAGCCCGAGACCCTCTACGACCGCTTCGTGGCCTACCGCCAGGGCCTCGGCATGGAGGTCCTCCCGCACAACGGGGGCGCCGCCTTCGGCACCCTGGCCCGACGGCTGCGCGCGGGCGGTCTGGTCTGCCTGGTCGCCGACCGCGACCTCTCCGCCTCCGGCGTCGAGGTCGACTTCTTCGGCGACACCGCGCGCATGCCCGCCGGCCCGGCCCTGCTCGCCCAGCAGACCGGCGCCCTGCTGCTCCCGGTCACCCTCAGGTACGACGGCACACCCGTGATGAAGGCCAGGGTCCATCCACCGGTGCCCGTGCCGGAGTCAGGCACCCGGGCGGAGAGGACGTCCTCCATGACACAGGCGCTGGCCGACGCCTTCGCCACCGGGATCGCCGAGAGCCCGCAGGACTGGCACATGCTGCAGCGGCTCTGGCTCTCCGACCTGGAACCGCAGGGAGAAGCTCCGTGAAGATCGGCATCGTCTGCCCGTACTCCTGGGACGTTCCGGGCGGGGTGCAGTTCCACATCCGTGACCTGGCCGAACACCTGATCCGTCTCGGCCACGACGTCTCGGTCCTCGCGCCGGCGGACGACGAGACGCCGCTGCCGCCGTACGTGGTGTCCGCGGGCCGCGCGGTCCCCGTCCGGTACAACGGTTCGGTCGCCCGGCTGAACTTCGGCTTCCTGTCCGCGGCGCGGGTCAGGCGCTGGCTCGGCGACGGCACCTTCGACGTCGTCCACATCCACGAGCCCACCTCGCCCTCCCTCGGCCTGCTCACCTGCTGGGCCGCCCAGGGCCCGATCGTGGCGACGTTCCACACCTCCAACCCGCGCTCCAGGGCCATGATCGCGGCCTACCCGATCCTCCAGCCCGCGCTGGAGAAGATCAGCGCCCGGATCGCGGTGAGCGAGTACGCCCGGCGGACGCTGGTCGAGCACCTCGGAGGGGACGCCGTGGTCATCCCCAACGGCGTCGACGTCGACTTCTTCGCACGAGCCGAGCCCAAGGCCGAGTGGCAGGGCGGCACCCTCGGTTTCATCGGGCGCATCGACGAGCCCCGCAAGGGGCTCCCCGTCCTGATGAAGGCGCTCCCGGCGATCCTCGAGGCCCGCCCGGAGACCAGGCTGCTGGTCGCGGGACGCGGTGACGAGGAGGAGGCGGTCGCCACGCTGCCGGCCGCCATGCGCGAACGCGTCGAATTCCTCGGCATGGTGAGCGACGAGGACAAGGCGCGCCTGCTGCGCAGCGTCGACGTGTACGTCGCGCCGAACACCGGCGGGGAGAGCTTCGGCATCATCCTGGTCGAGGCGCTGTCGGCGGGAGCGCCCGTCCTCGCCAGCGATCTGGACGCCTTCGCCCAGGTCCTCGACCAAGGCGCCGCGGGCGACCTCTTCGCCAACGAGGACGCCGACGCGCTGGCACAGGCCGCGATCCGGCTGCTGGGCGACCCGGAACGCCGCGCGGGCCTGCGCGAGCGGGGGGCCGCGCACGTGCGCCGCTTCGACTGGACCACGGTCGGAGCGGACGTCCTGGCGGTCTACGAGACGGTCACCGACGGGGCCGCCGCCGTCGACACCGACGAACGCACCGGCCTTCGCGCACGCTTCGGCCTCGCCAGGGACTGACCGGCGGCTCCGCGTACCGGGGATCCGGGGCGGCTCCGGCGACGGTAGCCTTGCCGCCCGTGATCGAAATCCTCATCTGGACGGTCGTCGCGCTCTTCGCGATCGGCCTGTACCTCAGCTGGACCGCCGGGCGGCTGGACCGTCTCCACGCCCGTATCGACGCGGCCCGCGCGGCGCTGGACGCCCAACTGCTGCGCCGGGCCTCGGTCACCCAGGAACTCGCCACGTCCGGGGTCCTGGACCCCGCCGCGTCGATCGTCCTCTACGAGGCCGCCCACGCGGCGCGCCAGGCCGAGGAGGAGCAGCGCGAGGTCGCCGAGAGCGAGCTGAGCACCGCGCTGAGGGCCGTCTTCGGCGAGAGGGCGCAGGTGGAGGCGGTGAAGGAGTACCCCGGAGGCGAGGAAGCGGCGAAGGAACTCGCCGCCGCGGTACGCCGCGTACCGATGGCGCGGCGCTTCCACAACGACGCGGTGCGCGCCGCCCGCGCGCTGCGCAGGCACCGGACCGTGCGGCTGCTCCGCCTGGCCGGACACGCCCCGTTCCCACTGGCGTTCGAGATGGACGACGCCCCGCCGGTCGCGCTGGCGGACCGCCCCGGCACCTGAGGACCGGGGCGCCGGAGGGAGAACGATCCACCGGGTACTCATTGGCCCTTGCTGTGGACTGCTCGCGGGGCGTTTGCTCAGGGCTGCAGCAACAAGAGTCTTTCCACCCCAGTGAGGTCGATCCGTGTCCACGCTTCCCAGCACCCCGCAGTCCACCGAGGCCCCGGCCACCGGCACCGCCCGCGTCAAGCGTGGCATGGCCGAGCAGCTCAAGGGCGGCGTGATCATGGACGTCGTCAACGCCGAGCAGGCGAAGATCGCCGAGGACGCGGGCGCCGTCGCCGTCATGGCCCTGGAGCGGGTCCCCGCCGACATCCGCAAGGACGGCGGAGTGGCGCGGATGTCCGACCCGAACATGATCGAGGAGATCATCGAGGCCGTCTCCATCCCCGTCATGGCCAAGTCCAGGATCGGCCACTTCGTCGAGGCCCAGGTCCTGCAGTCGCTCGGTGTCGACTACATCGACGAGTCCGAGGTGCTCACCCCGGCCGACGAGGTCAACCACAGCGACAAGTTCGCCTTCACCACCCCCTTCGTGTGCGGTGCGACCAACCTGGGCGAGGCCCTGCGCCGTATCGCCGAGGGTGCCGCGATGATCCGCTCGAAGGGCGAGGCCGGCACCGGCAACGTCGTCGAGGCGGTGCGTCACCTGCGTCAGATCAAGAACGAGATCGCCCGGCTGCGCGGCTTCGACAACAACGAGCTGTACGCCGCCGCCAAGGACCTGCGCGCCCCGTACGAGCTGGTCAAGGAGGTCTCCGAGCTCGGCCGGCTGCCCGTCGTGCTGTTCTCGGCCGGCGGCGTCGCCACGCCCGCGGACGCGGCCCTGATGCGCCAGCTCGGAGCCGAGGGCGTCTTCGTCGGATCCGGCATCTTCAAGTCCGGCGACCCGGCCAAGCGCGCCGCCGCCATCGTGAAGGCCACCACCTTCTACGACGACCCGAAGATCATCGCGGACGCCTCGCGCAACCTGGGCGAGGCCATGGTCGGCATCAACTGCGACACCCTGCCCGAGACCGAGCGCTACGCCAACCGCGGCTGGTAAGCCCCGATGACCGACACCCCTGTCATCGGAGTCCTGGCCCTCCAGGGTGACGTACGGGAGCACCTGATCGCCCTGGCCTCGGCGGACGCCGTGGCCAGGCCGGTCCGGCGGCCCGAGGAACTCGCCGAGGTCGACGGCCTCGTCCTGCCGGGCGGCGAGTCCACCACCATGTCCAAGCTGGCCGTCCTGTTCGGCATGCTCGAACCGCTCCGTGAGCGGGTCGCCGCCGGGATGCCGGTCTACGGCACCTGCGCCGGCATGATCCTGCTCGCCGACAAGATCCTCGACCCGCGCTCGGGCCAGGAGACCGTCGGCGGCATCGACATGATCGTGCGCCGCAACGCCTTCGGACGGCAGAACGAGTCGTTCGAGGCGGCCGTCGAGATGGACGGCGTACCCGGCGGCCCCGTCGACGGGGTCTTCATCCGGGCCCCCTGGGTGGAGTCGGTCGGAGCACGCGCGGAGGTCGTCGCGGTGCACGGCGGCCATATCGTGGGCGTACGCCAGGGAAACGCCCTGGCGACGTCGTTCCACCCCGAGCTGACCGGTGACCACCGGGTGCACGCGCTCTTCACCGACATGGTGCGCGCCGCGGGCTGATCCGATCCCGGTAGGATCTCTCGGGTTCGGATCGATTTTGGTGACGCGAAGGAGAAGGCAGATGTCCGGCCACTCTAAATGGGCTACGACGAAGCACAAGAAGGCCGTGATCGACGCCAAGCGCGGCAAGCTCTTCGCGAAGATGATCAAGAACATCGAGGTCGCGGCCCGTACGGGCGGCGCCGACGTGGCCGGCAACCCGACCCTCTTCGACGCCATCCAGAAGGCGAAGAAGAGCTCGGTCCCGAACAAGAACATCGATTCGGCGGTCAAGCGCGGTGCCGGCCTCGAGGCCGGCGGCGCCGACTACGAGACGATCATGTACGAGGGCTACGGTCCCAACGGCGTCGCGGTGCTCATCGAGTGCCTCACCGACAACCGCAACCGTGCCGCGTCCGATGTGCGTGTCGCCATGACCCGCAACGGCGGCTCGATGGCCGACCCGGGCTCGGTCTCGTACCTGTTCAACCGCAAGGGCGTCGTGATCGTCCCCAAGGGCGAGCTGACCGAGGACGACGTGCTCGGAGCGGTGCTCGACGCCGGTGCCGAGGAGGTCAACGACCTCGGTGACACCTTCGAGGTGCTCAGCGAGGCCACCGACATGGTCGCGGTGCGCACCGCGCTCCAGGAGGCCGGCATCGACTACGACTCGGCCGAGGCCAACTTCGTCCCGACCATGCAGGTCGAGCTCGACGAAGAGGGGGCACGCAAGATCTTCAAGCTGGTCGACGCGCTCGAGGACAGCGACGACGTGCAGAACGTCTTCGCCAACTACGACGTCTCCGACGAGGTCATGGAGAAGGTCGACGCCTGAGACGGCGCACGGGCGACGGGCCGACGGGACACACCCCGTCGGCCCGTCGCATTGTCAGCGGGAGCCGATAGCCTGCGGGAACAGATGACCGAGCGGCGGAGGGGACCCCATTCATGCGGGTGCTGGGGGTGGACCCGGGACTGACCCGGTGCGGCGTGGGAGTCGTCGAGGGCGTCGCGGGCCGGCCGCTCACGATGATCGGCGTCGGCGTCGTGCGCACACCGCCCGACGCGGAGCTCGGCCAACGGCTCGTCGCCGTGGAGCAGGGCATCGAGCGGTGGCTGGACGAGCACACCCCCGAGTACGTCGCCGTGGAGCGCGTCTTCAGCCAGCACAACGTGCGCACGGTGATGGGCACCGCCCAGGCCAGCGCGGTGGCCATGCTCTGCGCCGCCCGTCGCGGAATCCCCGTCGCGCTGCACACCCCCAGCGAGGTCAAGGCCGCCGTCACCGGATCCGGACGCGCCGACAAGGCGCAGGTAGGGGCCATGGTGACGCGGCTGCTCAGGCTCGACGCACCGCCGAAGCCCGCGGACGCCGCGGACGCCCTCGCCCTCGCCATCTGCCACATCTGGCGCGCCCCCGCGCAGAACCGACTGCAGCGGGCCGTAGCCGCCCACCGCACGCTGAAAGGCCGCACCGCATGATCGCCTTCGTCTCCGGCCCCGTGGCCGCCCTCGCGCCGGCCACGGCCGTGATCGAGGTCGGCGGCATCGGCATGGCAGTCCAGTGCACCCCGGACACCCTCGCCGGGCTGCGGATCGGACAGGAGGCCAGGCTCGCCACCTCCCTCGTCGTCCGTGAGGACTCGCTCACGCTCTACGGCTTCGCGGACGACGACGAGCGCCAGGTCTTCGAACTGCTCCAGACCGCCAGCGGCGTGGGCCCCCGGCTCGCCCAGGCGATGCTCGCCACGCACAGCCCGGACGCCCTGCGCGCCGCCGTGGCCACCGGTGACGAGAAGGCGCTCACCGCGGTGTCCGGCATCGGCAAGAAGGGCGCCCAGAAGCTGCTCCTCGAACTGAAGGACCGGCTCGGCGAACCGGTCGGGGCGCACATCGGCCGACAGGGCATCGGCACCGCCGTCAGCACCTCCTGGCGGGACCAGCTGCAGGCCGCCCTGATCGGCCTCGGCTACGCCACCCGCGAGGCCGACGAGGCGGTGGACGCAGTGGCACCGCAGGCCGAGGCCGCGATCGCCGAGGGCGGCCCGGCCCCTGTACCGCAGCTGCTGCGAGCGGCCCTGCAGACCCTCAACCGCGCACGCTGACCGCCGGACACCGCACACACCGGCACCGAAACACCCGAGGCGGGACTGACGAGATGAACTGGGACGAGACCGGGCCCGACACCGGCGACCTCACGGAAGAGCGATTCGACGACCGGCTGGTCGACGCGGGCGCCGACGGCGAGGACACCGCGGTCGAGGCCGCCCTGCGGCCGAAGGACCTGCACGAGTTCGTCGGCCAGGAGAAGGTGCGCGAGCAGCTCGACCTGGTGCTCAAGGCCGCCCGTGCCCGGGGAGCCACCGCCGACCACGTCCTGCTCTCCGGGGCCCCCGGGCTCGGCAAGACCACCCTCTCCATGATCATCGCCGCGGAGATGGGCGCCCCCATCCGGATCACCTCCGGCCCCGCCATCCAGCACGCCGGGGACCTCGCCGCGATCCTCTCCTCGCTCCAGGAGGGCGAGGTCCTCTTCCTCGACGAGATCCACCGCATGTCGCGGCCCGCCGAGGAGATGCTCTACATGGCCATGGAGGACTTCCGCGTCGACGTCATCGTCGGGAAGGGCCCCGGAGCCACGGCCATCCCGCTCGAACTGCCGCCCTTCACCCTCGTCGGCGCCACCACCAGGGCCGGACTCCTGCCGCCGCCGCTCAGGGACCGCTTCGGGTTCACCGGTCACATGGAGTTCTACGCCCCCACCGAGCTGGAGCGGGTCATCCACCGCTCCGCGGGCCTGCTCGACGTGGCCATAGACACAGCCGGCGCGGCCGAGATCGCCGGACGCTCCCGGGGGACCCCCCGTATCGCCAACCGTCTGCTGCGCCGCGTCCGGGACTACGCGCAGGTCAAGGCGGAGGGCAGGATCGACCGGGACATCGCCTCGGCAGCACTGAGCGTGTACGAGGTCGACGCGCGCGGCCTGGACCGGCTGGACCGCGCGGTTCTCGGAGCGCTGCTGAAGCTCTTCGGCGGGGGCCCGGTCGGTCTCTCCACCCTCGCCGTGGCCGTGGGGGAGGAGCGGGAGACGGTCGAGGAGGTCGCGGAGCCCTTCCTCGTACGGGAGGGCCTGCTCGCGAGGACCCCGCGGGGCAGGGTCGCCACCCCCGCGGCCTGGGCCCACCTCGGGCTCGTCCCGCCTCAGCACGGCGTAAAGGGACAACAGGGCCTGTTCGGGGCGTGAGACAGGACGGGTTGGCCAGCGGGGGAACTACGGTGCCATGCTGGACGTTGTTCCAACGATGCGGACTCGCTTAGACTCCGCCGATGCCGCCCGTACAGGTCGGTGTACCCACCCCCGTAGACCAGGCCGCGTGAATCCAGCGTGGTCGTGCGAAGGAAGTTCCGTCCCGTGAGTCTCGTGACCCTCCTCCCCTTCATCGTGCTCATCGGGGCCATGTTCCTGATGACCCGGTCCGCCAAGAAGAAGCAGCAGGCGGCTGCGCAGATGCGCAACGACATGCAGCCCGGCACCGGCGTCCGGACGATCGGAGGCATGTACGCCACCGTCAAGGAGATCCAGGACGACACGGTCCTCCTCGAGGTGGCGCCCGGCGTCCACGCCATCTACGCGAAGAACGCCATCGGTGCCGTCCTGGAGGACGCGGAGTACAACCGCATCGTCCACGGCGACGACGAGCTTGAGGGCGAGGGCACCGTCGTGCCCGACGACGCCTCCTCGCTCACCGACGGCGAGCCCGCGGACGAGGACGCCGCCAAGATCGACCTGGGCAAGAAGTCCGAGGACGACACCAAGGACGCCAAGGCCGACGGCGAGGGCGACTCCAAGTAGTTCCACGGCCTGAAGACGCCGGACACCCACAGGTGTCCGGCGTCTCACGGGCCGTGCGGTCTTCTGCGGGGGGCGGGTCCCCACAACACTTCGTGGCCGCTCGGGCGCGTACCCGGCGCGGAGCGGTTGGACAGGGAGAAACGAAAAGGTGGCAGCACCGAAGAAAGGCCGGGGCTCATCCGGTGGACAGGGCAGGCCGGGCCGTGCCCTGGCACTGATCCTGATCGCCATGGTCGCCCTGACCGGCGGGATGTTCCTGTCCGGTCACACCACGCCTCGGCTCGGCATCGACCTGGCCGGTGGCACATCGATCACGCTCAAGGCGAAGAGCCAGCCCGGCAAGCCTGACGCGATCAACGAGACCAACATGAACACCGCGGTCAGCATCATCGAACGCCGTGTCAACGGTCTGGGTGTCTCCGAGGCCGAGGTACAGACGCAGGGCGCGTCGAACATCATCGTCAACATCCCCAAGGGGACGAATTCGAAGCAGGCCCGGGAGCAGGTCGGCACCACCGCCCAGCTCTACTTCCGGCCCGTGCTCACGGTCGCGGGGGGAGCACCGACCCCCGAGGGCTCGGCGAGCCCCTCCGCGAGCGGCACCGGGAAGCCGAGCGCCACGCCCAGCGCGAAGGCGAGCGACCCGGAGACCGCGTCGGACTCGAAGACGAAGCCGTCGGACGGCGCCACCACCCAGGGACGCGCGGTCACCGACGCCCTCAAGGACGCCACGCCGACCCCCTCCGGCTCCGCCTCCGGCAGCGCGGACCCGTCCGGGAGCGCAGCCGCGACACCGGACCCCGCGACCGCCGCGCTGCAGAAGAAGTTCACCGCGCTGGACTGCACCGACAAGTCCGCCCGTGCCAAGGCCGGCGACGGTGTCAAGCCCGAGGACCCCACGGTCGCGTGCAGCTCCGAGGGTGACGCCAAGTACCTCCTCGGCCCGGCCGAGGTCTCCGGTACGGACGTCGACGACGCGAAGGCGCAGTTCGACCAGCAGCGCGGCATCTGGATCGTCTCGATGGACTTCACGGACAAGGGATCCAAGAAGTTCCAGACGATCACCAAGAAGCTGTCGACGCAGCAGTCCCCGCAGAACCAGTTCGCGATCTCCCTCGACGGCGAGGTCGTCTCCGCACCCCAGGTGAACCAGACCCTCAGCGGCAGCGCCGAGATCTCCGGCAGCTTCACCCAGCAGTCCGCCGAGGACCTGGCCAACGTCCTGTCCTACGGCGCGCTCCCGCTGTCCTTCAGCGAGGACACCGTGACCACCGTCACCGCCGCGCTGGGCGGCGAGCAGCTGGAAGCCGGCCTCATCGCCGGTGCCATCGGACTCGCCCTGGTCGTCATCTATCTGGTGGCCTACTACCGGGGCCTCGCGCTCATCGCGCTGCTCAGCCTCCTGGTCTCCGGCATCCTGACCTACACGATCATGGCTCTGCTCGGCCCGGCCATCGGCTTCGCGCTGAACCTCCCCGCCGTCTGCGGTGCCATCGTGGCGATCGGAATCACGGCGGACTCGTTCATCGTCTACTTCGAACGGGTCCGGGACGAGATCCGCGAGGGCCGTACGCTCCGGCCGGCCGTCGAGCGCGCCTGGCCCCGGGCCCGTCGCACCATCCTCGTCTCCGACTTCGTGTCGTTCCTCGCCGCGGCGGTCCTCTTCCTGGTCACCGTCGGCAAGGTCCAGGGCTTCGCGTTCACGCTGGGTCTCACCACCCTGCTCGACGTCGTCGTGGTCTTCCTCTTCACGAAGCCGGTCATGACGCTGATGGCCCGTACGAAGTTCTTCGCCAGCGGTCACCCCTGGTCCGGCCTGGACCCGAAGCGGCTCGGCGCGAAGCCCCCGCTGCGCCGCTCCCGCCGCGTCAACGCACGCACCGACCACCCGAAGGAGGCGTGAGATGTCGCGACTCGGCAATCTCGGCGCCCGGCTCTACCGAGGCGAGGTCGGCTACGACTTCATCGGCAAGCGCAAGATCTGGTACGGCGTCTCGATCCTGATCACCATCACGGCCATCGTCGGGCTGGCGGTCAGCGGCCTGAACATGGGCATCGAGTTCAAGGGCGGTGCCGTCTTCACGACGGACACCAAGGCCAAGGTGTCCGTCTCCCAGGCCCACGAGGACGCGGTCGCGGCCTCCGGCCACGAGGCGATCGTCCAGGAGCTCGGCAACGGCGGGCTGCGGATCCAGATCACCGAGGTCGACACCCAGAAGGCCGACGAGATCAAGGCCCAGCTCTCCGAGGACCTCGGTATCCCCGAGTCGAAGATCAACGCGGACCTCGTGGGCCCCAGCTGGGGTGAGCAGATCGCCAACAAGGCCTGGACCGGCCTCGGCATCTTCATGATCCTCGTGGTGGTCTACCTGGCCATCGCCTTCGAATGGCGTATGGCCGTCGCCGCGCTCGTCGCGCTGATCCACGACATCACCATCACCGTCGGTGTGTACGCCCTCGTCGGCTTCGAGGTCACCCCGGGCACCGTGATCGGTCTGCTGACCATCCTCGGTTACTCCCTCTACGACACGGTCGTCGTCTTCGACAGCCTCAAGGAGGGCACGAAGGGGATCACCAAGCAGACCCGCTGGACGTACAGCGAGATCGCCAACCGCTCCATCAACGGCACGCTGGTCCGTTCCATCAACACCACCGTGGTCGCCCTCCTCCCCGTCGCCGGTCTGCTGTTCATCGGCGGCGGCGTACTCGGCGCGGGCATGCTGAACGACATCTCGCTGTCGCTGTTCGTCGGCCTCGCGGCCGGTGCGTACTCCTCGATCTTCATCGCCACCCCGCTGGTCGCCGACCTCAAGGAGCGCGAGCCGCAGATCAAGGCACTGAAGAAGCGGATCCTCGCCAAGCGTGCCGCCGCGGCGGCCAAGGGCGAGTCCGTCGAGGACCAGCAGCGCGACGAGGCGGCCGCCGACCTCGACGACGACGCGGAGACCGCGGGGGCCGGCACCGTCGTCGGCCAGCGCCGTCAGCCCGGCGGCCACGGCAGGACCCCCAGGAACCGGCGATGAGCAGCACGGACATCGACGACACGACCCGGGAACTCCTGCTCAGCCGCATCCGCGACGTGCAGGACTACCCGAAGCCCGGGGTGCTGTTCAAGGACATCACACCGCTGCTCGCGGACCCGGTCGCCTTCACCGCGCTCACCGACTGGTTCGCGGAGCTGTGCGTACGGCACGGGGCCACCAAGGTCGTCGGCCTCGAGGCACGCGGCTTCATCCTGGCCGCGCCCGTCTCCGTCCGGGCCGGACTCGGCTTCGTCCCCGTCCGCAAGGCCGGAAAGCTCCCCGGGGCGACCCTCGGGCAGGCGTACGACCTGGAGTACGGCACCGCGGAGATCGAGATCCACGCCGAGGACCTGTCCGCGGACGACCGCGTCATGGTCATCGACGACGTCCTCGCGACCGGGGGCACCGCGGAGGCCTCGCTGGACCTGATCCGGCGGGCGGGCGCCGAGGTCGCGGGGGTCTCCGTCCTCATGGAGCTCGGCTTCCTCGCAGGACGCGGCCGACTGGAAGCCGGACTGCGCGACGCCCCGCTGGAGGCGCTGATCACCCTCTGACCTGCGTCGCGCCGCAGAGGCGCGCGTGGGGACGACCAGGACGGGTACCCGGGAACACCCGGGTACCCGTCCCGCGTTTGTGAGGGTTCCGGACTCCCCGGGCGAGGAGCCGCCGCGGGGTCGATACCATGGGCTTTCCGGTAGCCCGGATCCGCACGAGGAGCGCTCTTGCCAGACGAGGCCCAGCCCGCCGCCGCCCCGCAGCCCGAAAGGCCTGAGGCGGCCTCCGCCACGCCCGGGAAGGCACGGCCGGACGGCGAGCGCGCGACCACCGGCGGGGACACCCAGGGCCCCGCACAGGCACCGGCCTCCCCGGCGGCCGCCTCCGCCAAGCCGGCGCCGCCCCCCGGCACGAAGGCCGCTTCCGCCTCCGACGCGAAGGCCGCGACCCCCGCGACCCCACCGGGCCCCGCGGCGCCCAAGCCCCCGGCGCCGGCTCCGGCCGCGAAGCCACCGGTCAGGCCCGTCACCCCGCCCACCGCGCCCGCCCGCTCGGGCGGATCCTCCAACCGCGTCCGTGCCAGGCTCGCCCGGCTGGGCGTACAGCGCTCCAGCCCCTACAACCCGGTCCTCGAACCCCTGCTGCGCACGGTCCGCGGAAACGATCCCAAGATCGAGTCCGCGACGCTGCGCCAGATCGAGAAGGCCTACCAGGTGGCCGAGCGCTGGCACCGCGGCCAGAAGCGCAAGAGCGGCGACCCCTACATCACGCACCCGCTCGCCGTCACCACGATCCTGGCCGAGCTCGGCATGGACCCCGCGACGCTCATGGCGGGACTGCTCCACGACACCGTCGAGGACACCGAGTACGGCCTGGACACCCTGCGCAAGGACTTCGGCGACCAGGTGGCCCTCCTCGTCGACGGTGTCACCAAGCTGGACAAGGTCAAGTTCGGCGAGGCCGCCCAGGCGGAGACCGTCCGCAAGATGGTCGTCGCGATGGCCAAGGACCCCCGGGTCCTCGTCATCAAGCTCGCCGACCGGCTGCACAACATGCGCACCATGCGCTACCTCAAGCGGGAGAAGCAGGAGAAGAAGGCCCGCGAGACCCTCGAGATCTACGCGCCCCTGGCCCACCGCCTGGGCATGAACACCATCAAATGGGAGCTGGAGGACCTCGCCTTCGCGATCCTCTACCCCAAGATGTACGACGAGATCGTCCGCCTCGTCGCCGAGCGTGCGCCCAAGCGCGACGAGTACCTCGCCATAGTGACCGACGAGGTCCAGGCCGACCTGCGTGCCGCCCGGATCAAGGCGACCGTCACCGGCCGCCCGAAGCACTACTACAGCGTCTACCAGAAGATGATCGTGCGGGGCAGGGACTTCGCCGAGATCTACGACCTGGTGGGCATCCGCGTCCTCGTCGACACCGTCCGCGACTGCTATGCGGCGCTCGGTACCGTCCACGCACGGTGGAATCCCGTGCCGGGGCGGTTCAAGGACTACATCGCGATGCCCAAGTTCAACATGTACCAGTCGCTGCACACCACGGTCATCGGTCCCAGCGGCAAGCCCGTCGAACTCCAGATCCGTACGTTCGACATGCACCGCCGCGCCGAGTACGGCATCGCCGCGCACTGGAAGTACAAGCAGGAGGCCGTCGCCGGGGCCTCCAAGGTCCGCACCGACGTCCCCCGGAACACGGGCGGTCGCGGCCAGGACACCGTGAACGACATGGCGTGGCTGCGCCAGCTCCTGGACTGGCAGAAGGAGACCGAGGACCCCAGCGAGTTCCTGGAGTCGCTGCGCTTCGACCTGTCGCGCAACGAGGTCTTCGTCTTCACGCCGAAGGGCGACGTGATAGCGCTGCCCGCCGGTGCGACGCCGGTCGACTTCGCGTACGCCGTCCACACGGAGGTCGGCCACCGGACCATAGGGGCACGGGTCAACGGACGCCTCGTACCGCTGGAGTCGACCCTCGACAACGGCGACCTGGTGGAGGTCTTCACCTCCAAGGCGGCGGGTGCCGGGCCTTCCCGCGACTGGCTGCAGTTCGTCAAGTCGCCCCGGGCGCGCAACAAGATCCGCGCCTGGTTCTCCAAGGAGCGGCGCGACGAGGCGATCGAGCAGGGCAAGGACGCCATCGCGCGGGCCATGCGCAAGCAGAACCTGCCGATCCAGCGGATCCTGACGGGCGACTCGCTGGTCACCCTGGCCCACGAGATGCGCTACCCGGACATCTCGTCCCTCTACGCGGCGATCGGCGAGGGCCATGTCGCGGCCGCCGGGGTCGTGCAGAAGCTCGTCCAGGCGCTCGGCGGCGAGGACGCTGCCAACGAAGACCTCGCGGAGAGCTCCCCGCCGTCGCACGGCAGGTCCAAGCGCCGGGCGAAGGCGGATCCGGGCGTGGTCGTCAAGGGCGTCGAAGACGTCTGGGTCAAGCTGGCCCGCTGCTGTACGCCCGTGCCCGGCGACCCGATCATCGGGTTCGTCACCCGGGGCAGCGGGGTCTCCGTGCACCGCGCGGACTGCGTGAACGTCGACTCGCTCTCGCAGCAGCCCGAGCGGATCCTCGACGTCGAGTGGGCCCCCACCCAGTCGTCGGTCTTCCTCGTCGCCATCCAGGTCGAGGCGCTGGACCGGTCGAGGCTGCTCTCGGACGTCACGCGCGTCCTGTCGGACCAGCACGTCAACATCCTGTCGGCGGCCGTGCAGACCTCCAGGGACAGGGTGGCCACCTCGCGCTTCACCTTCGAGATGGGCGACCCGAAGCACCTGGGCCACGTCCTGAAGGCCGTACGGGGCGTCGAGGGCGTCTACGACGTCTACCGCGTCACCTCGGCGCGGCGGCCGTAGGCGCGACCGGGACGGTGGCGGCGGTGGGGTTGGATGCCTTGCCGCCGGCCACCGTCCCGACCCGTTACGCGTCGACCTCGTACTGCCCGTGCTCCAGGAAGTAGCGCATCTCCTCCGGAGTGCCGTCGA
This sequence comes from Streptomyces sp. NPDC059166, assembly GCF_042755185.1. Taxonomy (NCBI): domain Bacteria; kingdom Bacillati; phylum Actinomycetota; class Actinomycetes; order Kitasatosporales; family Streptomycetaceae; genus Streptomyces; species Streptomyces sp. NPDC059166. The sequence continues at coordinate 72,486 of NZ_JBHZCI010000023.1, read as the reverse complement.
TGGCCTCCTCGATCGCGGTGCGCATCGCCTCACTGAGGTTCGGCCGGTTCAGCATGCTCACGATCGCCACGCGGTCGTCCTCGGCCTGGGCCAGGCGGTAGCCGGTCTCCAGCCAGGTGCGGATCTCTGCCGGGTCGTTGTTGTCGAGGAGGGTGTTGATCTCGGCTTTGACGCGGCGTCCGGAGTCGGGGTCGGCGAGGATTTTGACGACGGCGACGCGGTCGTCCTCGGCCTGGGCGAGGGGGTAGCCGGTCTCGAGCCAGGTACGCATTTCGGCCGGGTCGTTGTTGTCGAGGAGGGTGTTGACCTCCTTGACGACTCTGCGTCCGGAGTCGGGGTCGGCGAGTATGCGGGCGAGAGCGACGCGGACGTCGTCGTCGGACATGTCCTCCACCGGCCCGTCCAGGACGACGACCGCCGGTGACACGGCCACGGGGGCGGGCGATGGAACGGATCCGGCTGCGAAGGCCGGACCGGACAGAAGCAGCGCCGGGGTGACGGCGATGGCGGCGACAGCCAGGGCGGCACGCATGGGACTCATGAATTGAACCTGCCTCAAGGTCGTGATGAACCCGATGCCGGCACAAGTGCCCGTGCCGACAAGGAGATCGTCGCACCCGGGTCTGACAGGAACACCGGAGGTTCCCGCCAGGCATGCACCGGGCTTCGTTGCCGACGCGCACACGAGTGGGGCTCCCGACCCGCACACGAGTGGGGCTCCCGACCCGCACACGAGTGGGGCTCCCGTACGCCAGGCGTACGGGAGCCCCACTCGTGGATCAGGACGGTGCCCGGCGTCAGCCGCCGAACTCCTCCAGGCCCTTCAGCGCCTGGTCCAGCAGCGCCTGGCGCCCCTCGAGCTCGCGGGCCAGCTTGTCCGCCCTGGCGTTGTTACCCGACGCCCGCGCCGCGTCGATCTGCGTGCGCAGCTTGTCGACCGCCGCCTGCAGCTGCCCGGTCAGGCCCGCGGCGCGAGCCCGCGCCTCCGGGTTGGTCCGGCGCCACTCGGCCTCCTCGGCCTCCTGGAGCGCCCGCTCCACCGCCTGCACCCGGCCCTCGACCTTCGGACGGGCGTCGCGCGGGACGTGGCCGATGGCCTCCCAGCGCTCGTTGATGGAACGGAACGCGGCGCGGGCCGCCTTCAGGTCCGTCACCGGCACCAGCTTCTCGGCCTCGGTGGCGAGCTCCTCCTTGAGCTTGAGGTTCTCGCCCTGCTCCGCGTCCCGCTCGGCGAAGACACCGCTGCGGGCGGCGAAGAAGACGTCCTGGGCACCGCGGAAGCGGTTCCACAGCTCGTCCTCGGCCTCGCGCTGGGCGCGGCCGGCGGCCTTCCACTCCGTCATCAGGTCGCGGTAACGCGCCGCCGTCGCGCCCCAGTCGGTCGAGCCGGAGAGCGACTCCGCCTCGACGACCAGCCGCTCCTTGACCTTCCGGGCCTCCTCGCGCTGGGCGTCCAGCGCGGCGAAGTGCGCCTTGCGGCGCTTGGAGAAGGCGGAACGGGCATGCGAGAACCGGTGCCACAGCTCGTCGTCGGACTTGCGGTCCAGCCTGGGCAGCCCCTTCCAGGTGTCGACCAGCGCCCTGAGGCGCTCACCCGCCGACCGCCACTGCTCGCTCTGCGCCAGCTCCTCGGCCTCGGTGACGAGCGCCTCCTTGGCCTGACGGGCCTCGTCGGCCTGCTTCGCCTTCTGGACCTTGCGCTCCTCGCGGCGCGAGTCGACCGTCGCGACGAGCGCGTCCAGCCGCTTGCCGAGCGCGGCCAGGTCGCCGACGGCGTGGTGCTCGTCGACCTGCTGACGCAGATGATCGATCGCCGCCGTGGCGTCCTTCGCCGAGAGGTCGGTGGTCTTCACCCGCCGCTCGAGAAGGCCGATCTCGACCACCAGGCCCTCGTACTTGCGCTCGAAATAGGCCAGTGCCTCCTCAGGGGAACCGGCCTGCCACGATCCGACGACCTGCTCGCCCTCGGCCGTACGCACGTACACGGTGCCCGTCTCGTCGACACGGCCCCACGGGTCGCTGCTCACAGCGCCTCCTCCACCTGATGCATCGAAGGGGTTCGCCCCCCGTGCATCGTCCACAGTTTCCTGGGGCGGGCAGCGCCCGCCCTGCACAACGCCAATCTAGGCGACCGGCCACCCGGCTGTCCGCACTCAGCGCGGCTGAAATTCTCCGATGCGCGCGCGGGAGCACCCGCCGGGCGGCCGTGCGCGCGCTCAGGCCTTGTCGACCGTCACCTTCTTGACCGTGACGGTCTTCTTCGGGGCCCCGTCACCCGCCCCACCGGTGACACCGCCCTTCGCGACCTTCTCGACCGCCTTCAGGCCGGCGTCGTCCATGGTGCCGAACGGCGTGTAGCTGGGCGGCAGTTTGGTGTCCTTGTAGACCAGGAAGAACTGGCTTCCGCCGGTCCCCGGCTGGCCGGTGTTCGCCATCGCGACGGTGCCCGCCGGGTACGTCACGGCCCCGTCGGCGCCCGCCTTGCCCAGCGCGGTCAGGTTCTCGTCGGGGATCGTGTAGCCGGGACCGCCTGTGCCGTCGCCCTTGGGGTCACCGCACTGCAGGACGAAGATGCCCTGCGTGGTGAGCCGGTGACACTTGGTGTCGTCGAAGTACCCCTTGTCCGCCAGGGCCTTGAACGAGTTGGTGGTGTGCGGGGTCTTGGCCGCGTCCATCGCGATCTCGATGTCGCCCTGGCTCGTGCTGAGCGACATCGAGTACTTGGCCTTCTTGTCGATCGTCATCTCGGGCTCCGGAGCGCTGCTCTCGCTGGCCGAGGGGGACGCCGAGGGGTCGGCCGTCGCGGCCGCCCCGGCGGAGCTCTTCGAGTCGTCCCCGTCGAAGCCGACGTACGCGCCCACGCCGACGACCGCCACGACCGCCACCGAGGAGGCGATGATGACCGTGAGGCGCCTGGTCCTCCGGCGCGCTTCCTCCCGGCGCTGCTGCTGCCGCTCGAACTTCTCCCGGGCGAGCTGCCGCCGCCGCTGATCGCTGCTGACCACCGGATGGTCTCCTTGTGCGTCGTGTGATCGGACCTGGAATGCCCGTACGGTATATGGGTTAGCTGTGGAATGAGGAGCGCCGGTAGTCTCTGATCTGCCGCATTCCCCTTCCGCGGCCCTCCTCGTCGGACGAACACTAAGGACGATCGTGCTCATTGCCGGGTTCCCCGCCGGGGCCTGGGGGACCAACTGCTACCTGGTCGCCCCCGCCGCAGGCGAGGAGTGCGTGATCATCGACCCCGGGCACCAGGCCGCCCAGGGCGTCGAGGAAACGCTGAAGAAGCATCGGCTCAAGCCCGTCGCCGTCGTCCTCACACACGGCCACATCGACCACGTCGCGTCGGTCGTCCCCGTGTGCGGAGCCCATGACGTCCCGGCCTGGATCCACCCCGAGGACCGCTACATGATGAGCGACCCGGAGAAGGCGCTCGGCCGCTCCATCGGGATGCCGCTCATGGGCGAGCTGACGGTGGGGGAGCCCGACGACGTCCACGAACTGGCCGACGGTGCCGCGCTGAAGCTCGCGGGCATGGAGTTCGGCGTCTCGCACGCGCCCGGCCATACCAAGGGGTCGGTGACGTTCAAGATGCCCGAGGCCGCGGATGTCCCGCAGGTCCTCTTCTCGGGTGACCTGCTCTTCGCCGGCTCCGTCGGACGCACCGACCTGCCCGGCGGCGACCACGCCGAGCTGCTCGAGTCGCTGGCCCGCGTGTGCCTGCCGCTCGACGACTCGACCGTGGTGCTGTCCGGCCACGGCCCCCAGACGACCATCGGCCGCGAGCGCGCCTCCAATCCGTACATGCACGGACTGGCCGCGCCCCGCCGAGGAATGTGACGAGAGAACAGAAGCTGTGAGCACCTTCCAGGCCCCCAAGGGCACGTACGACCTGATCCCGCCGGACTCCGCGAAGTTCCTGGCGGTGCGCGAGGCCATCTCCGCGCCCCTGCGCAACTCCGGTTACGGCTACATCGAGACCCCCGGATTCGAGGACGTCGCCCTCTTCGCCCGTGGCGTCGGCGAGTCCACCGACATCGTCTCCAAGGAGATGTACGCCTTCGAGACCAAGGGCGGCGACAAGCTCGCGCTGCGCCCCGAGGGCACCGCTTCCGTGCTGCGTGCCGCCCTGGAGGCCAACCTCCACAAGGCGGGCAACCTTCCCGTCAAGCTCTGGTACTCAGGCTCGTACTACCGCTACGAGCGTCCGCAGAAGGGGCGCTACCGCCACTTCTCGCAGGTCGGTGCCGAGGCGATCGGTGCCGAGGACCCGGCGCTCGACGCCGAACTGATCATCCTGGCCGACCAGGCGTACCGGTCCCTCGGCCTCAGCCGGTTCCGGATCCTGCTGAACTCGCTCGGCGACAAGGAGTGCCGCCCGGTCTACCGCGAGGCCCTCCAGGGCTTCCTCCGCGACCTCGACCTGGACGAGGACACGCGGCGCCGCATCGAGATCAACCCGCTGCGGGTGCTCGACGACAAGCGCCCCGACGTCCAGAAGCAGCTCACCGGCGCACCCATGCTGCGCGACTACCTCTGCGACGCCTGCAAGGCGTACCACGAGGAGGTCCGTGACCTGCTGACGTCGGCCGGTGTGGTGTTCGAGGACGACGAGAAGCTCGTCCGCGGCCTCGACTACTACACGCGCACCACCTTCGAGTTCGTCCACGACGGCCTGGGCTCCCAGTCCGCCGTGGGCGGCGGCGGGCGGTACGACGGTCTGTCCGAGATGATCGGCGGCCCCGCGCTGCCGTCCGTCGGCTGGGCCCTCGGCGTGGACCGCACGGTGCTCGCCCTGGAGGCGGAGGGCATCACGCCCGACATCCCGGCCTCGACGAGCGTCTACGCGGTGCCGCTCGGCGAGGAGGCGCGACGCGTGCTCTTCGGACTGGTCACCGAGTTGCGCAAGGCCGGTGTCGCCACGGACTTCGCCTTCGGCGGCCGCGGCCTCAAGGGAGCCATGAAGAGCGCGAACCGCTCCGGCGCCCGCTACACGGTCGTGGCCGGGGAGCGCGACCTCGCCGAAGGCAACGTCCAGCTCAAGGACATGGAGTCCGGCGAGCAGGAGCCTGTGGCCCTCGGAGACCTGGTCGGCGTGCTGCGGGCCAGGCTCGGCTGAACCCAGGCAGTTGCCTTCCGTGCCCGCCCGGCCGCCCGGGCGGGCACGGCGTGCGTTCGGGGCCCGCGCCTCCGTGGCGGCGGAATCCGCCCTCCCGCGTCAACCCGGGTACGCCGGATTCACCCCGTGCCCCGGGCCGTGATCAGTGAGGGCCGCGCGGCGCCTGGCCCCGGCGAGGCCACCGCCGGGACGGATCGCCGGGGCCGGGGCGGCGACGGCCTCCGGGCGCGGCCCTCGCCCGGCCGGTGCGCCCCGCCCGGGCGGAGCCGCAGGTCGGGCCCCTGCGTGCGTGAGCCCGTCACACCCGCGTCCGCGGGGACGGCCGCTCCCGTGGATGTCCCCGGAGTCCCGGACGCGGCATCCGGAGCGAGAACACATTTATCTCCATCGAACGGATGGCCGTCCCGGTGGTGCGGCACAATGACCTTGCCCGGCTGGCTACTCAGTGATGGAACGGCGATATGACGATGGCAGCGGTAGACCACCCCTCCTCCCGGCAGGACGAGGAACACGGCGCGAAGACCTACGGCGGCAGCCGCGCGCTCGCGCTGCTGCTGGTCATCACCGGCGCCGCCGGACTGCTGGCCGCCTGGGTGATCACGATCGACAAGTTCAAGCTTCTGGAGGACCCGAGCTTCACGCCGGGCTGCAGCCTGAACCCGGTCGTCGCGTGCGGCAACATCATGAAGAGCGAGCAGGCCGCCGCCTTCGGATTCCCCAACCCGATGCTCGGACTGGTCACCTACTCGGTGGTCATCGGGATCGGCATGGCCCTGCTGGCCGGCGCCCGCTTCCGTGCCTGGTACTGGCTCGGCCTCAACGCCGGCACGCTCTTCGGCGTCGGCTTCTGCACCTGGCTGCAGTACCAGTCGCTCTACAACATCAACTCGCTCTGCCTCTGGTGCTGCCTGGCATGGGTCGCCACCATCTTCATGTTCTGCTACGTCACCACGCACAACATCAAGCACCGCATCCTGCCCGCGCCCGCCTGGCTCCGTAACACCCTCACCGAGTTCCACTGGGTGCCGCCGGTGCTCTGGATCGGGATCATCGGCATGCTGATCCTGACCCGCTGGTGGGACTTCTGGACCAGCTGAGCCGCACCGGCCCGCCCGACGCCGCAGGAGGGCCTGTCGGTGGGGTGACATAGGCTTCAGGACGTGGAGCCCGACCTCTTTACCGCAGCAGCCGAAGACCGCCAGGAGAAGGATCCGTCCAGCAGCCCGCTGGCCGTCCGGATGCGTCCGCGCACGCTCGACGAGGTCGTCGGCCAGCAGCACCTCCTCAAGCCCGGATCACCGCTGCGCCGTCTGGTCGGCGACGGCAGTGCGGGGCCCGCGGGACCGTCTTCGGTGATCCTCTGGGGCCCGCCCGGCACCGGCAAGACCACGCTCGCGTACGTGGTCAGCAAGGCGACCAACAAGCGCTTCGTCGAGCTCTCCGCGATCACCGCCGGTGTCAAGGAGGTCCGCGCCGTCATCGAGGGCGCACGCCGCGCCACGGGCGGCTTCGGCAAGGAGACCGTCCTCTTCCTCGACGAGATCCACCGGTTCTCCAAGGCCCAGCAGGACTCCCTGCTGCCCGCCGTCGAGAACCGCTGGGTCACTCTGATCGCTGCCACCACGGAGAACCCGTACTTCTCGATCATCTCGCCGCTGCTCTCACGCTCGCTGCTGCTCACCCTGGAGCCGCTCACCGACGAGGACCTGCGTGCCCTCCTGCGCCGGGCGGTCGCCGACGAGCGGGGGCTGGGAGACGCGGTCACCCTGCCCGAGGACGCGGAGTCGCATCTGCTGCGGATCGCCGGCGGCGACGCGCGGCGCGCGCTGACCGCGCTCGAGGCGGCCGCCGGAGCGGCGCTCTCCAAGCACGAGCAGGAGATCACCCTGGAGACGCTCGAGGAGACCGTCGACCGGGCTGCGGTGAAGTACGACCGCGACGGCGACCAGCACTACGACGTGGCGAGTGCGCTGATCAAGTCGATCCGGGGCTCCGACGTGGACGCGGCGCTGCACTACCTGGCCCGGATGATCGAGGCGGGGGAGGACCCGCGCTTCATCGCGAGGAGGCTGATGATCTCCGCCAGCGAGGACATCGGGCTCGCCGATCCGACGGCCCTGCCCACCGCCGTGGCGGCGGCCCAGGCCGTCGCCATGATCGGTTTTCCCGAGGCAGCGCTCACCCTCAGCCACGCCACGATCGCCCTGGCGCTCGCTCCCAAGTCCAACGCGGCGACCCTGGCGATCTCGGCCGCCCAGGAGGACGTCCGCCGGGGTCTCGCGGGCCCGGTGCCCGCCCACCTGCGGGACGGCCACTACAAGGGCGCCGCCAAGCTGGGGCACGCCCAGGGCTATGTCTACCCGCACGACGTGCCGGGAGGCATCGCCGCCCAGGAGTACGCCCCGGACGCGGTCCGCGGCCGCCGCTACTACGAGCCCACCCGTTACGGCGCGGAGGCGCGCTACGCCGAGGTGGCCGACCGGGTGCGCGAGCGGCTCGGCAGGGGTGACCCGAGCGGGCCGTCCGCCGGCTGACCACGACGGGTCAGCAGGCCGCCGCCTCGAACAGGGTGTGCATCGCCCGGCGCAGCTCACCCATGTCCCGTACGGGATCCGGAAAGTCGAACCGGGCGTCGAAGCACGCCCGGGTGCCCTCGACGAAGCGCACCCGGAGGCCGAAGCGGTCCAGGGCCACCGGCACCGCGTCGAGCCGGTGGTCCGCGCAGCCGCAGCGCGCCCGGTCACCGAGCAGAGTGGACAGCGTGGCCATCCGCCCGGCGTGGACCGTGTACAGATGCTGGAGCATCTCCGCCTCATGGGCGGCCAGCGGGTCGGCCACGGCGTCCCGGAAGTCCTCCGGGTCCACCTCCTCGCAGCCCCACAGATCGTCGACCGACGCCTCGCCGGTCTCCAGGCGGACCATCATCCGGCCCGGCTGGGCCAGTCCCGGTACGGCTGTCAGCCAGCCCGCCATCCTGGCGCGGCCACGGATACGGTGGGGGACGGAGACCGGCGCGACGTCGGTGATCTCCAGCACGGCGGTCAGCTCGTCGCCCTGCGCCCGCGTCGCGGCCCGTACGACCGGGGAATCCACGGGGAAGCAGAGGAAGAGATCCCCCTCCGGACCGACGCTCCGGTCGAGGGGCATCAGCTGGTCCGGGTGGACCACCGAGAGCCCGGGTACGAGCAGCACCGCGGAGCAGGTACTCTGTACGAGAGTTCGTGTGCGCTCGGCTGCTGACGGCATCCGAGTGATTTCAAGCCCGCTGGGACGCGGCTGACCACGATCAGATCGGCCTTCCGTCGTTGCAGCGCCTTCGTGTGCGCTGCCGCTGTCTGTGCTGTCCGTGACGTGTGTGGTGTTCCCAGGGCGAGACATGCGATCTCCTTGAGTAAGGTAAGCCTAACCTAACCTACAACGGAGGTCTGGAGAACGTGCCTAACCAGTCGCGTCCCAAGGTCAAGAAGTCGCGTGCCCTCGGCATCGCCCTGACGCCGAAGGCTGTCAAGTACTTCGAAGCGCGCCCCTACCCGCCGGGCGAGCACGGCCGTGGCCGCAAGCAGAACTCGGACTACAAGGTCCGTCTGCTCGAGAAGCAGCGTCTCCGCGCGCAGTACGACATCAGCGAGCGCCAGATGGCGCGCGCCTACGACCGTGCCCGTAAGGCCGAGGGCAAGACGGGCGAGGCGCTGGTCGTCGAGCTCGAGCGCCGCCTCGACGCCCTGGTCCTGCGTTCGGGCATCGCCCGCACCATCTACCAGGCCCGCCAGATGGTCGTCCACGGCCACATCGAGGTCAACGGCGGCAAGGTCGACAAGCCGTCCTTCCGCGTCCGCCCGGACGACATCGTCCAGGTCCGCGAGCGCAGCCGCTCCAAGGTCCCCTTCCAGGTGGCCCGCGAGGGTGGTTACGACACCGAGGGTGAGACCCCGCGCTACCTCCAGGTGAACCTGAAGGCCCTGGCCTTCCGCCTGGACCGTGACCCGAACCGCAAGGAAATCCCGGTCATCTGCGACGAGCAGCTCGTCGTCGAGTACTACGCCCGCTGATCCGGACGTCGCGCTCAACCGAGCTCGGGCCCGCCCCTCCCCGCTGTGCGGGAGGCGGCGGGCCTTCGCGTTCCGCCGCCCCCGCCGTGAGTGCCCCCTGCCGGGGCGCCCTCCGCGCCACCGTCCTCCCCGGGGTCCTGCTCCGACGCGGAGGACCCGTCCGCCCCGGTACGCAGGGCGCGCGCCACCGCGTCCGCGGGTTCGAGCAGGCGGCCCGCCCGCCTCTGCGTCTCGTAGCGGGCGTCACCGAGCTCCGCCCGTGCCCGCTTCTCGCAATCCGCCCGCGGCCTGCCGTAGTGGGCGGATCCGAACAGGGGGAGTCCCACCGACGGCCAGATCCGGTCCGCCGCGCCGTGCAGCGTTGATGCCTCCAGCGCGTCGCCCTCGACGGCGGTGATCAGCGCCAGCAGCTCCAGCGCGAGGACCGTGCCCAGCAGGTCGTGGAAGGTGTGCGCGATGGACAGGGCTTCCCCCAGCATCCGTCGCGCCCGCCCGGTGGACCCCGACTCCAGAGCCGCGTAGCCCAGGACGTACAGCGCGTAGGCCAGTGCCCACCGCTCGCCGTGGTCCTCGCAGATCTCCCGGACCTCGGCGCAGATCGCCGCAGCCGCCTCCAGGTCCCCGCGGAACGCCACGGCCATGCCCAGCTCGACCTGGGCCATCAGCACGTTGCTGTTCAGCTCACCGATCTCCCGGTAGCGGGCGAGCGCGTCGCGCAGCAGTTCCTCGGCCCGGACCGGATCGTCCGTGACGATCGAGAGGCAGCCCGTCCGGTGCACCGCGTACGCCACGGCGGCGGCGTCCCCCGACCGTTCGCCCTCCTCGCGGCACTCCTGCAGCGCCGACACCGCGCCCACCGGGTCGCCCTGGAGCACGGCCACGTATCCCAGCACCCACAGCGCCTTCAGCCGGGAGTGGTCGTACGGGGTGTCCTCCTCCAGCACGTGTTCCAGCCAGTGGCGGCCCTCCGAGAGGTGCCCGCAGCCCGCCCAGTAGAACCAGAGGGTCCCCGCCAGGTACTGCGCGAGGTGGACCTCGTCCGCGCTCTCCAGCGAACACTCCATCGCGCGGCGCAGATTGGGGAGTTCGCTGTCGATCCGTGCCGCGACCTCCGCCTGGCGGGGGCTGAACCAGTCGAGCTCGCACCAGGTCGCGAGCCCCAGGTACCAGTCGCGGTGCCTTCGGCGCAGCCGCTCCGCGTCCCCGGTCGCCCGCAGCCACTGGGCGCCGTACTCGCGCACGGTGTCCAGAAGCCGGTAGCGGCTGCCGGCCGCCGTGTCCTCGCGCACCACGACGGACTGCGCCAGCAGTTCGTCCAGCACGTCCAGCACGGAGTCGGCCGGAAGGCCGGAGCCGCTGCAGATGTACTCGACGGCCTCCAGGTCGAACTGCCCGGCGAACACCGAGAGCCGGGCCCACAGCAGCCGCTCCTCCGGGGCGCACAGCTCATGGCTCCAGCCGATGGCCGTGCGCAGCGTCCGGTGCCGGGGGAGTGCGCTGGGGCTGCCACCGGTCAGCAACCGGAACCGGTCGTCCAGGCGCTGCAGCACCTGCTCCGTCGTCAGCGCTCTCAGGCGTCCGGCCGCGAGCTCCAGGGCCAGGGGGATGCCGTCGAGCCGTCGGCAGAGCTCGCGCGCGGTCTCCCGCCCGGTGTCGGCGAGCCGGAACCGCGGGCGTACCGCGGCGGCGCGTGCGGTGAAGAGATCGAGCGCGTCGTCCTCGGTCAACGGGGCCAGCGGGTAGACGAGTTCGCCGTCCACCCGCAACGGCCGGCGTCCCGCCGCCAGTACCTGGAGGCCCGGGGCCCGGCGCAGCAGATCCCGGACGAGAGGTGCGCAGGCGTCGACGAGATGCTCGAACCCGTCGATCACGAGGAGGAGCCTGCGCCGGGCGCAGTGCTCGGCCAGGGTGACGCGCGGCGGTCTGCTCGTCTGGTCGATGAGGCCCAGCGCCTCCATCAGCGCGTGCTCCAGCAACCCGGGATCGTGGACCGAGGAGAGCTCCGCCAGCCAGACTCCGTCGCAGTACCGTTTCTCCGCCAGGGTGGCGACACGGGCGGCCACCCGTGTCTTACCCACCCCCGCCACCCCCGCGACGGTCACGAGTCTCGAGCCCCTCAGGAGCGTGTCGATCTCGGCCAGTTCGTCCTCGCGCCCCACGAAGGCGTTCAGCTCGGCGGGGAGATTTCCGCGCACCGGGAGGGGCTCCGCGTCGTCGGGCGGGGGAACGGGGCGCTGAGGGTGTCGCATGAAACACGCAGAGTACTGGTGCGTAAGCTCTCCGTACAATCGCCCCGGCCTCCTGGACTCCTGCCGCCCCGTCGTAATGCGGTACGGGGTGCGACGCCCGGCGCGATAGGCTCGGGGGACGACGATCGGCAGGGGTGGCAGTACGCGCCGGCCGGACGGCGGCAGACGGAATCCGGCCGGGGGAGCCCCGGCCGACGAGGGCGACGAACAGGGAGCGGTGCACTGTGTCCGGTGGAGAGGTGGCCGGCATCCTGGTGGCCGTCTTCTGGGCGATCCTGGTCTCCTTCCTCGCCGTGGTACTGGTGAGGCTGGCCCAGACGCTCAGGGCGACCACCGCGCTGGTGGCTGACGTGACGGAGCAGGCTGTCCCGCTGCTCGCCGACGCCTCGGCCACCCTGCGCTCCGCGCAGACCCAGCTCGACAAGGTCGACGCGATCGCGAGTGACGTCCAGGAGGTCACCTCCAACGCCTCGGCGCTCTCGACCACCGTCGCCTCCACGTTCGGCGGGCCGCTCGTGAAGGTGGCCGCGTTCGGCTACGGGGTGCGGCAGGCGATCGGCCGGCGCACGGCGCCGGAATCCGGAGCGGACCCTCGCGCCCCCCGCCGTGCCGTGATCGTCGGCCGAACGGTGCCGTCCGCCCGCGCCAGGAAGCGGAACGGCCGAAGCTCCCGCGGACAGAAGGACTGATCCAGCGATGTTCCGCCGTACCTTCTGGTTCACCGCCGGCGCGGCAGCCGGTGTCTGGGCCACCACCAAGGTCAACCGCAAGATCCGTCAGCTGACCCCGGAGAGCCTCGCGGCGCAGGCCGCGGACAAGGCGATCGAGGCGGGGCACAAGCTGAAGGACTTCGCCCTCGACGTGCGTGAGGGCATGGTCAGGCGCGAGGCCGAACTGGGCGGTGCACTCGGTATCGAGGCACCGGCCGACCCCGGGCTCGTCGCCCACCGCACACTTCCCTACAACCCGAACAACCGGAATGAGGACCACTGATGGAGTCGGCTGAAATTCGTCGCCGCTGGCTGAGCTTCTTCGAGGAGCGCGGTCACACCGTCGTGCCTTCGGCGTCGCTCATCGCGGACGACCCGACTCTGCTGCTGGTCCCCGCGGGCATGGTTCCCTTCAAGCCCTACTTCCTCGGCGAGGTCAAGCCTCCCGCCCCGCGCGTCACCAGCGTGCAGAAGTGCGTGCGCACGCCGGACATCGAAGAGGTCGGCAAGACCACTCGCCACGGCACGTTCTTCCAGATGTGCGGCAACTTCTCGTTCGGCGACTACTTCAAGGAAGGCGCCATCGAGCTCGCCTGGGCGGCGCTCACGAACTCCGTCGAGGACGGCGGCTTCGGCCTCGACCCGGAGCGTCTGTGGATCACCGTCTACCTGGACGACGACGAGGCCGAGCAGATCTGGCGCGAGAAGATCGGCGTTCCCGCCGAGCGCATCCAGCGCCTGGGCAAGAAGGACAACTTCTGGTCCATGGGCGTCCCCGGCCCCTGCGGCCCGTGCTCCGAGATCAACTACGACCGCGGCCCCGAGTTCGGGATCGAGGGCGGCCCGGCCGTCAACGACGAGCGGTACGTGGAGATCTGGAACCTCGTCTTCATGCAGTACGAGCGGGGTGCCGGCGACGGCAAGGAGGACTTCCCGATCCTCGGCGACCTGCCGTCGCAGAACATCGACACGGGTCTCGGCCTCGAGCGCCTCGCCATGATCCTGCAGGGCGTGCAGAACATGTACGAGACCGACACCCTGCGTGTCGTCATGGACAAGGCCACCGAGCTCACCGGCGTGCGCTACGGCGCCGAGCACGGTTCCGACGTCTCCCTGCGCGTCGTCGCCGACCACATCCGCACCTCGGTGATGCTCATCGGCGACGGTGTGACCCCCGGCAACGAGGGCCGCGGCTACGTCCTGCGCCGCATCATGCGCCGCGCCATCCGCAACATGCGGCTCCTCGGCGCCACCGGCCCGGTCGTCAAGGACCTGGTCGACGTCGTCGTGGACACCATGGGGCTGCAGTACCCGGAGCTCGTCACCGACCGCAAGCGCGTCGAGACCGTCGCCCTCGCCGAGGAGGCCGCCTTCCTCAAGGCCCTCAAGGGCGGCACCAACATCCTCGACACCGCCGTCACCGAGACCAAGGCCGCCGGTGGCAAGGTCCTGGCCGGCGACAAGGCGTTCCTGCTCCACGACACCTGGGGCTTCCCGATCGACCTCACGCTGGAGATGGCCGCGGAACAGGGCCTCTCCGTCGACGAGGACGGCTTCCGCCGCCTGATGAAGGAGCAGCGGGAGCGAGCCAAGGCCGACGCCAAGGCCAAGAAGACCGGTCACGCCGACCTGTCCGCCTACCGTGAGGTGGCCGACACCGCCGGTGTCACCGAGTTCACCGGCTACACCAGCATGGAGGGTGAGTCGAAGATCGTCGGCCTGCTCGTCGACGGCGTCTCCTCGCCCGCGGCCTCCGAGGGCGACGAGGTCGAGGTCGTCCTCGACCGCACCCCCTTCTACGCCGAGGGCGGTGGCCAGCTCGCCGACCAGGGCCGGATCAAGCTCGACTCCGGCGCGGTGATCCAGGTCCGCGACGTGCAGCAGCCCGTGCCGGGCGTCTCGGTTCACAAGGGCTCGGTCCAGGTGGGCGAGGTGACCGTGGGCGCCTCCGCCTACGCCGCCATCGACAACACCCGCCGCCGCGCAATCGCCCGCGCCCACAGTGCCACGCACCTCACGCACCAGGCGCTGCGCGACGCCCTCGGCCCGACGGCCGCCCAGGCCGGCTCGGAGAACTCGCCCGGACGCTTCCGCTTCGACTTCGGCTCGCCCGCCGCCGTCCCCGGCACGGTCCTCACCGACGTCGAGCAGAAGATCAACGAGGTCCTCTCCCGGGAGCTCGACGTCCAGGCCGAGGTCATGTCGATCGACGACGCCAAGAAGCAGGGCGCCATCGCCGAGTTCGGCGAGAAGTACGGCGAGCGGGTCCGTGTCGTCACCATCGGTGACTTCTCCAAGGAGCTGTGCGGCGGTACGCACGTCGGCAACACCGCCCAGCTGGGCCTGGTGAAGCTGCTGGGTGAGTCGTCCATCGGCTCCGGGGTGCGGCGCATCGAGGCCCTCGTAGGTGTCGACGCGTACAACTTCCTCGCCAAGGAGCACACGGTCGTCGCCCAGCTCCAGGAGCTCCTCAAGGGCCGCCCCGAGGAGCTGCCCGAGAAGATCTCCGGCATGCTCGGCAAGCTGAAGGACGCCGAGAAGGAGATCGAGAAGTTCCGCGCGGAGAAGGTGCTCGCCGCCGCCGCCGGACTGGTGGAGTCGGCCAAGGACGTGCGCGGGGTCGCCCTGGTCACCGGACAGGTGCCGGACGGCACCTCCGCCGACGACCTGCGCAAGCTCGTCCTCGACGTGCGTGGACGCATCCAGGGCGGCCGTGCGGCCGTCGTGGCCCTGTTCACCACGGCCAACGGCCGTCCGCTGACCGTCATCGCCACCAACGAGGCGGCCCGCGAGCGCGGCCTCAAGGCCGGTGACCTGGTGCGTACCGCCGCCAAGACCCTCGGTGGCGGTGGCGGCGGGAAGCCGGACGTCGCCCAGGGCGGCGGCCAGAACCCGGACGCCATCGGCGACGCCGTCGCCGCCGTCGAACGCCTCGTCACCGAGACGGCGTGACGCCGGAGATGTCGCAGATGCGCCGTGGACGCCGACTCGCGATCGATGTCGGTGACGCCCGTATCGGGGTCGCCTCGTGCGACCCCGACGGGATCCTCGCGACGCCGGTGGAGACCGTGCCGGGACGTGACGTCCCGGCCGCCCACCGGCGGCTCGGACAGATCGTCGAGGAGTATGAACCGATCGAGGTCGTCGTCGGTCTCCCTCGTTCCCTGGGTGGGGGCGAGGGGCCCGCGGCCGCGAAGGTGCGCGCCTTCGCCCAGGAGTTCGCCCGTGCCATCGCGCCGATTCCCGTACGTCTGCTGGACGAGAGGATGACCACAGTGACGGCCGCTCAGGGCATGCGCGCTTCGGGCGTGAAGTCCAAGAAGGGCCGTTCTGTCATCGACCAGGCTGCCGCTGTGGTGATCCTCCAGAACGCTCTGGAGTCCGAACGGGCGTCAGGCGCTGCTCCGGGAGAGGGCGTCGAAGTGGTGGCCTGATCGCGATACGGTAACGTTCCGCGCGATGCGCCGGTGTTCGAACAGACACCGCACAGCAAAGCGAAGAGGCGGAGCGTCGTCTCGCGGCTCAAGGGGATCGATGACTGAGTATGGCCGGGGCTCCGGCTCCGAACCGTGGCATCCCGAGGACCCCTTGTACGGGGACCAGGGGTGGGGAGGCCATCAGGCCGCCCACGGCCAGGATCAGGGCCAGGGCCAGTACGACGGCCACCAGCAGCCCTACGCGCAGGACCCCTACGCCCAGCAGGGTTACCAGCAGGACCCGTACGCCCAGCAGCAGTACCCGCAGGACCCGTACCAGCAGCAGCCGTACGGCGGGCAGGACCCCTACGCGCAGCAGCAGCACCAGCAGCAGCCGCAGTACGGCGACGGCGGGTGGGACACCGGCGGTCACGCGGCCATGCCGTACGGGGCGGCCCAGCAGCACCCGTACGGCGGCAACCCCGGAGAGTACGGCGGCCAGGCCGATCACTACGGCACCCCCGACGCCTACCCCCCGCCGCAGCCTCCCGGCCGCCGTGACCAGGCCCCCGGGGAGCAGTCGCACGCGCAGCAGCAGGCGCAGGACTGGGACCCGGACGTCCCGCAGGAGGAGACGCATCCTTTCTTCACGGGTGCGGACGAGCCAGCCGACGACCGTGAAGCCGGCAGGCGCTCCCGTTCCCGCTCCCGCGATGACGACCGGGACGAGTACGACGACGACCCGCGCGAGTCCCGCCGGGGCGGCGGCGAGCGCCGTGGCAAGGACAAGAAGAAGAGCCGCAACGGCTGCGCCTGCCTCGGCGTGGCGGCGGTCCTCGTCGGCGGGCTCGGGGTCGTCGGCTACTTCGGGTACTCCTACTACCAGAGCCAGTTCGGTGAGGCGCCCGACTACACGGGCAGCGGCACGGGGTCGGTCGAGGTGGAGATCCCGGAGGGCGCGTACGGGAACGAGATCGCGAACATCCTGAAGAAGGCGGGGGTGGTCAAGTCCGAAGACGCCTTCATCTCGGCGCAGGGAGCGAATCCCAAGGGGAAGTCCCTCCAGGCCGGTGTGTACCTCCTGAAGAAGGAGATGTCCGCGGACAGCGCCGTCGAGCTCATGCTGGACCCGAAGAGCCAGAACGCGCTGGTCATTCCCGAGGGAACGAGCGCTGCCGATATCTACGCGAAGATCGACAAGAGGCTGGACCTGAAAGCCGGGACCACGGCCGGGGTGGCCAAGACGAAGGCCGAGAGCCTCGGGTTGCCCGACTGGGCGGACGACGACCCGAAGATCAAGGACCCGCTGGAAGGATTCCTCTTCCCGGCGGCCTACGCGGTGCCCAAGGGCTCGAAGCCCGAGGACACCCTGAAGAAGATGGTCACCCGGGCCAACCAGGAATACGGGAAGCTCGACCTCGAGGAGAACGCCAAGAAGCTGAACCTGAAGTCGCCGCTCGACGTGATCACCGTGGCGAGTCTGGTTCAGAAGGAAGGCAAGTACAAGCACGACTTCGACAAGGTCGCGAGGGTCGTCTACAACCGGCTCAAGCCGGACAACAGTGAGACGGTCGGACGGCTCGAATTCGACTCGACCGTCAACTACATCCGTGCGGAGAGCACGCTGGACGTGGGCGCGGTCGACGACCTCCGGAAGATCGACGACCCCTACAACACGTACAGCATCAAGGGCCTGCCGCTCGGTCCGATCTCCAACCCCGGTGCCGACGCCCTGCACTCGGCGATCAACCCCGCCGACGGTCCCTGGTACTACTTCGTCTCCGTCACCGAGGACAAGACCGTCTTCGCCGTGACCAACGAGGAGCACGAGCGCAACCGCGAGAAGTACGAACAGAACAAGGCAGGCCAGTGAATCCCCACCGCAGGGCAGCCG
Organism: Streptomyces sp. NPDC059166; assembly: GCF_042755185.1. Taxonomy (NCBI): domain Bacteria; kingdom Bacillati; phylum Actinomycetota; class Actinomycetes; order Kitasatosporales; family Streptomycetaceae; genus Streptomyces; species Streptomyces sp. NPDC059166. Next base: position 55,049 of record NZ_JBHZCI010000023.1, on the reverse strand, counting down.
TCCTCGGCTCCCCGATCGCCCACTCCCTCTCCCCGGTCCTGCACAGGGCCGCCTATGCGGCCATGGGCCTGGAGCACTGGTCGTACGACCGCTTCGAGGTGGACGAGGCGGCGCTCCCCGGGTTCGTCGCGGAGCTGGACAGGTCCTGGGCGGGCCTCTCCCTGACCATGCCGCTGAAGCGGGCGATCATCCCGCTGCTCGACGAGGTGAGTGGGACGGCGGCGTCGGTCGAGGCCGTCAACACCGTGGTCTTCGACGAGGACGGTGGCCGGACCGGTGACAACACCGACATCCCCGGCATGATCGCGGCGCTTCGTGAGCGAGGGGTCGAGAAGGTCGAGACGGCGGCCGTTCTCGGCGCGGGCGCCACGGCGTCCTCCGCGCTGGCGGCGATGGCGGAGATCTGCTCGGGCCCGGTCACGGCGTACGTGCGCAGCGCGGCACGGGCCGACGAGATGCGCGGCTGGGGCGAACGCCTCGGCGTCGACGTCCGGATCGCCGACTGGGCAGATGCCGAAGAGGCCCTGCACGCACCCCTGGTGATCGCCACGACACCCGCCGGTGCCACGGACGCGCTCGCGGAAGCGATCCCGGTGACGCCTGGCACCCTCTTCGACGTGCTGTACGACCCCTGGCCCACGGCCCTGGCCTCCCGCTGGTCCGGAGCCGGTGCCCAGGTCGTGGGAGGCCTCGACCTCCTGGTGCACCAGGCCGTCCTCCAGGTGGAGCAGATGACGGGGCTGGACGCTCCGCTCGGGGTCATGCGCGCGGCGGGGGAAGCGGCCCTCGTGGCGCAGGGCCATTAGGGCCCGCGCGACCCGCGGCTGACGTTCCGTACCGGCGCAGGTTCCCGTTCTCCCGGCTCGGGGACGGGACCCGCCGCGTCCGTCCCCTGGACCGGAGGCAGGCGGTCGTCCCCGTTCGTGGGAGGATCAGGGGCGGCGGGCCAGGGCCGCGCACCCGGTCGCGCCGTCGGATTTACAGGCGCGAGCATGAGGAGCACCGTTGAGCAGGTTGCGCTGGCTGACCGCCGGAGAGTCGCACGGCCCCGCACTGGTGGCGACGCTGGAGGGTCTTCCCGCCGGTATCCCCGTCACCACGGAGATGGTGGCGGACGCGCTCGCCAGGCGACGGCTCGGTTACGGGCGGGGCGCCCGGATGAAGTTCGAGAAGGACGAGGTCACCTTCCTCGGCGGCGTCCGGCACGGCCTGACCATGGGTTCGCCGGTCGCGGTGATGGTGGGCAACACCGAGTGGCCCAAGTGGGAGCAGGTCATGTCGGCCGACCCCGTGGACCCCGAGGTGCTGGCCGAGCAGGCCCGTAACGCCCCGCTGACCCGCCCGCGCCCCGGCCACGCCGACCTCGCCGGCATGCAGAAGTACGGCTTCGACGAGGCCCGCCCGGTCCTGGAGCGCGCGAGCGCCCGGGAGACCGCGGCCCGCGTCGCCCTCGGCGCCGTCGCCCGTTCGTACCTCAAGGAGACCGCGGGGATCGAGATCGTCTCCCACGTCGTCGAGCTGGCCGCGGCCAAGGCGCCCTACGGCGTCTACCCGAAGCCCTCCGACGTCGAGCGGCTCGACGCCGACCCCGTGCGCTGCCTCGACGCCGACGCGTCGAAGGCGATGGTCGCGGAGATCGACCAGGCCCACAAGGACGGCGACACGCTCGGCGGTGTCGTCGAGGTCCTCGCCTACGGCGTGCCCGTCGGCCTCGGCTCGCACGTCCACTGGGACCGCAGGCTGGACGCCCGGCTGGCCGGTGCCCTGATGGGCATCCAGGCCATCAAGGGCGTCGAGGTGGGTGACGGGTTCGACCTGGCACGGGTGCCCGGCTCCAAGGCCCACGACGAGATCCTCGCCACCGAGAACGGCATCAAGCGCGCCTCCGGCCGCGCCGGCGGCACCGAGGGCGGTCTCACCACCGGTGAACTGCTGCGCGTCCGCGCCGCGATGAAGCCCATCGCCACCGTGCCCCGCGCGCTCGCCACCATCGACGTGGTGACCGGTGAGGCCGCCAAGGCCCACCACCAGCGGTCCGACGTCTGTGCCGTCCCGGCCGCAGGCATCGTCGCGGAGGCGATGGTCGCCCTGGTGCTCGCCGACGCGGTCGCGGAGAAGTTCGGCGGGGACAGCGTCGCCGAGACCCACCGCAACGTCCAGTCCTACCTCTCCCACCTCCAGATCCGGTGAGCGGCCCACTGATCGTCCTCGTCGGCCCGATGGGCGTCGGCAAGTCCACGGTGGGGGAGCTGCTCGCCGGGCGCCTCGGCACCACCTACCGCGACACCGACGCCGACGTCGTGGCGACTGCGGGCAAGGCGATCTCGGAGATCTTCTTCGACGAGGGCGAGGAACACTTCCGCGCCCTGGAGCGGCAGGCGGTACGGGACGCGATCGACGAGCACACCGGTGTGCTCGCCCTCGGTGGCGGGGCAGTGCTGGACGCCGACACGCGCACGCTCCTCGCCGGCCACCGCGTCGTCTACCTCTCCATGGACGTGGACGAGGCCGTCCGGCGAGTCGGGCTGAACACCGCCCGCCCGCTGCTCGCGGTGAACCCGCGACGGCAGTGGCGTGAGCTGATGGACGCCCGGCGCCCCCTCTACGAAGAGGTGGCCGCCGTCACCGTCGCCACCGACGAACGCACCCCCGAAGAGGTCGCCCAGGCGATCATCGACGCAACGGAGCTGCCGGAGCGCACGGACCAGACCGTGACGTCCGGCCGGGAGAACCCAGGTATGACCGAGCAGGGCACCACGCGCATCCAGATCGCCGGCTCCGCGGGCACCGACGCCTACGAGGTGCTCGTCGGGCGTCAGCTCCTCGGCGAGCTCCCGAACCTCATCGGGGACCGCGCCAAGCGGGTCGCCGTACTGCACCCCGAAGCGCTCGCCGAGACCGGTGAGGCCGTACGCGAGGACCTCGCCGCCCAGGGCTACGAGGCCATCGCGATCCAGCTGCCGAACGCCGAGGAGGCCAAGACCGTCGAGGTCGCCGCCTACTGCTGGAAGGCGCTCGGACAGACCGGCTTCACCCGGACCGACGTCATCGTCGGCGTCGGCGGCGGTGCCACCACCGACGTCGCCGGATTCGTCGCCGCCTCCTGGCTGCGCGGGGTCCGCTGGATCGCGGTGCCGACGACGGTGCTCGCCATGGTCGACGCGGCCGTCGGCGGCAAGACGGGCATCAACACCGCGGAGGGCAAGAACCTCGTGGGCGCGTTCCACCCGCCGGCCGGGGTCCTCTGCGACCTGGCCGCACTGGACTCGCTGCCGGTCCACGACTACGTCTCCGGCCTGGCAGAGATCATCAAGGCCGGTTTCATCGCCGACCCGGTGATCCTCGACCTGATCGAGGCGGACCCCGAGGCCGCCCGGACGCCCGCAGGTCCGCACACCGCGGAGCTCATCGAGCGCTCCATCAGGGTCAAGGCCGAGGTCGTCTCCAGCGACCTCAAGGAGTCCGGCCTGCGGGAGATCCTCAACTACGGGCACACGCTGGGCCACGCCATCGAGAAGAACGAGCGCTACAAGTGGCGCCACGGCGCCGCCGTCTCGGTCGGCATGGTCTTCGCGGCCGAGCTCGGACGGCTCGCCGGCCGCCTCGACGACGCGACCGCCGACCGGCACCGCGCCGTCCTGGAGTCCGTCGGGCTGCCGCTCACCTACCGGGGTGACCAGTGGCCCAAGCTCCTGGAGAACATGAAGGTCGACAAGAAGTCCCGGGGCGACCTGCTCCGCTTCATCGTCCTGGACGGCATCGGCAAGCCCGCCGTGCTGGAAGGCCCGGACCCGGCCGTGCTGCTCGCCGCCTACGGGGAGGTCTCCGCGTGACGGCCCGCAGCGTCCTCGTGCTCAACGGCCCGAACCTCGGACGCCTCGGCTCGCGGGAGCCCGACGTGTACGGGGCGACCTCCTACGCCGGTCTGGTGGACACCTGCCAGGCGCTCGGCAAGGAGCTCGGATTCGACGTCGAGGTCCGCGAGACCAACGACGAGGGCGAGCTGATCCGCTGGCTCCACGAGGCGGCGGACGGCTCGGTCCCGGTCGTCATCAACCCGGGGGCCTTCACGCACTACTCGTACGGGATGCGCGACGCGGCGGCCCAGCGCACCGCGCCGCTGATCGAGGTGCACATCTCGAACCCGTACGCACGCGAGGAGTTCCGGCACACCTCCGTCATCGCCCCGGTCGCCACCGGCACCGTGGCCGGCTTCGGCATCGGCTCCTACCGGCTCGCCCTGCGGGCCCTGGCCGACGAACTGACGGACTGAGGGACAGGCACGGGCACTTCGTACCCTCCCCGCCCGTTCACCCTGTGGCGGCCGGGGAGGGTACGGTTGCCGTTCCACCAGAGGCAGTTGCCTGTACGAGACGGAGTGGCACCGGATGCAGCACGCAGTGGGGGCTCCGCTGCCTCCGCCCCAGGGGCCCTCCGGCCACGGACCGTGGACGCACCACGCCCAGCACCCGGGGCCGCCGCACCCGGGCCAGGCGGGGCCGCCGCTTCCGCCCCCGGCGCCCGGAGGGCCGCAGCAGGCACCCGTACCTCCGCACCCCCTCCCCTCCCCGCCCCTGCCCGACACCACCGGGCACGTCCAGCTGCCGCCGGGCGGGCCCGTCGCGCTGCCCGCGCCCGGCGCGGAGCCGGGGACCGGCTCCGCCACCCTGGCCGTGCTCCTGATCGGGCCGGCCGGCGCGGGCAAGACCACGGTCGCGAAGCTCTGGGCGGGGCGCCGCCGCGTCCCCACGGCCCATGTCTCCCTGGACGACGTACGCGAATGGGTCTGCTCCGGCTTCGCCGACCCCCAGGCCGGATGGAACGACCACTCCGAGGCCCAGTACCGGCTGGCCCGGCGCACCTGCGGCTTCGCAGCGCGGAACTTCCTGGCCAACGGCATCTCCTGCATCCTCGACGACGCCGTCTTCCCGGACCGGCCCGTGGTCGGCCTCGGCGGCTGGAAGCGGCACGTCGGCCCCGGACTGCTGCCCGTAGTCCTCCTCCCCGGGCTGGAGGTGGTCCTGGAGCGCAACGCGGCGCGCAGCGGCAACCGCAGGCTCTCCGACGAGGAGGTCGCCCGGATCCACGGGCGGATGGCCGGCTGGTACGGCTCCGGGCTGCCGATCATCGACAACTCCACCTACGACGTCGAGACGACCGCCCGCGTCCTGGACGACGTCCTGGCCCGCTCCATAGCCAGCCCGCCGGCCTGGTAGGACCGGCGCGCTGCCCGGTCGGGTGCGCTGGCCGGGCGGTGCCGCGCCCCCGCTCGTAGGCTCGGACTCATGTCAGAGGTGTACGCCGTCCGACGCGGGCTGCTGCGCGACCGGTTCGCCGCCGCCGGACACGCGGCCGCCCTGGTCTCCCGCCCCGCCAACGTCCGCTATCTCGCGGGCGGAGCCCCGCCCGGTGCCGTGCTGCTGCTCGGCCCCGGCGAGGACGTCCTGCTGTGCGGCCGCGCACCGGCCGGGGAACCCGCCCGAGGACGCCCGGACGAACAGCTGAAGCTGCACCTGCTCCCGGAGAACGACGGTGACCCGGTCGTCGTGGCCGCGGGCCTGGCCGGAGGCATGGACACGGGCTCCCTGGCCGTGGAGGAGCACGATCTGACCGTCGCCCGGCACCGCGCCATGAGCGCCGTCGCCCCCCGCCTGCGGCTGGGAGACCTCGGCAGCACCGTCGAGCAGCTGCGCCTGGTGAAGGACGAGGAGGAGATCGCCTGTCTGCGTATCGCCGCCGAGATCACGGACCAGGCCCTGGGCGAGCTCCTCGAATCGATCCTGGTGGGGCGCACCGAACGCCACCTCGCACTGGAGCTCGAACGCCGGCTGGTCGACCACGGTGCCGACGGCCCCGCCTTCGCCACATCCGTCGGCACGGGTCACCACTCCGGTCTGGGCCGGCACCGGCCCACCGACCGCAGGGTCGAGGAGGGAGATTTCCTCTCCGTCCGCCTGGGCGCGAACTACCACGGCTACAGGTGCGAGATCGGCCGGACCTTCGTCATCGGGACCAGCCCCGCGGACTGGCAGATCGAGCTCTACGACCTTGTTTTCGCCGCTCAGAGAGCCGGCCGGGAGGCACTCGTCCCCGGCGCCGCCTACCGTGACGTGGACCGTGCCGCCCGGCATCTCCTGGACTCGGCGGGCCACTCGGAAGGCCTCCCGCCCAGCACCGGGCACGGCGTCGGACTCGAAATCGACGAGGACCCGCAGTTGGCACCGGAAGCCATGGGTAAACTGGACGCTTGTGTGCCGGTCACCGTCGAACCGGGGGTCCACCTCCCGGGCCGGGGCGGTGTCCGGATCGATGACACGCTCGTCGTGCGCCCCGAGGCGGACGGCGGACCCGAGCTACTCACCATTACGACCAAGGAGCTGCTCGCGCTCTAGCGCGCATCCTCGGTCGTTCCACCAGCTTCAGTCCAGGAGATTCCGCAACCGTGGCTTCCACGAACGACCTCAAGAACGGCCTGGTGCTCAAGCTCGACGGAGGCCAGCTCTGGTCCGTCGTCGAGTTCCAGCACGTCAAGCCCGGCAAGGGCCCCGCCTTCGTGCGCACCAAGCTCAAGAACGTGCTCTCCGGCAAGGTCGTCGACAAGACCTTCAACGCCGGCGTGAAGGTCGAAACGGCCACCATCGACCGCCGTGACATGCAGTTCTCGTACATGGACGGCGAGTACTTCGTCTTCATGGACATGAAGACGTACGACCAGCTCATGGTCGACCGCAAGGCCGTCGGCGACGCCGCCAACTTCCTGATCGAGGGCTTCGAGGCCTCGGTCGCCCAGCACGAGGGCGAGGTGCTCTACGTCGAGCTGCCCGCCGCGGTCGAGCTGACCATCCAGCACACCGACCCGGGCGTCCAGGGCGACCGCTCCACCGGCGGCACCAAGCCCGCCACGCTGGAGACCGGTTACGAGATCGGCGTGCCGCTCTTCGTCACCACCGGCGAGAAGATCAAGGTCGACACCCGTACGGGCGACTACCTCGGCCGGGTGAACAGCTAACCGTGGCTGCCCGGAACAAGGCCCGCAAGCGCGCCTTCCAGATCCTCTTCGAGGCCGACCAGCGCGGTGAGTCCGTGCAGACGGTCCTCGCGGACTGGGTGCGCCACTCGCGGACCGACGACCGTCAGCCCCCGGTCGGCGAATTCACGATGGAGCTGGTCGAGGGGTACGCGCAGTACGCGGACCGCATCGACGACCTCATCGTCACCTACGCCGTGGACTGGGAGATCGACCGCATGCCGGTCGTCGACCGGAACATCCTCCGGCTCGGTGCGTACGAGCTGGTCTGGATGGACTCGACCCCGGACGCCGTGGTCATCGACGAGGCGGTCCAGCTCGCCAAGGAGTTCTCCACGGACGACTCCCCGGCGTTCGTGAACGGCCTGCTGGCCCGCTTCAAGGACCTCAAGCCGAACCTCCGCCGGGAGCAGTAGCCCCCGGCGGCGGCGCGAGCCGGACGAAGGGACCACGGCCATCGGCCGTGGTCCCTTCCGCGTACCGGCACCGCCTCGCGCGCGAACGGCGTCCGGACACGAGAAAACGCCGGGTGGCAGGCCTCAAGCCCGCCACCCGGCGTTCTCCCGTCGTCTGTCGTGCGGTCCGGTCAGCCCTCGTCGTGGGCGACCGCGCGGCGCGCGTCGGCGTCCAGCACGCCCCAGCTGATCAGCTGCTCCGTGAGAACCGACGGCGACTGGTCGTAGATCACGGCCAGGGTGCGCAGGTCGTCCTGGCGGATGGAGAGCACCTTGCCGTTGTAGTCGCCTCGCTGGCTCTGGATCGTCGCCGCGTAGCGCTGCAGCGGACCGGCCTTCTCCGGCGGCACGTGCGCCAGGCGCTCGAGGTCCAGGACCAGCTTCGGCGGGGGCTCGGCCGCACCGCCGGGGGTCGTGCCGGGCAGGAGCTCCTGCACCGGGACACCGTAGAAGTCGGCCAGCTCGGCAAGGCGCTGCACGGTCACCGCGCGGTCCCCGCGCTCGTAGGAACCGACCACGACAGCCTTCCAGCGGCCCTGCGACTTCTCCTCCACGCCGTGGAGGGAGAGGCCCTGCTGGGTGCGGATGGCGCGGAGTTTGGCCCCGAGCTGCTTTGCGTATTCGCTGGACATAAGGCTCCCCGGACGCTGGAACATTCTGCGGCTGGGCCGCGTGGCTGGTAACTCACTGTGAGGTTACGCAGCGTTACTTGGCTGCGTCAAGCCGAAAGGTCCGCACTGCGACCTCACGGGGGTGGGGCCGGGGCCTCACACAAGCCCTGGTAACGTGGATGACGCAATTTCGACGTCCTTTAACGTCCGTCCAGTGAGGCGGAGAAGGAGGTCCGTTTCTTATGGACGCACAGCATGACCACCCCGGCAATGCGGCACGCCCCGTTCTCGAGGCTCCCGACATCGCCCGGGTACTGACCCGCATCGCCCACGAGATCGTCGAACGCGCCAAGGGCGCCGACGACGTGGTGCTGCTCGGCATCCCGACCCGCGGGGTCTACCTCGCCCGCCGGCTCGCCGGAAAGCTCGAAGAGATCACCGGCCGGAAGACGCCGGTCGGGTCACTCGACATCACGATGTACCGCGACGACCTCAGGATGCGTCCGGCGCGGGCACTCGCCCGCACCGAGATCCCCGGTGAGGGCATCGAGGGCAGCCTCGTCGTCCTCGTCGACGACGTCCTCTTCTCCGGCCGCACCATCAGGGCCGCGCTCGACGCGCTCGGGGACATCGGCCGGCCCCGTGCCGTCCAGCTCGCCGTGCTCGTCGACCGAGGACACCGCGAACTCCCGATCCGGGCCGACTACGTCGGCAAGAACCTCCCCACCTCGCTGCGGGAGACGGTCAGGGTCCAGCTCGCCGAGGAGGACGGCCGCGACACCGTGCTGCTCGGCGTCAAGCAGACCGTCCCGGCAGGCGAGCAGTAGCAGCGTCGATCCCCGTGCGGCCCGGAGCCGCACGGACGCTGCCGCACGCCCGCCTGCCCGATTCCTCCACCCTTCCCGGAGACTCCCAGATGCTGCGCCCCGCCGGGGACAACCCCCGTACCCCCCGTCACCTCATCTCGGCCGCCGACCTCACCCGCGACGACGCCGTGCTGATCCTCGACACCGCCGAGGAGATGGCGCGGGTCGCGGACCGGCCGATCAAGAAACTCCCCACCCTGCGTGGACGAACGGTCGTCAACCTTTTCTTCGAGGACTCGACCCGGACGAGGATCTCGTTCGAGGCCGCCGCCAAACGCCTCTCCGCCGACGTCATCAACTTCTCCGCCAAGGGCTCCTCCGTCTCCAAGGGCGAGTCGCTCAAGGACACCGCCCTGACCCTGGAGGCCATGGGCGCCGACGCCGTCGTCGTCCGGCACGGCGCCTCCGGAGCCCCTTACCGCCTGGCGACCTCGGGCTGGATCGACAGCGCGGTCGTCAACGCCGGTGACGGCACCCACGAGCACCCCACCCAGGCCCTGCTCGACGCCTTCACCATGCGGCGCAGGCTGGTCGGACCCGACGCCGGTATCGGCCGGGACCTCGAAGGGCGCCGCATCACGATCGTCGGCGACATCCTGCACAGCCGCGTCGCCCGCTCCAACGTCCACCTCCTGCACACCCTGGGCGCGCAGGTCACCCTGGTGGCCCCGCCCACCCTCGTGCCGGTCGGCGTCGAGAGCTGGCCCTGCGAGGTCAGCTACCGCCTGGACGACGTGCTGCCGAAGTCGGACGCGGTCATGATGCTCCGTGTGCAGCGTGAGCGGATGAACGCCGCCTACTTCCCGACCGAGCGCGAGTACTCCCGCCGCTACGGCCTCGACGGCGAGCGCATGGCCAGGATGCCCGAGCACGCCATCGTGATGCACCCCGGCCCGATGGTCCGCGGGATGGAGATCACCGCCGAGGTCGCCGACTCCGACCGCTGCACCGCCGTGGAGCAGGTCGCGAACGGCGTCTCCACCCGAATGGCCGTCCTGTACCTGCTGCTCGGTGGTTCCGAGACCGCCCTGCCCTCCGCCTCCGCCCGTACCGAGGAGAACAAGTAACCATGAGCAAGATCCTGATCCGCGGTGCGAAGGTCCTTGGCGGCGAGCCGCAGGACGTCCTCATCGACGGCGAGACCATCGCCGAGACCGGCACCGGCATCGAGGCGGGCGACGCCACCGTGATCGAGGCCGCCGGCCAGATCCTGCTGCCGGGCCTCGTCGACCTCCACACCCACCTGCGCGAGCCCGGCCGCGAGGACTCCGAGACCGTCCTCACCGGCACCAAGGCCGCCGCCGTCGGCGGCTACACCGCGGTGCACGCCATGGCCAACACCTTCCCCGTCGCCGACACCGCGGGCGTCGTCGAGCAGGTCTGGCGCCTCGGCAGGGAGTCCGGCTACTGCGACGTGCAGCCCGTCGGCGCCGTCACCGTCGGCCTGGAGGGCAAGCAGCTGGCCGAGCTCGGCGCCATGCACGACTCCGCCGCCGGGGTGAAGGTCTTCTCCGACGACGGCAAGTGCGTCGACGACGCCGTGATCATGCGCCGCGCGCTGGAGTACGTGAAGGCCTTCGACGGCGTCGTCGCCCAGCACGCCCAGGAGCCCCGCCTCACCGAGGGCGCCCAGATGAACGAGGGCGTCGTCTCCGCCGAACTCGGACTCGGCGGCTGGCCGGCCGTCGCCGAGGAGTCGATCATCGCCCGCGACGTGCTCCTCGCCGCCCACGTCGGCTCCCGCGTGCACATCTGCCACCTGTCGACCGCGGGCTCGGTGGAGATCGTCCGCTGGGCCAAGTCCAAGGGCTGGGACGTGACCGCCGAGGTCACCCCGCACCACCTGCTCCTCACCGACGAACTCGTCCGGACCTACAACCCGGTCTACAAGGTGAACCCGCCGCTGCGCACCGAGGCCGACGTCATGGCGCTGCGCGAGGCCCTCGCCGACGGCACCATCGACTGCGTGGCCACCGACCACGCCCCGCACCCCCACGAGGACAAGGACTGCGAGTGGGCCGCCGCCGCCATGGGCATGGTGGGCCTGGAGACCGCGCTGTCCGTCGTCCAGCAGACGATGGTGGAGACCGGACTCCTCGACTGGGCCGGTGTCGCCGACCGCATGTCGGCCCGTCCGGCGGCCATCGGCAGGCTCGAAGGACACGGCCGGCCCGTCTCGGCGGGTGAGCCCGCCAACCTCACTCTGGTCGATCCGTCATACCGTGGAGCAGTGGACCCCGCGGGCTTCGCCTCCCGCAGCCGCAACACTCCCTACGAGGGTCGCGAGCTGCCCGGACGAGTCACCCACACCTTCCTGCGGGGCCGTGCCACGGTCGTCGACGGGAAGCTCGCGTGACAACACTCAGCCCAGCTCATCAGCTGTACCATATGGCCGCCGAACAGAAGTCGGCCGAGGTGACGGACTGGTCCGCCCGCATCAGCTGGGTCCTCGGCCTGCTCGTCCTCATCGCCTTCGTCTACTGGCTGATGCGCCAGGGATGGAAGTGGCGTGAGCGCCTGCAGTCCGCCCTGCCCGAGCTCCCGGTCACACCCGAGGGCTTCGCGGACGGCGAGAAGCTCCTCACACTGACCGGCCGCTACCACGCCTCCACGACCGCCGGGCAGTGGCTCGACCGGATCGTGGCGCACGGCCTCGGGACCCGCAGCCGGGTCGAGCTCACCCTGACCGCCGAAGGCCTCGACGTCGTACGCCCCGGGGCGGCCGACTTCTTCGTGCCCGCCGACGCGCTGCGCGGGGCGAGGCTCGAGAAGGCGCTGGCCGGCAAGGTGCTGCCCGAGGGCGGCCTGCTGGTCATCACCTGGGAGCACGGCGGCACGCCGATCGACTCGGGATTCCGTTCCGACCGCTCGGCCGAGCACCAGGCATGGGTCGACGCCGTCGGCCACCTCACCGGCACAGCCGGCACCAACCTCAGCAGCACCACCATCAGCACGACGGAAGGCACCGCACGATGACGATCTCCACCCGGGGAGCAGGTAAAGCTCCCGCCGTACTCGTCCTGGAGGACGGCCGCTCCTTCCGCGGCCGCGCCTACGGGGCCGTGGGGGAGACCTTCGGCGAGGCGGTGTTCTCCACCGGCATGACCGGCTACCAGGAGACACTGACCGACCCCTCGTACCACCGCCAGGTCGTCGTCATGACCGCCCCCCACGTGGGCAACACCGGTGTGAACGACGACGACCCCGAGTCCGGGAGGATCTGGGTCTCCGGTTACGTCGTCCGCGACCCCGCCCGGATCCCCTCCAACTGGCGCTCCCGCCGCACCCTCGACGAGGAGCTCGCGAGCCAGGGCGTCGTCGGGATCAGCGGCATCGACACCCGCGCGCTCACCCGCCACCTGCGCGAGCGCGGCGCGATGCGCGTCGGGATCTTCTCCGGCAACGCCGTCCAGGACGAGGGCGTGCTGCTCGCCAAGGTCCGCCAGGCCCCCGAGATGAGCGGCGCCGACCTCGCGGCCGAGGTCGCCACCAAGGAGGCGTACGTCGTCCCCGCGATCGGCACGAAGAAGTTCACCGTCGCCGCGATCGACCTCGGCATCAAGGGCATGACCCCGCACCGCATGGCCGAGCGCGGCATCGAGGTGCACGTCCTGCCCGCCACCGCCACCCTGGAGGACGTGTACGCGGTCGAGCCCGACGGCGTCTTCTTCTCCAACGGCCCCGGCGACCCGTCCACGGCCGACCACCCGGTCTCCGTCATGCGCGGCGTCCTGGAGCGGAAGACCCCGCTCTTCGGCATCTGCTTCGGAAACCAGATCCTCGGCCGCTCGCTCGGCTTCGGCACCTACAAGCTGAAGTACGGCCACCGCGGCATCAACCAGCCGGTGCAGGACCGCACGACCGGCAAGGTCGAGGTCACCGCGCACAACCACGGCTTCGCCGTCGACGCTCCGCTCGACCGGGTCTCCGACACGGAGTTCGGCCGCGCCGAGGTCTCCCACGTATGCCTGAACGACCAGGTCGTCGAAGGGCTCCAGCTGCTCGACCAGCCGGCCTTCAGCGTCCAGTACCACCCCGAAGCAGCCGCGGGCCCGCACGACGCCGCGTACCTCTTCGACCGTTTCGTCACCCTGATGGAGGGCCAGCGTGCCTAAGCGCTCCGATATCCAGTCCGTCCTGGTCATCGGCTCCGGTCCGATCGTCATCGGGCAGGCCGCCGAGTTCGACTACTCCGGCACCCAGGCCTGTCGCGTCCTCAAGGCCGAGGGCCTGCGCGTCATCCTGGTCAACTCCAACCCGGCGACGATCATGACCGACCCGGAGATCGCCGACGCCACGTACGTCGAGCCGATCACCCCCGAGTTCGTCGAGAAGATCATCGCCAAGGAGCGCCCCGACGCGCTCCTGCCCACCCTGGGCGGCCAGACCGCGCTCAACACCGCCATCTCCATGCACGCGAACGGCGTCCTGGAGAAGTACGGCGTCGAGCTCATCGGCGCCAACGTCGAGGCCATCAACAAGGGCGAGGACCGCGACCTCTTCAAGGGCGTCGTGGAGGAGGTGCGGAAGAAGATCGGGCACGGCGAGTCCGCCCGCTCCTACATCTGCCACTCCATGGAAGACGTCCTGAAGGGCGTCGACGAACTCGGCGGCTACCCCGTCGTCGTCCGCCCCTCCTTCACCATGGGCGGCGCCGGCTCCGGCTTCGCCCACGACGAGGAGGAGCTGCGCCGCATCGCCGGACAGGGCCTCACGCTCTCCCCGACCACCGAGGTGCTCCTGGAGGAGTCCATCCTCGGCTGGAAGGAGTACGAGCTGGAGCTGATGCGCGACAAGAACGACAACGTCGTGGTCGTCTGCTCCATCGAGAACTTCGACCCGATGGGCGTCCACACCGGTGACTCCATCACCGTCGCCCCGGCGATGACGCTCACCGACCGTGAGTACCAGCGGCTGCGTGACATCGGCATCGCGATCATCCGCGAGGTCGGCGTCGACACCGGCGGCTGCAACATCCAGTTCGCGATCGACCCGGCCGACGGCCGGATCATCGTGATCGAGATGAACCCGCGCGTCTCCCGCTCCTCGGCGCTCGCCTCCAAGGCCACCGGCTTCCCGATCGCCAAGATCGCCGCCAAGCTGGCCGTCGGCTACACGCTGGACGAGATCCCCAACGACATCACCGAGAAGACGCCGGCCTCCTTCGAGCCGACGCTCGACTACGTCGTGGTCAAGGCCCCGCGCTTCGCCTTCGAGAAGTTCCCCTCCGCCGACTCCACCCTCACCACCACCATGAAGTCGGTGGGCGAGGCCATGGCGATCGGCCGCAACTTCACCGAGGCCCTCCAGAAGGCCCTGCGCTCCCTGGAGAAGAAGGGCTCGCAGTTCGCCTTCACCGGGGAGCCCGGCGACAAGGCCGAACTGCTCGCCGAGGCCGTCCGGCCCACGGACGGCCGCATCAACACCGTGATGCAGGCGATCCGCGCCGGGGCCACCCAGGAGGAGGTCTTCGACGCGACGAGGATCGACCCCTGGTTCGTCGACCAGCTCTTCCTGATCAAGGAGATCGCCGACGAGCTGGCCTCCGCCGAGCGCCTGGACGCCGACCTGATCGCCGAGGCCAAGCGGCACGGCTTCTCCGACGTGCAGATCGCCGAGATCCGCGGGCTCCGCGAGGACGTCGTGCGCGAGGTCCGCCACGCGCTGGGCATCCGCCCGGTCTACAAGACGGTCGACACCTGCGCCGCCGAGTTCGCCGCGAAGACGCCGTACTTCTACTCCTCCTACGACGAGGAGAGCGAGGTCGCGCCCCGCACCAAGCCCGCGGTGATCATCCTCGGCTCCGGCCCGAACCGCATCGGCCAGGGCATCGAGTTCGACTACTCCTGTGTCCACGCCTCCTTCGCCCTGAGCGACGCCGGCTACGAGACGGTGATGGTCAACTGCAACCCGGAGACCGTCTCCACCGACTACGACACCTCGGACCGGCTCTACTTCGAGCCGCTCACCCTCGAGGACGTCCTGGAGATCGTGCACGCGGAGTCCCTCGCGGGCCCGATCGCCGGTGTGGTCGTCCAGCTCGGCGGCCAGACCCCGCTCGGCCTCTCGCAGGCGCTCAAGGACAACGGCGTGCCCGTGGTGGGCACCTCACCGGAGGCCATCCACGCCGCGGAGGACCGCGGAGCGTTCGGCCGGGTCCTCGCCGAGGCCGGCCTGCCCGCGCCGAAGCACGGCACCGCCACCACCTTCGGCGAGGCCAAGGCCATCGCCGACGAGATCGGCTATCCCGTGCTCGTCCGCCCGTCGTACGTGCTCGGCGGCCGCGGCATGGAGATCGTCTACGACGAGGCCCGGCTCTCCTCGTACATCTCCGAGTCCACCGAGATCAGCCCCACCCGGCCGGTCCTGGTCGACCGCTTCCTCGACGACGCGATCGAGATCGACGTCGACGCGCTCTACGACGGCACCGAGCTCTACCTCGGCGGCGTCATGGAGCACATCGAGGAGGCCGGCATCCACTCCGGCGACTCCGCCTGCGCGCTGCCCCCGATCACCCTCGGCGGCTACGACATCAAGCGGCTGCGCGCCTCCACCGAGGGCATCGCCAAGGGCGTGGGCGTCCGCGGACTGATCAACATCCAGTTCGCGCTCTCCGGCGACATCCTCTACGTCCTCGAGGCCAACCCGCGCGCCTCGCGGACCGTCCCCTTCACCTCGAAGGCGACCGCGGTCCCGCTCGCGAAGGCCGCCGCCCGCATCTCGCTGGGCGCCACCATCGCCGAGCTGCGCGAGGAGGGCCTGCTGCCGAAGCAGGGCGACGGCGGCACCCTGCCGCTGGACGCGCCGATCTCCGTCAAGGAGGCCGTCATGCCGTGGTCGCGCTTCCGCGACGTGCACGGGCGCGGCGTCGACACCGTCCTCGGCCCGGAGATGCGTTCGACCGGCGAGGTCATGGGCATCGACTCGGTCTTCGGCACGGCGTACGCCAAGTCGCAGGCCGGCGCCTACGGCCCGCTGCCCACCAAGGGCCGTGCCTTCATCTCGGTCGCCAACCGCGACAAGCGCACGATGATCTTCCCGGCCCGTGAACTCGTCGCCCACGGCTTCGAGCTGTTCGCCACCTCCGGTACCGCCGAGGTGCTCAAGCGCAACGGCATCAACGCCACCGTCGTGCGCAAGCAGTCCGAGGGCGAGGGCCCCAACGGCGAGAAGACCGTCGTGCAGCTCATCCACGACGGCGAGATCGACCTCATCGTCAACACGCCGTACGGCACGGGCGGCCGGCTCGACGGCTACGAGATCCGCACCGCGGCCGTGGCACGGTCCGTGCCCTGCCTGACCACGGTCCAGGCGCTCGCCGCCGCCGTCCAGGGCATCGACGCGCTCAACCACGGCGGGGTCGGCGTACGTTCCCTCCAGGAGCACGCCGAGCACCTGACCGCGGCCCGCTGAGGACCTGCCGACCGGATCAGGCCGGGCCCGCGGGGTCCGGCTCGCACCGGGCCTGATCCGGCCTGATCCGACGCACGGCCAAGCCGCCCAGCAGGGGGACACCGGAAACGGTGTCCCCCTCTTCATGAGGACACCCAGATGTACAAACTCTTCTTCCAGCTGGTCTTCAAGCGGATGGACCCCGAGGGGGCGCACCACCTGGCCTTCCGCTGGATCCGCCTCGCCGCCCGTATCCCCGTGCTGCGCACCTTCGTCGCCGCCGCGCTCGCCCCCCGGTACGAGGAACTGCGCACCGAGGCCCTCGGCCTGCGGATGCACGGACCCTTCGGACTCGCCGCCGGATTCGACAAGAACGCCGTGGCCATCGACGGGATGTCGATGCTCGGCTTCGACCACATCGAGATCGGCACGGTCACGGGTGAGCCCCAGCCGGGCAACCCGAAGAAGCGGCTCTTCCGCCTGGTCGCCGACCGGGCCCTGATCAACCGCATGGGCTTCAACAACGAGGGCTCCGCGGCCGTGGCCGAGCGCCTCGCCGCCCGCAACCCGGTCTTCCGTACGACCGTCGGCGTCAACATCGGCAAGACGAAGGTCGTCCCCGAGGCCGAAGCGGTCGGCGACTACGTGAAGTCGACCGAGCGGCTGGCCGCCCACGCCGACTACCTCGTCGTCAACGTCTCCTCCCCGAACACCCCCGGTCTGCGCAACCTCCAGGCCACCGAGGCGCTCCGCCCGCTGCTCAGCGCGGTGCGCGAGGCGGCCGACCGCACCGTCACCGCCCGCAGGGTGCCGCTGCTCGTCAAGATCGCCCCGGACCTCGCGGACGAGGACGTCGACGCGGTCGCCGACCTGGCCGTCGAGCTCGGCCTGGACGGCATCATCGCCACCAACACCACGATCGCCAGGGACGGCCTCGGCCTGAAGTCCCCAGCCTCCCTGACCGGGGAGACCGGCGGTCTCTCCGGGGCGCCCCTCAAGGAGCGATCCCTGGAGGTCCTGAGCCGCCTGTACGCCCGTGTGGGCACCCGGATCACCCTGGTGGGCGTCGGAGGCATCGAGACCGCCGAGGACGCCTGGCAGCGCATCCTGGCGGGCGCCACCCTGGTGCAGGGCTACAGCGCCTTCATCTACGAGGGCCCGTTCTACGCCCGCTCGATCCACAAGGGCCTGGCGGCGCGCCTCGCCGCATCCCCCTACGCCACCCTCGCCGAGGCCGTCGGCGCCGAGACACGGAAGGCCGTGCAGTGACCCTTGAACCCTTCGGCGCGCGACTGCGCCACGCCATGGACACCCGCGGGCCGCTCTGCGTCGGCATCGACCCGCACGCCTCGCTCCTCACCTCCTGGGGCCTGAACGACGACGTCGCCGGCCTGGAGCGCTTCACCCGGACGGTCGTGGAGGCGCTGGCCGACCGGGTCGCCGTGCTCAAGCCGCAGTCCGCGTTCTTCGAACGCTTCGGCTCGCGCGGGATCGCGGTCCTGGAGAAGGCCGTCGAGGAGGCGCGCGCGGCGGGAGCCCTCGTGCTCATGGACGCCAAGCGGGGCGACATCGGCTCCACGATGGGCGCCTACGCCGCCACCTACCTCGACAAGGACTCGCCGCTCTTCTCCGACGCGGTCACCGTCTCCCCTTACCTCGGATTCGGCTCGCTGCGCCCCGCGCTCGACGCCGCCGCGGTCTCCGGCGCGGGGGTCTTCGTGCTCGCCCTCACCTCGAACCCGGAGGGTGCCGAGGTGCAGCGGGCGACCTCCGCGGACGGCCGGTCACTCGCCCAGGTGATGCTCGACCACATGGCCGCGGAGAACGCGGGCGCGACGCCGCTCGGCTCCGTCGGCGCGGTCGTCGGAGCCACCCTCGGTGACGCGGGCGCCGATCTGTCGGTCAACGGCCCGCTGCTCGCCCCGGGCATCGGCGCGCAGGGCGCCACGCCGGCGGATCTGCCGCGCGTCTTCGGCGCCGCGGTGGGCAACGTCGTCCCCAGCGTGAGCCGGGGCGTGCTCCGCCACGGACCGGACGCGGCAGGGCTGCGCGAGGCCGCCGGACGGTTCGCGGACGAGATCCGTACGGCCGTTCAGGGAAGCTGACCATGCCACGTAACTGGCTGTTGACGGAAACCTGACCCGAAAACGGGGTTGTTATGGCCGATATGTCCGGGTCGACAGAGGCTGACCAGGACTTTTCCGCTGTTCTCGCTGACTCGGGCGGCCTTGGCCGCTAGTCTCCGTCGAGAGCCAACGAGCACGCGTTGTTCGTTGCTCACCAGGTGTGGGGCCATCAGGGCTCCCCGCCGGTCCGTATCCGACAGATCGACATCCGAGGTGACGTAGGCGTGGCTCTTCCGCCCCTTACCCCTGAACAGCGCGCAGCCGCGCTCGAAAAGGCCGCCGCGGCTCGCCGGGAGCGGGCCGAGGTCAAGAATCGACTCAAGCACTCCGGCGCCTCGCTCCACGAGGTCATCAAGCAGGGCCAGGAGAACGACGTCATCGGCAAGATGAAGGTCTCCGCCCTCCTCGAGTCCCTCCCGGGCGTCGGCAAGGTCCGTGCCAAGCAGATCATGGAGCGGCTGGGCATCTCCGAGAGCCGCCGGGTCCGGGGTCTCGGCTCCAACCAGATCGCATCCCTGGAGCGTGAGTTCGGCGGCAGCCCGGCCTGACGTTCTCGGGCACTCCTGAGAGCGGGGATAATCGGCCCCATGGCTGCAACATCCCGGGGGACGTCCCCCGTACCCCCGGACGTACGTCCGCGGCTGACCGTGCTCTCCGGCCCCTCCGGGGTCGGCAAGAGCACGGTCGTCGCCCACATGCGCAAGGTCCACCCCGAGGTGTGGCTCTCCGTGTCGGCCACGACACGCAAGCCCCGCCCCGGAGAGCGCAACGGTGTCCACTACTTCTTCGTCGACGACGAGGAGTTCGACAAGCTGATCGCCAACGGCGAGCTGCTGGAGTGGGCCGAGTTCGCGGGCAACCGGTACGGAACCCCGCGCCGGGCCGTGCTCGACCGCCTCGAGGCGGGCGAGCCGGTGCTGCTCGAGATCGACCTCCAGGGCGCCCGGCTGGTCCGCCAGTCGATGCCCGAGGCGCAGCTCGTCTTCCTCGCACCGCCCGGCTGGGACGAGCTGGTCCGCCGGCTCACCGGCCGGGGGACCGAGGCGCCCGACGTGATCGAACGCCGGCTCGCGGCGGCCAAGGTCGAACTGGCCGCCGAGTCGGAGTTCGACACGACGCTCGTCAACACCTCCGTCGAGGACGTCGCACGCGAGCTGCTAACGTTGATGCTGCAGGCTTCCGGCCTCCGCGGTACCGAGAGCTGACCCACCCGGTCCCTCCACGGTCCACGGACGCAGAGCATCACCACTGCGGAACCAGCATGATCAAAGATCTCTTTGATCTCTATCCCCTTCGGAAGGCAGAGAGTGTCCTCTTCCATCACCACGCCCGAGGGCATCATCAACCCGCCGATTGATGAGCTCCTCGAGGCCACCGACTCGAAGTACAGCCTCGTGATCTACGCCGCCAAGCGCGCGCGCCAGATCAACGCGTACTACTCGCAGCTCGGCGAAGGCCTCCTCGAGTACGTCGGTCCGCTCGTCGACACCCACGTGCACGAGAAGCCGCTCTCGATCGCGCTCCGCGAGATCAACGCTGGACTGCTGACCTCCGAGGCCATCGAGGGCCCCGCGCAGTAATCAGCGGTACGCGGCGACGCACCTTCACCACAGGCCCGGCGGTCGGTACCCGCCGGGCCTGTGGTGTGTCCGCAGGTGTGTCCGCACCCCGCGCGGACCGCCCGGTGCGGTGAGGCAGCATGGGGGAGTACGTCACGACGCCGCACACGAGTGCGGAGACACGAGTGCGGGGAGACGCAGTGGAGAAGCCTAGGGTCGTCCTGGGGGTCAGCGGAGGCATCGCCGCGTACAAGGCGTGCGAGCTGCTGCGGCGGCTGACCGAGTCCGGCCACGACGTGCGGGTCGTCCCGACCGAGGCGTCGCTGAACTTCGTCGGGGCCGCCACCTGGTCGGCCCTTTCCGGCAACCCGGTGTCGAGCGAGGTGTGGGAGAGCGTGCACGAGGTGCCGCACGTCCGCATCGGCCAGGCGGCGGATCTCGTCGTGGTCGCCCCCGCCACCGCCGACATGCTCGCCAAGGCGGCCCACGGGCTGGCCGACGACCTGCTCACCAACACCCTCCTCACCGCGCGCTGTCCGGTGGTCTTCGCGCCCGCCATGCACACCGAGATGTGGGAGCACCCCGCCACCCGGGAGAACGTCGCGACCCTGCGCCGCCGTGGCGCCGTCGTCATCGAGCCCGCCGTCGGGAGGCTCACCGGTGTCGACACCGGCAAGGGCCGGCTGCCCGACCCCGGTGAGATCTACGAGGTCTGCCGGCGCGTACTGGCCCGTGGCCCCGTCGAGCCGGACCTCGCCGGCCGGCACGTGGTGATCAGCGCCGGGGGGACGCGGGAGCCGCTCGACCCGGTGCGCTACCTGGGCAACCGGTCCTCGGGCAAGCAGGGCTACGCTCTCGCCCGCACCGCCGTGGCCCGCGGCGCCCGGGTGACCCTCGTGGAGGCGAACACCGGGCTGCCCGACCCGGCGGGCGCCGACGTCCTGCGCGTGGGTACCGCGGTCCAGTTGCGCGAGGCCGTGGTGAAGGCCGCGGCCGACGCGGACGTGGTCGTGATGGCGGCCGCGGTCGCCGACTTCCGTCCGGCCGAGTACGCGACCGGGAAGATCAAGAAGAAGGACGGCCACGAGCCCGAACCCGTCGCACTCGTCCGCAATCCCGACATCCTCGCCGAGGTCGCGGCCGAGCGGTCGAGATCCGGTCAGATCGTCGTCGGGTTCGCCGCCGAGACCGACGACGTCCTCGCCCACGGCAGGGAGAAGCTCCGCCGCAAGGGCTGCGACCTGCTCGTGGTGAACGAGGTGGGGGAGCGCAAGACCTTCGGCTCGGAGGAGAACGAGGCGGTCGTCCTCGGGACCGACGGGAGCGAGACCGCCGTGCCGTATGGGCCCAAGGAGGCTCTTGCCGATACGGTGTGGGACCTGGTCGCGGCGCGTTTCGGCCGGATTGCGTAAGTGCCGCCGGTCAGGGAAGGAACCCACGTGTCACGCCCGGATGGGGGGATTGTCGTACCGCTGTCAACAGTGCGGCAGGTCACAGACCTCCCAAGGGGCGAGACGCGTGACCCAATCACCGGAAGCGACCGATAAACTGGTCGACGGAATGTGCCGGGCGCAGCTCCCGGAGTTCCATCAAATGATCAGCCAGCAGCCGCTGCAACCCCAGGGAGCGATGTGTCCCGCCGTCTCTTCACCTCGGAGTCCGTCACCGAGGGCCACCCCGACAAGATCGCTGACCAGATCAGCGACACGATCCTCGACGCCCTCCTCCGCGAGGACCCCTCCTCGCGCGTCGCCGTCGAGACCCTGATCACCACCGGTCTGGTGCATGTCGCGGGTGAGGTCACCACCAAGGCCTACGCCGACATCCCCAACCTCGTGCGCAACAAGGTGCTGGAGATCGGTTACGACTCCTCCAAGAAGGGCTTCGACGGAGCCTCCTGCGGCGTCTCGGTGTCCATCGGGGCGCAGTCCCCGGACATCGCCCAGGGCGTCGACACCGCGTACGAGAAGCGGGTCGAGGGGGACGAGGACGAGCTCGACAAGCAGGGCGCCGGCGACCAGGGGCTGATGTTCGGCTACGCCTGCGACGAGACGCCCGAGCTGATGCCGCTGCCGATCCACCTCGCGCACCGGCTCTCGCGCCGCCTCTCCGAGGTCCGCAAGAACGGGACCATCCCCTACCTGCGCCCGGACGGCAAGACCCAGGTCACCATCGAGTACGACGGCGACAAGGCCGTCCGGCTCGACACGGTGGTCGTCTCCTCGCAGCACGCCTCCGACATCGACCTGGACTCGCTGCTCGCGCCCGACATCCGCGAGTTCGTCGTCGAGCACGTCCTGAACCAGCTCATCGAGGACGGCATCAAGCTGGACACCGAGGGCTACCGGCTGCTGGTGAACCCGACCGGCCGCTTCGAGATCGGCGGCCCGATGGGCGACGCCGGCCTCACCGGCCGCAAGATCATCATCGACACCTACGGCGGCATGGCCCGCCACGGCGGCGGTGCCTTCTCCGGCAAGGACCCGTCCAAGGTCGACCGCTCGGCCGCCTACGCCATGCGGTGGGTCGCCAAGAACGTCGTCGCGGCCGGCCTCGCCACCCGCTGCGAGGTCCAGGTCGCCTACGCGATCGGCAAGGCCGAGCCGGTGGGCCTGTTCGTCGAGACCTTCGGCACGGCCGCGGTCGACACGGAGAAGATCGAGCACGCCATCGGTGAGGTCTTCGACCTCCGCCCGGCCGCGATCATCCGCGACCTCGACCTGCTCCGCCCGATCTACGCCCAGACGGCGGCGTACGGCCACTTCGGCCGCGAGCTCCCCGACTTCACCTGGGAGCGTGCCGACCGCGTCGACGCGCTGCGCACGGCCGCGGGTCTCTGAGGGCTGTCCCGCATCTCCCGGCGAGCGCCGGGAGATGCGGGACACTCTTTGGCCGGACAGACGCTCGAAGAACATCAGCAGGGGCCCGGACGCCGCGCACGGCGTCCGGGCCCCCGTGCGTCCGCCCTCGCCCGGGCGGCGGCCGGGGCGTGTCAGTGGTGTCTGGTAGGAAGGTGGCTGTGAGCAGCGACGACGAGCGGGCCGAGGAGCCCGGGGCCCCCGAGCAGCTTGCCCTCATCCGGGAGACGGTGCGACGCGCCAAGGTGCCGCGGGCCAAGCCCCGGACCTGGCGGGGGGCGGCGCTCGCCGGGGAACTGCCCGTCGCCCGCGTCCTCGTGAACAGGGGCGCGCTCCATCTCGACCAGTACTTCGACTACGCCGTTCCCGAGGAGCTCGACGCCGAGGCGCAGCCGGGCGTGCGGGTGCGGGTCCGCTTCGGCGCCGGAGGGCGCCAGGTCCGGGGCGGGAGGCGGGAGGGCGGAGGTCTGGTCGACGGCTTCCTGATCGAGCGCCGCGCCACATCGGACTACCAGGGGGCCCTGGCGGCCCTCGCCTACGTCGTCTCACCCGAGCCGGTCCTCTCGCCCGAACTGCTCGCCCTCTCCCGTGCCGTCGCGGACCGTTACGCCGGCAGCCTCGCGGATGTCCTGCAACTCGCCGTCCCGCCGCGCAACGGCCGGGCGGAGGCCAAGCCCTCCCCGGCGCCGCTGCCCCCACCGCCCGCCCCGGAGCCGGGGACCTGGGAGCGGTACGCCCAGGGCCCCGGATTCCTGCGGGCCCTCGCCGAGGGAGGTGCGCCCCGCGCGGTGTGGACCGCGCTGCCCGGACCGCACTGGCCGCAGGAGATCGCGCGGGCCGTGGCGGCGACGCTCGCCTCGGGCCGCGGGGCCCTCGTCGTCGTACCCGACGGGCGGAGCGCGGGGCGGGTCGACGAGGCGCTCACCGCCGTCCTGGGGGAGGGGCGTCATGCCCTGCTGACCGCGGACTCGGGACCCGAGAAGCGCTACCGGCAGTGGCTCGCGGTCCGGCGCGGCTCGGTGCGGGCGGTCGTCGGGACCAGGGCCGCCATGTTCGCGCCCGTGGACGACCTGGGACTGGTCGCGGTCTGGGACGACGGGGACTCCAGCCACAGCGACGACAACGCCCCGTTCCCGCACGTCAGGGAGGTCCTGGAGCTCCGCGCGGCATACGGCCGCTGCGCGTTCCTGCTGGGCGGCACGAGCTGCACCGTGGAGGCCGCGCAGCTGGTCGAGAGCGGATGGGCCCTGCCTCTGCGGGCCGACCGCGAACAGCTGCGGAGCGCAGCGCCGCTCGTCCGTACGGTCGGCGACGGGGAGCTGGCCCGGGACGGCGCGGCCCGTTCGGCGCGGCTGCCCACTCTCGCCTGGCAGACCGTCCGCGACGGTCTGCGCGACGGCCCCGTCCTCGTCCAGGTGCCCCGCCGCGGCTACGCCCCCCGGCTCGCCTGCGAGCGCTGCCGGGAGCCGGCGCGGTGCCGGCACTGCGCCGGGCCGCTGCAGGCCCCGGACCAGCGTGACCTGGACTGCGCGTGGTGCGGCCGGGCGGAGACGGCGTGGAGCTGCGCCGCCTGCGGCGGTCTGCGCCTGCGGGCCCAGATCGTCGGAGCCCGCCGCACCGCCGAGGAGCTGGGCCGGGCCTTTCCCGCCGTCCCGGTGCGGACGTCGGGGCGCGACCACGTCCTGGACTCCGTCCCCGATCAGCCGGCGCTCGTCGTGAGCACCCCGGGCGCCGAGCCGGTGGCCGAGGGAGGGTACGCGGCGGCATTGCTCCTGGACGGGTGGGCGATGGTTGGCCGGCCCGACCTCAGGGCGGGGGAGGAGGCGCTGCGCCGCTGGACGGCGGCCGCCGCGCTGGTGCGCGGGCAGAGCGAGGGCGGAACCGTGGTGATCGTCGCGGAGCCCACGCTGCGGCCCGTGCAGGCACTGGTCCGCTGGGACCCGGTCGGTCACGCTCGCCGCGAGCTCGCCGAGCGCGCGGAACTCGGTTTCCCGCCGGTGTCCCGCATGGCCTCGGTGACCGGCACACCGGAGGCGGTGGCCGCCTGTCTCGCCGGTGCCGACCTCCCCCCGGAGGCCGAGGTGCTCGGCCCGGTGCCGGTCCCGGGCGCCGCACCGGGCAGGCCCCGCAGACAGGGCGGCCCGCCGCCCGGAGACGTCTGGGAGAGGGCCCTGGTCAGGGTTCCGCCCGGGAGGGGCGCGGCACTCGCCGCCGCGCTGAAGGCCGCGCAGGCCGCCCGTACGGCCAAGGGCACCGGAGACCCGGTCCGTATCAGGATCGACCCGCAGGACATCGGGTGACGCGGCCGGACACCGCCGGCCGCGTCAGGGCGGTGGGGAGGCGCCCCGCGGCGCCCGCACGGAGCGATGCGGCCCCGGTGCCGAGCGGCCTCAGCCGTTGCGCGGGCCGGGAAAGGCGCCGGGGCGGTCGGAGGGCTGCGGCGGCATGGAACGGGCCGCGGGCACCGAGGGCGACGAACCCGGTCCGGCCGCAACCGCGCGGTTGGCGGTCTCCGGGGCGGTCTCGGCAGTCCCCGGCTGCGGGGTGGCGCGGCGCGCGCCGTAACGGCGGTGCACCGCCTGCTTGGTGACCCCGAGGGCGGAACCCACCGCGTCCCACGAGAAGCCCAGCGAGCGGTCGAAGTCCACCGCCGCCGTCACCAGCGTCTCGACGCTGTCCCGCAGCTCCTGGGCCAGCCGGACGGTCGGGGCCGGTGCCCTGCCGTAGACGACGAAGCCCGCGGACGGGCCGGACCGGCGGGGGCGGTAGACGTTGCCGAGCTGCGCAGTCAGGGTACGCAGAGCGTCCACCTGCCGCCGGACCCGCTCGATGTCCCGCACCAACAGGTGCAGACGGGCACGCGCCTGGGCGTCGTGGGTTGCGTGGTCGGCCATGAACAAGCCTTTCGAACCGGCGTTGAAAGGGATCGGACCGCGCGAGGGCGGTCCGCTTCGGTCAATCTCTCTTGACCAACGCGTCACACGGCCATGTGGTCACGCAAGAGGGGCGTATGCGCACATGAGCGGGGCGCCCGGGCCCCGCGTGCGCCCCCGTCGCGGGCCCTGGCGGGCCGGAGGGGGCCGCGACGGCCGCGGCACTAGACTTGTGTGCTGCTCGCCACGTTCGTTCCGGCCCGAGAGGCAGTCCGCCACCCATGAAGCTCGTCTTCGCAGGCACCCCCGAGGTCGCCGTCCCCGCCCTGGACGCCCTGATCGCCTCCGAGCGCCACGAGGTGGCCGCCGTGGTGACCCGCCCCGACGCGCCGGCCGGGCGCGGACGCCGGCTGGTCGCCAGCCCCGTGGCCGAGCGCGCCGAGGAGGCCGGCATCGAGGTGCTGAAGCCCGCCAGGCCCCGCGACGAGGACTTCCTGGCCCGGCTGCGCGAGATCGCGCCCGACTGCTGCCCCGTGGTCGCCTACGGCGCCCTGCTCCCCAAGGTGGCGCTGGACGTGCCCGCCAGGGGCTGGGTGAACCTGCACTTCTCCCTCCTGCCCGCCTGGCGGGGTGCCGCGCCCGTGCAGCACTCGCTCATGGCGGGCGACGAGGTCACCGGGGCCTCCACCTTCCTGATCGAGGAAGGGCTGGACTCGGGGCCCGTCTACGGGGTCCTCACCGAGGAGATCCGGCCCACCGACACCAGCGGCGACCTCCTCACCCGGCTCGCCTTCGCGGGCGCGGGGCTGCTCGCGGCGACGATGGACGGCATCGAGGACGGCACCCTGCACGCCGTGCCCCAGCCGGCCGACGGCGTCACGCTCGCGCCGAAGATCAACGTCGAGGACGCACAGGTCGAGTGGTCCGCGCCCGCCCTGCGGGTCGACCGGGTGGTGCGCGGCTGCACGCCCGCCCCCGGGGCCTGGACCGTCTTCCGCGGTGAGCGCCTCAAGCTGGTCCAGGCCGTCCCCGTCGTCGACCGCACCGACCTGGCGCCGGGCGAACTCTCCGCGGGCAAGAACAACGTCTACGCCGGCACGGGCTCGCACGCCGTGGAACTGCTCTGGGTCCAGCCGCAGGGCAAGAAGCCGATGCGGGCCGCCGACTGGGCGCGCGGCGTGCGCATCGTCCACGGCGAGCTGCTCGGAGCCTGAGGGCGGGGCCGCCGCCGGGGGCCGGGGCCCTGCGGCGGCGACGTACGCTGGACGGGTTCGGCCCCCTCACCATCAGCGGAGCACCTTTCACGTGAACGACCAGCAGCGCCGCCGTCCCGCCAAGCCGCACCGGCGTCCCAAGAAGGACCCGGTCCGCTTCCTCGCCTTCGAGGTGCTCAGGGCGGTCGACGAACGCGACGCCTACGCCAACCTCGTCCTGCCCCCGCTGCTGAAGAAGGCGCGCGCCAAGGGCGACTTCGAGGGCAGGGACGCCGCGCTGGCGACCGAGCTGGTCTACGGGACCCTCCGCCGCCAGGGCACCTACGACGCGATCGTCGCGGCCTGCATCGACCGGCCGCTGCGCGAGGTCGACCCGCCGGTCCTCGACGTGCTCAACATGGGCGTCCACCAGCTTCTCGGCACCCGCATCCCCACCCACGCCGCGGTCTCCGCCAGCGTCGAGCTGGCCAGGGTCGTGCTGGGGGAGGGCCGCGCCAAGTTCGTCAACGCGGTGCTCCGCAAGGTCTCCGCGCACGACCTGGAGGAGTGGGTCGAGCGGGTCGCGCCCCCGTACGAGGAGGACGCCGAGGAGCACCTCTCGGTGGTGCACTCCCACCCCCGCTGGGTCGTCTCCGCCCTCTGGGACTCCCTGGGAGGCGGCCGCGCCGGGATCGAGGACCTGCTGGAGGCCGACAACGAGCGGCCCGAGGTCACCCTGGCCGCCCGCCCCGGCCGCTCCACCACCGCGGAACTGCTGGACGCGCTCGGAGAGGACAGCGGCCTGCCGGGCCGCTGGTCGCCCTACGCCGTGCGGATGGCCGAGGGCGGCGAGCCCGGATCCCTGGCCGCGGTGCGGGACGGCAGCGCCGGAGTACAGGACGAGGGCAGCCAGCTCGTCGCCACCGCCCTGGCGAACGCCCCGGTCGAGGGCGACGACACCAGGTGGCTCGACGGCTGCGCGGGCCCGGGCGGCAAGGCCGCGCTGCTGGCCGCGCTCGCCGCGGAGCGCGGAGCGGCCCTGCTCGCCTCCGAGAAGCAGCCGCACCGGGCCCGGCTCGTCGAGCGGGCGCTGGCCGGCAACCCCGGCCCGTACCAGGTGATCACCGCCGACGGCACGCGGCCGCCGTGGCGGCCCGGCTCCTTCGACCGCGTGCTGATGGACGTCCCGTGCTCGGGCCTCGGAGCGCTGCGCCGCCGCCCCGAGTCCCGCTGGCGCCGCCGCCCGGAGGATCTGGAGGGCTTCGCGCCCCTGCAGCGCGGGCTGTTGCGGGAGGCGCTGAAGGCCGTCCGGATCGGCGGGGTCGTCGGGTACGCCACCTGCTCACCGCATCTCGCGGAGACCAGGGTCGTCGTCGAGGACGTGCTCAAGGGGCGAGGCGGAGCGCCGGTCGAGGCCGAGTGGATCGACGCCCGCCCCCTCCTCCCCGGTGTGCCCGCGCTCGGTGACGGTCCGGACATCCAGCTCTGGCCGCATCTGCACGGCACCGACGCCATGTACCTCGCCCTGCTGCGCCGCACGGCCTGATCGTGGGTGGAAAAGCCGGGATTGCGCGAACCGTGATGATCCCGTGAGGCTTTGAGGCCCACCGGGGCGGGGAAGTCGCGCGAAGCATGGCAGGCTTGGGGGCATGGCCCAGATCAACCCCAGCATCCTGTCCGCCGACTTCGCCCGCCTTGCCGAGGAGGCGAAGGCCGTGGAGGGCGCCGACTGGCTCCATGTCGACGTCATGGACAACCACTTCGTGCCCAACCTGACGCTGGGCGTGCCCATCGTGGAGTCGCTGAGCAGGGCCACGGACACCCCGCTGGACTGCCACCTCATGATCGAGGACGCGGACCGCTGGGCCCCGCAGTACGTCGAGGCCGGTGCGGGCTCGGTCACCTTCCACGTGGAGGCCGCGGCCGCACCCGTGCGGCTCGCGAGGGAGATCAGGGCCAAGGGCGCCCGCGCGTCGATGGCGCTCAAGCCCGCCACACCCATCGAGCCCTACGAGGACCTGCTCCCCGAGCTGGACATGCTGCTGATCATGACGGTCGAGCCGGGGTTCGGCGGGCAGGCGTTCCTCGACATCATGCTCCCCAAGATCCGCCGCACCCGTCAGCTGATCGCCAAGCACGGACTCGAGCTCTGGCTGCAGGTCGACGGCGGGGTCTCCGCCTCCACCATCGAGCGGTGCGCGGAGGCGGGCGCTGACGTCTTCGTCGCCGGTTCGGCCGTCTACGGGGCCGATGACCCCGCCGAGGCGGTGCGGGCGCTCCGCGCGCAGGCGGACGCGGTCACCGCTTCGGCGCCCTGGGCATGCGGCCACTGAACCAAGCTCAGATGAACGCGGCCCGACGGGCCTGATCAAGCATCGCCGGATCTGACAGGATGGACGGCGTAACGAGCGTGTGAACAGCAGTGAGGAGATCGCGGTGTCTGGCATCTCGGCGGGTCGGTCAGCCATGCGGATGGGACCCGCGGAGCTGGTGCAGGCGGCGGCCATGGCCCGCCGGTTCTACCTCGAGGGAAAGTCCAAGATCCAGATCGCCGAGGAGTTCGGCGTCAGCCGCTTCAAGGTGGCCAGGGTCCTGGAGACCGCCCTCGAGCGGGATCTCGTACGCATCGAGATCCGGGTACCGGCCGAGCTCGACGCGGAGCGCTCGGACGCCCTGCGCGCCCGCTACGGCCTGCGGCACGCCGTCGTGGTCGAGTCCCCGGCGGAGGAGCAGGACGACGCCGCGGATCCGGAGAACCTGGGCGAGGTCGCGGCCGACCTGCTCGGCGAGCTGGTCGACGAGGGCGACGTGCTGGGGCTGGCCTGGGGGCGGTCCACCATCCACATGGCCGCGGCCCTCGACCGGCTCCCGCCGTGCACCGTCGTCCAGCTGACCGGTGTCTACGACGCCGGCACGGCCGAGCGCGGCTCGGTGGAGGCGGTCCGCCGTGCCGCACAGGTCTCCGGCGGTGAGGCCCACCCCATCTACGCCCCGATGCTGCTGCCCGATCCGGCGACCGCGGCGGCGCTCCGGCACCAGACGGGGATCGCCCGCGCCTACGAGTACTTCGACAAGGTGACCGTCGCCGCGGTCTCCATCGGATCCTGGGAACCAGGCATCTCCACCGTCCACGACATGCTCTCGGACGAGGAGCGGCAGCACTACGCCTCCCTCGGAGTGGCGGCTGAGATGTCCGCCCACCTCTTCGACACCCACGGGCGCCGGGTCGGGCGGGACCTCGGCGAGCGCTGCATCACCGTGGAGGCCGACCGGCTGCGCAGGATTCCCGAGGTGGTGGCCATCGCCGGCGGCCAGCGCAAGGCTGCGGCGATCGGCGCGGTGCTGCGGTCCGGACTGGTCACCAGCCTGGTGACGGACACCGCTGCCGCGGACTACCTGCTGACGGAGTCGGCCGCCGGCCAGCGGCCGGCGCTGGAGCGGGCCGACCCCGACGACTGACCTCGCCCCGCGAAGCACGGGAGGCGCCGGACACCCTGGGGTGTCCGGCGCCTCTCACGCTTCGCCTCGCCGTCAGCGCGGGCCGTGTCCAGCCCTCAGCCGCTCGTCGGCGACCTCCTGCCGGGTGCCCGCGGAGGCCTGCCG
This sequence comes from Streptomyces sp. NPDC059166, assembly GCF_042755185.1. Classification (NCBI taxonomy): domain Bacteria; kingdom Bacillati; phylum Actinomycetota; class Actinomycetes; order Kitasatosporales; family Streptomycetaceae; genus Streptomyces; species Streptomyces sp. NPDC059166. The sequence continues at coordinate 24,486 of NZ_JBHZCI010000023.1, read as the reverse complement.
TGGCACCCCCGTACCGGACTCGGGTGGTTCCCCGCCGACACCGAGCACGGACTCCTCCAGATAGGCCTCAGGCTCCGCGTACTGACCGACCTCCGCCGGGTTGTAGCGGGGTGTCTGCCGGGACCAGTCGAGATTGCCCCGCATCCAGCTGCGCATCCCGTCGAGGTAGGGCACCAGAAGCCCGCCGAGATCGGGGTGGAGGGAGAGGAGCTCGGCCTCGGCGGCGAGGAAGCGCCGCGTCTCGGCCGCTATCTCCGCGCACACGTGCTCCAGGGCCTGCTGCTTCCCGTACCCGCGGTGATGACGGACCAGGTGGACCAGGTTGTGGATCTCGCCCAGCACCTGTTCCTTCTCGTAGGAGTACACGTCGTTCGCCCAGCAGACGACGTTGCAGGAGGCCTCGAGCGCGGTGATGAACCGGGCGTCGTTGTGGATCGACTCGGGGGCGCCCGTGCCGGTCACGATCTCTATCAGGTCCATGCACACATGGATCGCCCCGGTGTGGCGGCGGTTGGCGATGTACGTCGCCTCGGCGGGCACGACGCCCTCCGCCCGGTTGCCCGCCTCCCAGGTGGTCGCGGTCGTCAGATAGGTCATGAGGTGCCAGGCGAAGCGGGTGCGCCAGTGCGGCGCGGCCTGCGGGATCGTGCGTTCCCACAGATCGGCCAGGGCGACGAGTGCCGCGGGGGCCTCCTCGTCGTCCTCGGGGCGGGGAGCGACCCCTTCGACCACCGCACGCATCCGCTCGACCACGTCACGTACGAGCTCGGGCGTCCGGCCCAGATGGCCGTCGTCGAGCTGGTCGTCGACGAGGAAGAGCCAGACGAACCAGTCGGCCACCAGATCGAGGTGCTCGGCGTTCGCCGTCGGGTAGACCATGCCGACGAACGCGCCGAAGTCGGCGTGTTCGAAGCGCTCTCTCGCGGACTCGCGGTGGACGAGGCCGGTGCGCCGTGTCCACTCGTCGAGATGTTCCCGGGTGTGCCCCACATGCGGATTGGTGCGTGAGGGGAACGGGCAGTAGATGTAGGGCAGTTCGCTCTCCACAGGCGGATCCCCATCCTCTCCGGCCGGACGCGCGTCAGGCGTTCCGGTTCGTGGGCCGTGACCCACCACCGAGACCTGCGGATTTGAAGTTACCTGACCGTTCGTCACCCGGTCCAGCGATAGTGATCACGAACGAGCGAATCGCGTTCGGGTAGGCTCCCTGGGTAAGGCAGGTCTCCACTTGCCCGTGGCCCCTGGGCCTCCTTCTGGAGGAAAGCACGAACGCAGGGGCTCATCGCTGTGTCTTCGTGGAAGCGACCTGCGCGGTTTCGTGTGAAAAAATGAGTGTTATGCGTTTTCTTGAGCCCGGCACCGGTCGTTACACGGCCTCCCCCTCGGTCCCCTACGACCTGACGTACGACGACGTCTTCATGGTCCCCGGCCGTTCCGCCGTCGGATCCCGTCAGGCGGTGGACCTCTCCTCGCCGGACGGCAGTGGCACCACCATTCCCCTCGTCGTCGCGAACATGACCGCCATCGCGGGCCGCCGGATGGCGGAGACGGTCGCCCGCCGCGGCGGGCTCGTCGTGATTCCCCAGGACATTCCGATCGAGGTCGTCACCGAGGTCATCGGCTGGGTCAAGAAGCGTCACCTCGTCCTCGACACCCCGATCGTGCTGGCCCCCGGTCAGACGGTCGCCGACGCGCTGTCCCTGCTCCACAAGCGCGCCCACGGCGCCGGTGTCGTCGTCGACGAGGGCAACCGCCCGGTCGGTGTCGTCACCGACCACGACCTGACCGGCGTGGACCGCTTCACCCAGCTGTCCGAGGTCATGTCCAAGGACCTGGTCGTGCTCGACGCGGACATCGACCCGCGCGAGGCCTTCAACAAGCTCGACGGCGCCAACCGCAAGCTCGCCCCCGCGGTCGACGCGGACGGCCGGCTCGTCGGCATCCTCACCCGGAAGGCCGCACTGCGCGCCACGCTCTACACCCCCGCGACGGACGCGGACGGCAAGCTGCGCATCGCCGCGGCCGTAGGGATCAACGGCGATGTGGCCGGCAAGGCCAAGCAGCTCCTCGACGCCGGCGTCGACACCCTGGTCGTCGACACCGCGCACGGCCACCAGGAGTCGATGATCAGCGCCGTCGCCGCGGTGCGGGCGCTCGACCCGGCCGTGCCGATCGTCGCGGGCAACGTCGTCGCGGCCGAAGGCGTGCGCGACCTGATCGAGGCCGGTGCCGACATCATCAAGGTCGGCGTGGGCCCCGGCGCGATGTGCACCACCCGGATGATGACCGGCGTCGGGCGGCCGCAGTTCTCGGCCGTCCTCGAGTGCGCCGCCGAGGCGAGGAAGCACGGCAAGCACGTCTGGGCCGACGGCGGTGTCCGCCACCCGCGCGACGTGGCGATGGCCCTCGCCGCCGGTGCGTCCAACGTGATGATCGGCTCCTGGTTCGCGGGCACGTACGAGTCGCCCGGTGACCTCCAGCAGTCCGCCGACGGCCGGTACTACAAGGAGTCGTTCGGGATGGCGTCGGCGCGTGCGGTCAGGAACCGCACCTCCGAGGAGTCCGCCTACGACCGTGCCCGCAAGGGCCTGTTCGAGGAGGGCATCTCCACCTCGCGGATGTTCCTCGACCCCACGCGCCCCGGCGTGGAGGACCTGGTCGACTCGATCATCGCGGGTGTCCGCTCCTCCTGCACCTACGCGGGCGCCTCCTCGCTCGAGGAGTTCGCGGAGAAGGCGATCGTGGGCGTGCAGAGTGCCGCAGGGTACGCGGAGGGCAAGCCGCTGCACGCCAGCTGGAGCTGATGGCGCGGGCCCCGCGCCCCGCGTCCGAGTGCCCCTCCCGGGAGTCCGTGCCGGGAGGGGCACTCGCATGTCCAAGGGCCCCTGCCGCACCGGGAGTTCACGCATCCGAACCACGGTCCCCCCACCAACGCGACTGCGCAATAAGTAATATGAGTCGCAATCAGTTGCCTGCCTCTCTGCGGTAAGGGATTCCATGACCTCCTTCTTCACCGATCTGGCCCAGCAGTTCATCGACGGCGAGTGGAGGCCGGGGAAGGGATCCTGGGACATCATCGACTTCAACCCGTACAGCGGGGAGAAGCTCGCCTCCATCACCGTCGCCACCACGGGCGAGGTCGACCAGGCATACCGTTCGGCCGAGCGGGCGCAGCCGGAGTGGGCCGGTACCAATCCGTACGCCCGCCGGGCGGTGCTGGAGAAGGCGCTGCGCGTGGTCGAGGAGCGCGAGGCCGAGATCGCCGAGGCGATCGTCGCGGAGCTGGGCGGCACCCGGCTGAAGGCCGGCTTCGAACTGCACCTGGCCAAGGAGTTCCTGCGCGAGGCCGCGCAGCTCACCCTGCGGTCCACGGGCCGGATACTTCCTTCGCCCACCGACGGCAAGGAGAACCGCGTCTACCGGCTGCCCGCCGGAGTCGTCGGCGTCATCAGCCCCTTCAACTTCCCCTTCCTGCTGTCGCTCAAGTCGGTCGCGCCCGCGCTCGCCCTGGGCAACGCCGTGGTCCTCAAGCCGCACCAGAACACCCCGGTCTGCGGCGGCACCCTGATCGCCAAGGTCTTCGAGGAGGCGGGGCTCCCCGCCGGGCTGCTCAACGTCGTGGTGACCGACATAGCCGAGATCGGTGACAGCCTGCTGGAGCACCCCGTTCCGCAGGTCATCTCCTTCACCGGGTCCGACAAGGTCGGCCGCCACGTGGCGACGGTCTGCGCGGCCAACCTCAAGCGCGCCGTCCTCGAACTGGGCGGCAACAGCGCCCTGATCGTCCTCGACGACGCCGATGTGGACTACGCCGTCGACGCCGCGGTCTTCAGCCGCTACATCCACCAGGGCCAGGTCTGCATGGCGGCCAACCGCATCCTGGTCGACCGGGCGGTGGAGGCGGAGTTCACCGAGAAGTTCGTCGCCAAGGTCGCGTCCCTGACCGTCGGCGACCCCGCCGACCCCGCCACCCACATCGGCCCGCTCATCAACTCCTCGCAGGCCGAGGCCGTCTCCCGGCTCGTCGACGAGACGGTGGAGGCGGGCGCGACGGCCCTCCTGCACGGCCGGGCCGACGGCAACGTGGTGAGCCCGTCGGTGCTGACCGGTCTCGCCGCCGACTCCCCGGTGCTGCGGCAGGAGATCTTCGGCCCGGTGGCCCTCCTCGTCCCCTTCGACGGCGAGGACGAGGCCGTACGGATCGCCAACGACACCCCGTACGGACTGAGCGGCGCCGTCCACACCGCGGACGTCGAACGCGGCGTACGCGTGGGGCAGCGGATCCACACCGGCATGATCCACATCAACGACGGCACCGTCCACGACGAGCCCATCGTCCCGTTCGGCGGAGAGAAGAACTCCGGGCTCGGGCGTCTCAACGGGGAGTCCATGCTCGAGGCCTTCACCACCCAGAAGTGGATCTCCGTGCAGCACGGCCGTTCGCAGTTCCCCTTCTGACCCGTCCGACCGCTCCGCGCCCTGCGGCGGGCGCGCCCCTCGTGGCGCGCCCGTGGTCTACTTCGGGGGCGGCCCGTGCCGCCCCCGAACCACCGCCGCAGAGAGATGATCCACCCGACGTGCGCCTGAACGACCTCGACGAACGCATCGTCCACGCCCTCGCCGAGGACGCCCGCCGCTCCTACGCGGACATCGGCGCCCTGATCGGCCTCTCCGCCCCCGCGGTGAAACGCCGGGTGGACAGGCTCCGCGCCGAGGGCGCCATCACCGGTTTCACGGTGCGGGTCGACCCGGCGGCGCTCGGCTGGGAGACCGAGGGCTTCATCGAGATCTACTGCAGCCGCAACACCGCCCCCGAGGCGATCAAACGGGGCCTGTCCGCCTATCCGGAGATCGCCTCGGCGTCCACGGTCACCGGCGACGCCGACGCGATCGTCCAGGTCTTCGCCGCCGACATGCGGCACTTCGAGCAGGTGCTGGAGCGCATCGCCGGGGAGCCCTACGTCGAGCGGACGAAGTCGGTCCTGGTCCTGTCCCCGTTGCTGCGGCGCTTCTCCTCGGCACCGCCGGCCTGAGGGCGGCCGGGCCTGAGGCGAACGAACCGGGCAGGCGAACGAACCGGGCAGGCCCGGGCGGAGACCGAGATCACAGGTCTGACCTGCGAATTCCTCCCGTGCAACGAATCGCCGCAGGAGGGCCCTCACGCGCAACGGATCGATGGTCGACGCGCAACAATCGCGCCTTGTCCAGGGTGATCCGCGGGCCGTACCTTCGATACGTCTCCCGCCCCGCCCGCCCCGTCCGAGGTCAGCCATGCCGCCGTTGCGTACCGCCCTGCTCCAGAGCTCCGGACGGCCCGGCGCCGTCCCTGAGAACCTGAAGGCGCTCGACACGGCCGCGGCCCGCGCCGCCGGGGCGGGGGCACGGCTGCTGGTCTCGCCCGAACTGTTCCTGACGGGTTACGCCATCGGGGACGCCGTACCCGCACTCGCCGAGCCCGCCGACGGGCCCGGAGCCCGTGAGGTCGCGGCCATCGCCGCACGCCACGGCCTCGCCGTCCTCTACGGCTACCCGGAGCGCGCCGGCGACCGTATCCACAACGCCGCGCAGCTGATCGGCCCGGACGGCAGCCCGCTCGCCAACTACCGCAAGACCCACCTGTTCGGTGACTTCGAGGAGAAGTGGTTCACCCCCGGTGACACGCCGGTAGTCCAGGCCGAGCTCGACGGTGTACGGATCGGGCTGCTGATCTGCTACGACGTGGAGTTCCCGGAGAACGTGCGCGCCCACGCGCTGGCCGGGACCGAACTCCTGCTGGTGCCGACCGCGCTGATGCAGCCGTTCCCGTTCGTCGCGCAGGCCGTGGTCCCGGTGCGCGCCTTCGAGAGCCAGCTCTACATCGCGTACGCCAACAGGGCCGGCGCGGAGGGCGAGTTCGACTTCACGGGGCTCAGCTGCCTGGCAGGCCCCGACGGCACCGTACGCGTCCGTGCGGGACACGGGGAGGAACTCCTCGTCGGCGAGGTCGACCCCGGGCTGCTGTCCGCCTCACGCGCCGTCAACCCCTACCTGCGGGACCGCGTGCCGGGGCTGTACGGCTCCCTCGTCTGAGCATCCCCGCCCTCGCCTGCCCCACCTTTCCGCCGCTTCCCGACGCTTCCGACGCTTCCGCGCAAGGAGTCCGTACCCCATGACGTCCACGGTGCCCAACGCCGTCCAGCACACCGACGCGCAGCCGCCGATCACCATGTTCGGGCCGGACTTCCCCTACGCCTACGACGACTTCCTGGCGCACCCGGCCGGCATCGGGCAGATCCCGGCCACCGAGCACGGCACCGAGGTCGCCGTGATCGGCGGCGGGCTCTCCGGCATCATCACCGCCTACGAACTCATGAAGATGGGCCTCAAGCCGGTCGTCTACGAAGCCGACCGCATCGGCGGCCGGCTGCGTACCGTCGGCTTCGACGGATGCGACCCCTCGCTGACCGCCGAGATGGGGGCCATGCGCTTCCCGCCGTCCTCCACCGCGCTCCAGCACTACATCGACCTGGTGGGGCTGGAGACCAGGCCGTTCCCCAACCCCCTCTCCCCGGCGACCCCCTCGACCGTCGTCGACCTCAAGGGCGAGTCCCACTACGCCCGCACCATCGAGGACCTGCCGGCCGTGTACCGGGAGGTCATGGACGCCTGGAACACCTGCCTGGAGGAGGGCGCCGACTTCTCCGACATGAACCGCGCGATGCGGGAGCGCGACGTACCGCGCATCCGGGAGATCTGGGCGAAGCTCGTCGAGAAGCTCGACGACCAGACGTTCTACGGCTTCCTCTGCGCCTCCGACGCCTTCTCCTCCTTCCGGCACCGGGAGATCTTCGGCCAGGTCGGCTTCGGTACCGGGGGCTGGGACACCGACTTCCCCAACTCGATCCTGGAGATCCTGCGCGTCGTCTACACCGAGGCCGACGACCACCACCGGGGGATCGTGGGGGGCAGCCAGCAGCTCCCGCTCAGGCTGTGGGACCGGGAACCGCGGAAGATCACACACTGGCCGCTCGGCACCTCGCTCTCCTCGCTGCACGGCGGGGAGCCGCGGACCGCCGTCACCAGGCTGGACCGCACCGCCGGGAACCGGATCACGGTCACCGACTCCACCGGTGACATACGCACCTACCGGGCGGCTGTGTTCACCGGACAGTCCTGGCTGCTGCTCTCCAAGATCGCCTGTGACGACGCGCTCTTCCCGATCGACCACTGGACGGCGATGGAGCGCACCCACTACATGGAGTCGTCCAAGCTGTTCGTGCCGGTCGACCGGCCCTTCTGGCTCGACAAGGACGAGGCCACCGGCCGGGACCGGATGTCCATGACGCTCACGGACCGGATGACCCGCGGGACGTACCTCCTCGACGACGGACCGGACAGGCCGGCCGTCATCTGCCTCTCCTACACCTGGTGCGACGACAGCCTGAAGTGGCTGCCGCTGTCCCCGGAGGAGCGGATGGACGTCATGCTCAAGTCGCTCGGCGAGATCTATCCGGGAGTCGACATCCGCAAGCACGTCATCGGCAACCCGGTCACGGTCTCCTGGGAGAACGAGCCGTACTTCATGGGCGCGTTCAAGGCCAACCTGCCCGGCCACTACCGCTACCAGCGGCGCCTGTTCACCCACTTCATGCAGGACCGGCTGCCCGAGGACAAGCGCGGCCTCTTCCTCGCGGGCGACGACATCTCCTGGACGGCGGGCTGGGCCGAGGGCGCCGTCCAGACCGCGCTCAACGCCGTATGGGGCGTGATGACGCAGTTCGGCGGCGCCACCGACCCCACGAATCCGGGGCCCGGTGACGTCTTCGACGAGCTCGCGCCCGTGGAGCTCCCGGAAGGCTGAGACGGGACGCGGGGCGGTTGCCGTGGCCGCCCCGCGGCAGGCAACCTCAGATCCCGGGCCGGTACCTCCGTTCCACGTGCCCCTCCAGCTCGTCGGGGTAGAAGTAGACGCGCCGCAGGTCGCCGCTCGCGTAGCGTGCGGCCTGGTCGTCGAAGTGCGGGGAGCCGGGGTGGCCGCTCACCCCGCCGGCGGTGACCGCCCACGCGCGCAGCCGCGGCCCGAACTCCACCACCGCGACGAAGGAGTTGCCGCTTGTGCCGTAGTAGCGCTTCGTACCCGGGTAGGCCTTCGCGCCGAACGACGCGAGCGAACCCCAGCGCGAGGAGGCGAAGGGAACGGGGATGCTCGGCTTGTCGTCGTCGAACTGCTGGACGATCGCGCCGTCGTTGCGCTGGTAGCGGTTGATCTCGCCCCACTTGACACCCCAGCTGCCGAAGTCCCGCTCCAGCCGCGCCGATGCCGTGCCGAGCGCCTCGAGGCGCTGTGCGTCGGTGGCGTGGCCGGCCATGTAGTCCCATCCCGAGAGACCGGCGTCCGCAGCCGCCTGCGCGGTCATCGTCCACAGGTCCTCACCCCAGAACACCGCCACAGACATGGCCGTCGACTCCACCGACCAGCGGTAGTCCCAGTCGCGCAGCAGGGCGATCGGGCCGGCGAGCCGCTTCCGCTCCGCGCTGCCGCGGGGAAGCCTGTCCCATGCGGCGACGAGGCCGGGGAGCAGCCGGGCGAAGGCCGTGAGGTACGGGTCGAAGGCGGCTTCGATCAGCGTCCTCGGCGTGAAGTCCTTGCGCGCGGTGAGGACCCGGATCGCCTGCGGCCCGCGCGGGTTCTCGCCGGCCTTGTCGAAGTAGCGCGGGTAGTCCGCGGCGTCCGGGCTCTCGTCGCCGGCGGCTGTCCAGGGCCAGTTGTTGGTGTTGAAGGCCCACCCGTTCCTGGGGTTCACGGCCTTCGGCATGCTCGCGAGGCTGTGCAGTCCGTTCCAGTCGGTCGCGGGGTCGCTGCCGTCGACGTTCCGGAGGTAGTCGAAGCGGTCGTCGCGCTTCGGCATGAACTGCGGCATCAGGAAGGCGATGTCGCCCTTGGAGTCCGCGAAGAGGGTGTTGTTGGAGCTGTTCGCCTTGAGTTCGGCGATCCGGACGTACTCCTCGTAGTCCTTCGTCGTGGTGCGCAGGAAGCTCTGCTTGAGCGCGTCGACGGGCTTGTTCATCAACGCACAGGTGATCCATTTCCCGTCCTCCTCGCGGACGACCGGCCCGTGGTGGGTGGCGAAGGTGGTGAAGCTCCGCCGCTCCTGCCCGCCGTCCTCGGTGCGGAAGGACAGTGTGACGGTCCTCGTGGTCACCGGGCGCAGTTCGTCGCCGTAGCGGTAGGAGTACCCCCCGCCCGTGCCGTGCGTGCCGCTCACGATCGTCTCGGCGAAGTTGTCGATGTTGTCGACCCCGGACGTCGTGTGCATCCAGCCGGTGCGGGCGTTGAAACCCTGGTAGATGAAGAACTGGCCCCAGGTGGCTGCCCCGTAGACATCGAGCCCCTGCTTGCTCGTCACGTGCTGCTCGGCGCGGAAGAAGAAGCTGGTGTGGGGGTTGATGAGGAGGAGCGCGTGGCCGTCGCGGGTGTGGCTCGGTGCGATGGCCATGCCGTTGGATCCGGTCGGCTCGCGGAACGCCAGACCGGTCTCGTCGTCGGTCATCGGCACTTCGCGCCTGGTGTAGAACGCTTCGAGCCGGCTGAGCGGGACCGACTCGATGTCGCCGCCGATGCTGCCTTCCGAGAAGCTCAGCGGCATCCACGGCTCGAAGCGGTGGATCACGCGGGGGCGCACCTCGGGGTGGGTGGCGAGGTAGTGGTTGAGACCGTCCGCCCACGCCCGCATCAGGGCGCGCAGCCAGGCGGGGCACCTGGCGTACTCCTTCTTCAGCTCGTCGTGGTCGAGGTAGAGCCGCTGGCGCAGGTCCTGCCATATCGCGCTCTCGCCCTCGGCTTCGGCGAGCCGGCCGAGAGCGGTCAGATAGTTGGTCTCGACCCGGTTGAAGTCGTCCTCGGCCTGGCTGTACATCATCCCGAACACGGCGTCGGCGTCACTCTCGCCGACCACGTGCGGGACGCCCCAGTCGTCGCGGGTGATCGTCACACGCGCGCCGTGCGCGCGTCGCCGGGCCGTGTCCGAAGCCGTGTCCGCCGCCGCGGCGGCCGCGCTGCCCGCCTGCAGCCCCGCCGCGACGGCGGCCAGCCCGGCGGCACCGCCCAGGACACGGCGCCGGCTCACTCCTCCGTGCCGCCCCGGGGTCTGTCCCGTGCTCCGTACGTCACTCATCGCATGCTCCCCATCGGCTGTCGCGGCAGGACGCGTGGATTCCGGTGATCATCCACGCGGACAGTCCTATCCACGAGGTGGGGCGTTGACAAGATCCCTGGTCACGGTCCGGGCAGCCCTCACCTGATCTCCACCACCGCACGGGGGCGGGAAGGCGGCGTGCGAGGCCGGTGTCAGTCCTTGCCGCCGGCCGGGGGCTGCTCGTCGTACTGCGAGGTCCCGGAGTCCAGCAGCGGCTCCCGCGTCTTCAGGTGGGCCGGGGCGAAGGCGCGCAGGGCGTGGTAGCCGGTGATCACGACGATCGTGCCGAGCGCGATGCCGCTCAGTTCGAAGTTGTCGGTGATCTTCAGGCTCACCCCGCCGACGCCGATGATGATGCCCGCTGCGGCCGGCACGAGGTTCAGCGGATTACGTAGATCGACCCCGGCGTTGAGCCAGATCTGTGCGCCGAGCAGACCGATCATGCCGTAGAGGATGACGGTGATCCCCCCGAGCACACCGCCGGGGATCGCGGCGACGACCGCGCCGAACTTGGGGCACAGACCGAAGAGCAGGGCGAAGAAGGCGGCCGCCCAGTACGCGGCCGTCGAGTAGACCCGGGTCGCCGCCATCACCCCGATGTTCTCCGAGTACGTGGTGTTCGGCGGCCCGCCGACGGCCGTGGACAGCACGGAAGCGGCCCCGTCCGCGGCGATGGCGGTGCCCAGCTTGTCGTCGAGCGAGTCGCCCGTCATCTCGCCGACGGCCTTGACGTGACCGGCGTTCTCAGCGATCAGGGCGATCACGACCGGCAGGGCGACCAGGATCGCCGACCACTCGAAACTCGGCGCGTGGAGGGACGGCAGCCCGACCCAGTCGGCGCCCCCCACGGCGGAGAGGTCCAGCCGCCAGTGATCGACGGCCTGCGCCCCACCCGCGGGGGAGTGGATCTTCCCGAAGACCAGGTCGAGGACCCAGGACAGCAGGTACCCGAAGACCAGGCCGAGGAAGATCGCGATACGCGAGAAGAAGCCCCGCAGGCACACCACGGCCAGGCCGGTGAAGAGCATCACGGCGAGTGCGGTCCACTGGTCCTGCGGCCAGTAGGTCGACGCCGTCACCGGCGCCAGGTTGAAGCCGATCAGCATGACGACGGCCCCGGTCACCACGGGAGGCATCGCCGCGTGGATGATCCGGGCGCCGAACCGCTGCACGACGAGCCCCACCAGGAACAGCACGGCACCGACCACCAGGACGGCGCCCGTCACCGTGGCGCTGCTTCCGCCCGTGGCCCGGATCGTGGCGGCCACGCCGACGAACGAGAGCGAGCACCCCAGATAGCTGGGCACCCTGCCCTTCGTCGCCAGCAGGAAGATGGCGGTGGCGACACCGGACATCATGATCGCGAGGTTCGGGTCCAGCCCCATCAGGACCGGGGCGACGAAGGACGCGCCGAACATCGCGACCACGTGCTGGGCGCCGAGCCCGAACGTGCGGGGCCAGGACAGCCGCTCGTCGGGGCGGACGACGGCCCCCGGGGCGGGGGTCCTTCCGTCGCCGTGCAGGGTCCAGCGCACGCCGAGACTCATGGGGGTCACTCCTGAAGGGCTGCTCGGTGTGCCGGCGGGTCCGCGACCCGGTGTTCGGTGTTCACCTGCGGAAAAGATCAGCGCCATGGTAGTGGTGCCGACGCCCGGACCGCCTCCCCGCCGCCGCGCGCCGCGTGCCCCGGCAGACCGGTGCCGCGGGCGGGGAGGAGGGCCGGGCGCCCGTCCGGCACGCGCCGACGGACGGGCGACGAGGGGCGGGGAGCGACGCAGATCACAAAAGCCAGACCCTTGACGGTCGGCATCCAAACCGGTTTGGTTGTTCTCGTTCGGCGGCTCAAACCGGTTTGAACGCAGGCCGCACGCGTCGCGTCGGCAGAAGCCCAGAGGCACGTCAGGGAGTACGGCACATGGCACGCAAGCCCACCATCGCGGATGTAGCGCAGCGTGCCGGTGTGTCGCGTGCCACGGTCTCCTTCGCGCTGAACGACCGCCCCGGAGTCGCCGAGGAGACGAAGGCGCGGATCCTCGCGGCGGCCTCGGAGCTCGGATGGACGCCCAGCCGTCAGGCGAGGGCGCTGTCGCTCGGCCAGGCCGGGGCGATCGGGCTCGTCCTCGCCCGGGACCCGGAGCAGATCGGCAGCGACCTGTTCTTCCCGGCCTTCATGGCCGGCGTCGAGGCGGTCATCGGCCGCCGCGGGGACGGCCTCATGGTCCATCTGACGACGCCCGAGGACGAACAGGCGGTGTACGAGAGGCTGGCCGCGCAGCGGCAGGTGGACGGTGTCCTCCTGACCGACCTGCGCGCGGACGATCCGAGGCCCCGGCTGGTACGGGAGCTGGAGCTGCCCGCCGTCGTGGTCGGGCAGCCCGAATGGAGCGGTGGCCTGTCCACGGTGAGTCTGGACGACGAGCCGGCGTACGCGGCCGCCGTCCGACGGCTCGCGGAGCTGGGACACCGTCGTATCGCCCATGTCGAGGGGCCGCAGGAACTACGGCACGCCCACCGGCGCAGGGAGGCCTGGGAACGGACGCTGCGGGAGCTCGGCCTGCCCGAGGGGCCGGTGCGCCCCGGAGGGTTCAGCGCCGACGGCGGTGACCGTGCCACCAGGGAACTCCTCGCCCTCGACGAACCGCCCACCGCGATCGTCTACGGCACCGACCTCGCCGCCATGGCAGGACTCTCGGTCGCCCAGGAGCTGTCGATCCGCGTGCCCGACCAGCTCTCGGTGGTCGGCTACGACGACGTGCCCCTGACCCGCTACACCTACCCGCCGCTCTCCTCCGCACGTGCGGACGCCCGCGGCTGGGGAGAGGCGGCGGCCCGCGCGCTCGACGCGCTGATCGCCACCGGCGAGGTGGCCCATGTGGAGCTGCCGCCCGCCAGGTTCATCCCCCGAGCGTCGATCGGGCCCGCTCCGCGCGGGTGACGCGACGGTCCCTGTGGCGACGGACCCGCGGATCCCGCGGTTCGCCCCGCGCACGGACGGCTTCGCGGACTCGCGGGCCCATACCCACCGGTCGCCCCCGCGCGCACCGGAACCTCCGCACGGCAACGGTGCCGCGCGTGAACAGTTGATCAATCATGCTGAGGAGAACGGCGTACGCGCTGGTCGCGCTCGCACTGGCGGGGGCGGCGACGGGCTGCGGCCGGCAGGCCGTGGACCCGGCCACCGCGAAGGACGCACGCGGTCCGATCACGGTCTGGCTTTCCAACAACGCGCAGGAGGTGAGCTGGGGGAAGCAGATGGTCGCCGCCTGGAACAGGAGCCACCCCGGCCAGCACGTCACCGCGCAGCAGATACCGTCGGGCAAGACGTCCGAGGAGGCCATCAGCGCCTCGATCATCGCCGGTACGAGCGCCTGCCTGGTCTTCAACACCTCACCCGCGGCGGTGCCCACCTTCCAGAAGCAGAACGGGCTCGTGCCCCTGAGCGACCTGCCGGGTGGTGACGACTACATCACCGGTCGCGGGGGCTCCCTGACCGACCAGTACCGGTCGGCGGACGGGAAGTTCTACCAGCTGCCCTGGAAGAGCAACCCGGTCATGATCCTCTACAACAAGAAGCTGTTCGCGAAGGCCGGACTCGACCCGGAGCACCCGAAGCTCGCCACCTACGACCAGTTCCTGGAGACCTCGCGCACGCTGGTGCGCTCCGGTGTCGCCAAGGCCGCGATATGGCCGTCGCCCAGCAGCGACTTCTTCCAGCCCTGGTACGACTTCTACCCGGCCTTCGCCGCCCAGAGCGGCGGCAGGCAGCTCGTCGAGAACGGGGCCCCGCAGTTCGACTCGCCGGCCGGGCGCCAGGTCGCCGCCTTCTGGCGGAAGCTGTACGCCGAGAAGCTGGCGCCGCAGGAGGCGTACCCGGGCGACCCCATGAGTGACGGCAAGTCCGCGATGGCGACGGTCGGACCGTGGGCCGTCGCCGCCTACAAGGACAGTGTGGACATCGGGGTCGCCCCGGTGCCGACCGCCGACGGCGGCAGCGGCAAGCACTCCTTCAGCGACGAGAAGTCCGCGGCGATGTTCACCTCCTGCGAGAACCGGGCCACGGCCTGGGACCTGCTGAAGTTCGCGACCTCCGCCGGCCAGGACGGCGCGTTCCTGGACACCACGGGCCAGATGCCGATGCGTGAGGACCTGACGGGCAGGTACGCCGGCTTCTTCAAGGCACACCCGACGTACAAGCCCTTCGCCGAACAGGCCGGCCGGGTCGTGGAAGTGCCCAACGTGCCCGGTTCCGTCGACATCTGGCAGGCATTCCGGGACGAGTGGACGAAGTCGGTCGTCTTCGGCCGCCAGTCCACGGCGGCGGGGCTGCGCAACGCCTCGTCCACGATCACCGACCTGCTGAACGAGTACGGAGACCCGTCATGAGCGTGCATCTCCAGTCCGCCCCGACGCCCTCGGCGACGCCTGAACCCGCCCCGTCCCGGACCGGGGGACCACGCCGCAAGGACGGCGGACGGTCCCGGGCCGGCGCGCTGTTCGTGTCGCCGTACCTGCTGTTCGTCCTCGTCGTGTTCGCGGTGCCACTCGTCTACACCGTGTGGATCTCCTTCCACCGCTTCTACTTCACCGCTCCGGGCACCCACATCGACTCGCCGTGGGTGGGCCTGTCGAACTACCGGGACGTCTTCACCGATCCGGTGGTCGGCCGGGCCTTCCTCAACATCGCGATCTTCCTGGTCATCAACGTGCCGCTCACCGTGGGGCTCTCGCTGGTCCTCGCCTCGGCACTGAACTCGAAGATCAGAGGGCGCGGCTTCTTCCGGGCCGCCTTCTACGTGCCGTACGTGACGGCGAGCGTCGCCCTGGTCGCCGTGTGGCAGTTCCTCTTCGGCTCGGACGGTTTCGTCAACCACCTCCTCGGCACGCACGCGCCGGACCCGTCGTGGCTGGTCAACTCGCACCTCGCGATGCCGATGATCGCGGTCTTCGTCACCTGGAAGCAGCTCGGCTTCTTCGTGATGCTCTACCTCGCCGCGCTGCAGAACGTCGGCAAGGAGCTGTACGAGGCGTCCGCCATGGACGGCGCCGGCCCGGTGCGGCAGTTCTTCTCCGTGACGGTGCCCGGGGTGCGCCCCGCGACGACGCTCGTGGTGATCTACGCGATCATCACCGGCGCCAACCTGTTCAGCGAGCCGTACCTGCTGACCGGAGGCGGCGGCCCCGACCACGCCTCCACCTCACCGGTGCTGCTGATGTACCAGAAGGGCATCGAGCAGGGGCACCCCGACTCGGCCGCCGCGATCGGCGTCGTGCTCGTCGCCTTCGTGATGGTCATCTCGCTCGCCGCCCGCAAGCTCACCGAGAGGGGCAACTGACATGAGCGCCACCACCACCGGGCCCTCGCGGCCCCGGAACCCCGTCGCCCGCCGCCGCGGGCGCACCGGGCGGCTCGTCCTGCTGTCGGTCGGCGCGGTCGCCTTCCTGTTCCCCTTCTACTACATGATCGTCGGCTCGCTGCGGAGGAAGACCGTCGGCGACCTGTCGGCCGCCCTGCCCACCGGCCTGACGGGCGACAACTACACGGCCGTCAACGGAGCCATCTCGCTGGGCCGTTCCCTGCTCAACTCCGGGATCATGACGATCGGCGTCCTGATCTGCACACTCGTCTTCGGCGTCCTCGCCGGATACGCGCTGGCACAGCTCCGGTTCCCCGGCAGGGGCGCGGTCTTCGCCGCGCTGCTGCTCGTGCAGATGGTCCCGTTCCAGCTGCTCACCCTGCCGCTGTACGTCCTGGTCGTGCGCGACTACGGGCTCGGCGACAACTACCTCGGCATGATCCTGCCGTTCGCGATCAACTCCACGGCGGTTTTCCTCTTCCGCCAGTTCTTCTCCCAGATGCCGCAGTCGCTCTTCGAGGCCGCCCGCATCGACGGCGCGAGCGAACTGCGCATCCTGTGGCGGATCGCCCTGCCGATGGCCAGGCCCGCCGTGCTCACCGCGCTCCTGCTGACGTTCATCGGCCCGTGGAACGAGTTCCTGTGGCCGTTCCTGGTCACCAAGAACGCCGACATGCAGCCGCTCGCCGTCTCGCTCGCGAGCTTCCTCTCCAACCTCCAGGGCACGGTGGCCAACCCGGCCGGCGCCCTGCTGGCCGGCGCCTGCGTGCTGGCACTCCCCGCGGTGGCCCTGTTCCTCCTGTTCCAGCGCCACTTCACCTCCACCGACATCGACTCCGCAACAAAGGGCTGATCGCACATGAGCAACACCACCCCCCACATCCCCTACCGCATGGTGCGCAAGGGCGTCGTGATGTCCCCGCTGCCCGGCGAGGCGAACGAGACCGAGGGCGTGCTGAACCCCGCCGCGGGCCGTACCCCCGACGGCAGGCTCCACCTGCTGCCGCGTCTGGTCTCCGAGGGGAACGTCTCCCGGGTCGGCCTCGCCGAGGTGACCTTCGACGAGGCCGGCGTCCCCGACGGCGTCGAGCGCCGTGGCGTCGTCCTCGCCCCCGACGAGGGCTGGGAACGCGGCAAGAACAACGCCGGTGTCGAGGACCCCCGCATCACCTGGATCCCCTCGCTCGGCAAGCACGTGATGAGCTACGTCGCCTACGGCCCGCTCGGCCCGAAGCCCGCTCTCGCCGTCTCCGAGAACCTCACCGACTGGACCCGGCTCGGACCGATCCAGTTCCAGTACCAGGCCGACCTGGACACCGACCTCAACCTCTTCCCGAACAAGGACGTCGTCCACTTCCCCGAGCCGGTTCCCGGCCCGGACGGTGAGATGGCGTACGCCATGCTGCACCGCCCGATGTGGGACCTGGGCTGGTTCCGTCCGGGCGAGGGCGTGCACCTGCCCGCCGGTGTCACCGACGAGCGCCCCGGCATCTGGATCTCCTACGTCCCCGTCGCCGAGGCCGAGGCCGACATCCGCGCCCTGACCCGCCCCCGTGACCACCGCCTGGTGGCGCTGTCCGAGCACCCGTGGGAGTCGCTGAAGATCGGCGGTGGCCCGGCGCCGATCCGCGTGCCCGAGGGCTGGCTGCTGATCCACCACGGTGTCTCGGGCTCCATCGAGGACCCGTGGGCGCAGAACCAGGACGTGTCCTACGCGGCCGGTGCGATGATCCTCGACCCGGCGGACCCGTCGCGTGTCGTCGCCCGGTCCGACAAGCCGCTGATGGCCCCGGAGACCGAGGAGGAGCGTGCGGGCACCGTCCCCAACGTCGTCTTCCCGACGGCGATCGAGGAGATCGACGGCGCGCTGTACGTCTTCTACGGCATGGCCGACGCGCACATCGGCGTCGCCCTCCTGGAGCGCACCGCATGACCGGCGCCCCCGCACCCCTCGGTCTCGGCCTGGTCGGCTGCGGCGGTTTCGCCGAGTTCGTCCTGGACGCCGTGGCGGGCCTGCCCGGCCTGCGCCTGGCGGCCGTCGCCGACCCCTCGCGCGAACGGGCGGAGCGGCTCGGGACCCGGCACGGAGTGCCTGCGCTCCCCGGTCTCGACGAACTGCTGACGCGCGACGACGTGTCGGCGGTGCTGATCGCGACGCCGCCCGCCACGCACGCCGCGATGGCCACCACCGCACTGCGTGCGGGGCGCCACGTCTTCTGCGAGAAGCCCCTCGCCACCACGACCGAGGACGCGGCGGCCGTCGCCCGTGAGGCCGACCGCGCCGGCCGCGTCCTGGTCGTGGACCACGTACTGCGCTACAACCCGCTGCTGCGCGCCGTACGGCGCCTGACCGACCGGGGGCTGCTCGCGCCCCCGCGCCGGTTCCTCTTCGAGAACGACGCCGCGGACGAGGACCTCGGACCCGGCCACTGGTTCTGGGACCCGGAGCACAGCGGAGGGATATTCGTCGAGCACGGCGTGCACTTCTTCGACGCCGCCCGGGAGCTGATCGGATCGGACCCGGTGAGCGTCCGTGCCACGGCCGTGGCACGTCCCGGCGGCCCCGTGGACATGGTGAGCGCCGACGTCGTCCACCCCGGTGGGGTCCTCGCCTCGCACCTCCACTCCTTCACCCACGCCCACCGCGCGGAACGCCAGCTGATGCGCCTGGACCACGGCTTCGCCGAGTCGCGGATCAGCGGCTGGATCCCCGTCCACGCGGAGCTCTCCGTCTGGACGGACGAGGAGGGTGCCCGAGGCTGGGAGCGGATCCCGGAGGAGGCGGGCGCACTGCTGGCCGTGGACGGGTTCCGGCCGCACGGCGAGGAGCGCGTCACGGTCCACGTCGACCGCGACGCCGGCAGCGCCGAGCCGGCCCGGGGGAGGGGCGAGCGGCGCACCGTGCCCCATCACGTCCGGGTCGTCATCGACCTCGGCGGTGAGGCCCGGAAACCGTACGTGTACGCGCAGAGCGTGCGCGCCGCGATGGCCGACCTGGTCCGCGCGGTGCACGAGGGCACGGCCCCGGTGGCGGACGCCGCGAGCGGGCTGACCGCCGTCGCGGTGGCCGAGGCGGCGACCGTGTCGGCCCGCACCGGTCGTGAGCAGGCAGTGAGGTACGCGGGATGACCGGCGTGAACTGGTGGCAGGACATGGTCTGTTACGAGGTCTACCCCCGTGCCTTCGCCGACTCCGACGGCGACGGCATCGGTGACCTACCGGGCGTGACCGCGCGTCTGGCGCACATCAAGGAGCTCGGCGCGGACGCCGTGTGGATCACGCCGTTCTACCCGTCGCCACTGGCCGACGGCGGCTACGACATCGCCGATCACACCGGTGTAGCCGAGGACCTGGGGGCACCCGAGGACGTCGACCGGCTGACCGCGCGCGCCCACGAACTGGGCCTCAAGCTGATCGTCGACCTGGTCCCGAACCACACCTCCGACCGGCACCCCTGGTTCCAGGATGCGCTCGCGGCCGGTCCCGGCTCGGCGGAACGCGAGAGGTACCTCTTCCGCGACGGCCGGGGGTCCGACGGCGAACTGCCGCCCAACGACTGGCAGTCGGCGTTCGGCGGCCCCGCGTGGACCCGGACAGCGGACGGTGCGTGGTACTGCCACCTGCACGCTCCGGAACAGCCCGACCTGAACTGGCGGAACCCCGAGGTCCAGGACGAGTTCACCCAGGTGCTGCGGCACTGGCTCGACCGGGGCGTGGACGGCTTCCGCGTCGATGTCGCGCACGCCCTGTTCAAGGCCGAGGGCCTGCCCGACGCCGGCCCCGGCCAGCACCGGGACCCGCTGCGCAACCACCTGATGCCTTACTACGACCAGGAGGAGCTCCACCCGCTCTACCGCCGCTGGCGCGCGCTGCTGGACACCCATCCGGCGCCGCCCGGCGCCGTCGCCCCCGAGGACCGGGTGATGGTCGCCGAGTCCGCGGTCTTCGACCCGGAGCGGCTGGCCCGCTACATCAGACCCGACGAGATGCACCAGGCGTTCAACTTCGCCTTCCTGGAGGCGTCCTGGGACGCGGAGGAGCTGCGCCGGGTGATCGAGGGGTCGTTCACCGTGCCGGGGAGCGCCGTCACCTGGCTGCTGTCCAGCCACGACGCCGTGCGTCCGGTGACCCGCTACGGATCGCGTGCCCGCGCCCGTGCGGCCGCCCTGCTGATGCTGGCGCTGCCCGGATCCGCGTATCTCTACCAGGGCGAGGAACTGGGCCTGCCCCAGGCCGAGATCCCCGACAGCCGCATCCTCGATCCGCTGTGGGAGCGTTCGGGCCGCACCGAACGGGGGCGCGACGGCGCCCGGGTGCCGCTGCCCTGGTCCGGTGACACCGCACCCTACGGATTCACCACGGCTTCGCCGGACGCGACCTGGCTGCCGCAGCCCGACGACTGGGCGGCGCTCACGGCAGCGGCGCAGGACCACGACCCGAGATCCACCCTCCAGCTCTACCGGGCGGCGCTGCGGCTGCGGCGCGGCCTTCCCGCGCCGGACCCGTCGGCACCGCCGGCCTGGCTCTCCGCACCCGGGGCACCCCATCTCGCCCTCCGGCGCGGGGATCTGACCTGTGTGGTCAACCTGGACAGCCGGCCCCTGCCCCTCGACTCGCTCGGCCTGACCGGACGCCCCGTGCTGAGCAGCGGCCCGCCGGTCATGGGTCTGCTGCCGCCCGACACCGCCGTATGGCTCACCGAAGGAGACCCCGATGGCGTCCGAGACTGAACCGGCGCACCGCACCGACCTGTCCGGACTGGTCAAGGCCTACGACGTGCGCGGCGTGGTTCCCGACCAGTGGGACGAGACGACGGCCGGCCTCTTCGGCGCGGCCTTCGTGCGGGTCACCGGAGCGGACTCCGTCGTCGTCGGACACGACATGAGGCCCTCGTCACCCGGGCTCGCCGAGGCCTTCGCCCGCGGGGCCCGCGCGCAGGGAGCCGACGTCACCGGGATCGGCCTCTGCTCGACCGACCAGCTGTACTTCGCCTCCGGCTCGCTCGGCATGCCCGGCGCCATGTTCACGGCGTCGCACAACCCCGCCCGCTACAACGGCATCAAGCTGTGCCGGGCGGGCGCCGTGCCGGTCGGCCAGGACACCGGCCTCGCCGGCATCCGTACGCTCGTCGAGCGCTGGACCGACGAAGGCGCCCCCGCACCCGCGGCCCGGCAGGGCTCGCTGACGCGCCGGGAGACCCTGGGGGAGTACGCCGCGTATCTGCACTCGCTCGTCGACCTCGGTTCCGTGAGGCCGCTGAAGGCCGTCGTCGACGCGGGCAACGGCATGGCCGGGCACACGGTGCCGGCCGTGCTCGCGGGCCTGCCGCTGGACGTGGTCCCGATGTACTTCGAGCTCGACGGCACGTTCCCCAACCACGAGGCGAACCCGCTCGACCCGGCCAACATCGTGGACCTGCGGGCCCGGGTCGTGGCCGAGGGCGCCGACCTCGGCCTCGCCTTCGACGGCGACGCCGACCGCTGCTTCGTCGTCGACGAGAAGGGCGACCCGGTCTCACCGTCCGCCGTCACGGCGCTGGTCGCCTCCCGTGAGCTCTCCCGGCACCCGGGCGCCCGGGTGATCCACAACCTGATCACCTCGCGCACGGTGCCCGAAGTGATCCGCGAGGCGGGGGGCACCCCCGTACGCACCCGGGTCGGGCACTCGTTCATCAAGGCGGAGATGGCCCGCACGGGCGCGGTTTTCGGCGGGGAGCACTCCGCGCACTACTACTTCCGCGACTTCTGGAACGCCGACACGGGCATGCTCGCGGCCCTCCACGTCCTCGCGGCCCTGGGCGGGCAGAGCGGGCCGCTCTCCGAGCTGACCGGCCGGTTCGAGCGCTACGCCGCCTCCGGCGAGATCAACTCCACGGTGACCGACCCGGCCGGGCGTACGGCCGCGGTCCGCGCCGAGTGGGAGCGGGCCGGAGGAGTGAGCGTCGACGAGCTCGACGGTCTCACGGTGAACGGCCCGGACTGGTGGTTCAACCTCCGGCCGTCCAACACGGAACCGCTGCTCAGGCTCAATGTGGAGGCACGCGACGCGGAGACGGCGAGCCGCCTGCGCGACGCGGTGCTCTCCCTCGTACGCGCGTGAGCGGGCGGGCCGGACCACCCAGGTCCGGCCCGCCCGCCCGGCGCGGAATCAGCTTCCGGTGGGGCTCTTCGCGGGCGCGGGTGCCGTGACCTCCGAACCCGATACCTTCCGGTCGCCCGCCCGCAGCACCCCGGCGGCCAGGACCAGGCCGAAGGCCAGGGCCGTCACTACGCCGAAGGACACCACCAGCGACGTCGCCTCGGCCAGCGAACCGATCAGCGAGGGGGCTACGAGTCCACAGGTGTAGGTGACGGTCGCGACGCCCGCGATGGCCTGGCTCGGGTTCGGTCCGCTGCGCCCGGCAGCCGCGAAGGCGAGCGGCACCACCACCGCCACGCCGAGACCGAGCAGCCCGAACCCGCACATCGCCACCGCGGGGACGGGTGCCAGCACGACGAGCAGCCCCCCGGCGGTCGCCAGCAGTCCGCCGGTCCGTACGGTGCGCACCGCCCCGAAACGGTCGACGACCCGGTCCCCGGCGATCCGGGCCACCGCCATCGTGAGTGCGAACGCGGTGGTGGAGGCGGCCGCCAGCCCCGCCGAACCGTCCAGGACGTCCTTCAGGTAGACCGCGGACCAGTCCAGACTCGCCCCCTCGGCGAACACCGCGCAGAACCCGACGGCGCCGATGATCAGGGCCGACCTGGGCGGCAGGGCGAAGCGGGGCGGCGGCTCCGCGTCCGGCGCGCTGCGCAGATCGAGTACGCCCCGGCAGGCGATCATGCCCAGCACGGTCAGGACGAGTGCCATGACGGTGTGGTGGAGCCGGGCGTCCGTCCCGATGTGGGCGGCCACCGTGCCCGCGGCCGAGCCGATCAGCGCGCCGACGCTCCACATGCCGTGGAGCCCGGACATGATCGATTTGTCGAGGCGGTTCTCCACCTCGATGCCCAGTGCGTTCATCGCCACGTCGGACATGCCCGCCGACGCCCCGTACACGAAGAGCGCGGCACACAGGGTGACCAGGTTCGGTGCCAGCGCGGGCAGGACCAGCGCGAGCGTCCACAGGGCCAGCAGTCCACGCAGGGCGGTGCGGGCCCCGAAGCGGTGGCTGATCCGGCTGGCCAGCGGCATGGCCAGCGAGGCGCCGACGGCGGGGAAGGCGAGGGCGAGCCCGAGCTGCCCCGCGCTGACCGAGGCGTGGTCCTGGATCCACGGGACCCGGGTCGCGAAGCTCCCGGTCACCGCGCCGTGCACGGTGAAGACCGCGGCGACCGCGTACCTGGCCCTTCTGATCCGCTCCGTGCTGAAGACCGGGACCTCTGGATCCTTCGTCATACGCCGTGCCCTCCCTCTGGATGTCCTCGCTCGCCGTGTTTCGACGCCGTCCCTGTCGGATGCGTAAACTATCAGGAACCCTGCCTGATAAATACCCCACGGCGTGGGGCGGTCAGTCATCTGGAAGGATTTCGGCATGCCCGCATCCCCGAGCACCGCCCGAGCCATCAACGACCGGCTCGCCCTGCGACTGCTCCAGCAGGACGGTCCGCTGACGGCCACTCAGCTGAAGTCGCTGACCGGCCTGTCCCGCCCCACGGTCGCCGACCTGGTGGACCGCCTGCAGGACGCGGGACTCGTCCGGGTCGTCGGGGAGAGCGGCTCGGACCGCAGGGGTCCCAACGCCCGGCTGTACGGGATCGTCGCCGACCGGGCCCATCTGGCCGCCCTCGACGTACGGACCGACAGCGTCGCCGTCGCGGTCACGGACCTGCTGGGTGTCACGCTCGCCGAGGCCACCCTGCCGATCGCCGGCGACACGGGGACACGGCCCGCCGTCGAGCGTGCCGTGGCGCTGCTGGAACGGACCGCCCGCACCGCGGGTACGGCGCCCCTGCACAGTGTCGGGATCGGTGCCCCCGGGCTGATCGACCCCGTGACCGGTGAGCTCAGGGACACCGCCAGGCTGCCGGCCTGGCACCGGGACCTGGTCGGCGAACTCCAGCAGCGGCTGTCCGCCACCGTCCTGGTGGAGAACGAGACCAATCTCGCCGCGATCGCCGAGCACCGGGTGGGCGCCGCCCGGGACCGGGACACCTTCGTGCTGCTCTGGCTCGGCCATGGCGTCGGCGCCGCGGTCATGCTCGACGGAAAGCTGCGCCGGGGCGCCTCGGGGGGAGCGGGCGAGATCGGCTTCCTGCCGATGCCCGGGACGGCCGGGATCCCCTCGGCGGACAACTGCGAGGGAGGCTTCCACTCCCTGGCGGGTTCGGCCGCCGTGTCCGAACTGGCCTCCGGCCACGGCATCGGCGCAGGGCTGTCCGCCGCCGACGACCCGCAGGTACCGGCCGCGGTGCCGGTGGTCCAGGCCGCGCTGCGAGGAGACGGGCCGGCCCCGGCGGCCTTCCTGGGCGCACTCGCGGACCGGCTGGCGCTGGGCGCCGCGTCCGTCGTCTCCGTGCTCGACCCCGGATGCCTCGTCCTGGCCGGCGAGGTGGGACACGCCGGAGGCGACGTGCTGGCCTCGCTGGTGGCGGAGCGGCTGGCGGGTATGTCACCGCTGCGCACGGAGGTCAGGGCGGGCGTGCTGGGCGGGGGTGCGGTACTGCGTGGCGCGCTGTTCGCGGCGCAGGACGCGGCGCAGGACGCGCTGTTCGCGCCGGGGGGACCGAGCCCGGCAGTCTGACGGGCGCCCCGGTCCTGCCCCCTGCCACGCGCCCCGGTCCCACCTCCTGCCACGCGCCCCGGTCCCACCTCCTGCCACGCGCCCCGGCTCACCTCGTGCCGCGCGCGCCCGGTCCGTACGACGGAGCCCCGGGGGGGGCGGGGGGGGGGGGGGGCCCCCCCGGGGGGGGGGGGGGGGGGGGGCCCCCCCCCCGGGGGGGGGTGTGTAAAACAAAAAAAAAACCACAACAACACAC
>NZ_JBHZCI010000022.1:2145-131368 GCF_042755185.1 Streptomyces sp. NPDC059166 | reverse complement strand
CAGACCGGCAGACCGGGAGGGCCCGGGGGCACCCGCCCCCCGCGAGGCGCACCGCGCCCCACCCGCCCCCCCCCCCCCGCGCCCCCCGCCGCCCCGCCCGAGTCCTCCCCGCCGCGCGGCCGCCCGCGACCGTGGCGGAGGTGGGTGCCTGGGAACTGGCCGACTCCAGGCTGGCGGCGCTGCTCGACGGCTACGCCCTGTCGTACGGCCTCGATCCCCGGCGCGCCCCGGCGGCCGCGGCGCTCCTGCCGTACATGGAGGAGACCTTCGGGAGCTGGTACGTCGCAGGCGGCATGCGCGCGCTGGCCGACGCGGTGTACGAGCGGTGCGTCGCCCGTCGGGTCGAGTTCGTCTTCGGTGCCGAGGCCGTCCGGATCATCGAGAAGGACGGCCGGGCCCGCGGGGTGGAGCTGGCCGACGGCCGGAGCGTCGAGGCCGATCACGTGGTCGTCGGCGCCCAGCCGGCGCCCGGCCTCCTCCCGGTCCGCGAGGAGCCGCCCGCCGATTCGGGCCGGCATGCCGTGCCGGGCCGTTTCCTCGTCCTGCTGTCGCTGCGCGGAGCCCGAGAGGCAGGCGCCGTGCACCGGACCGTGGTTCACCCCGGTGAGCCGGGAGCGGAGCAGGAAGCGGTGTTCGGTGGCCGGGTCGCCACGCTGCCCACGGTGACGGTGCTGCGCCCGGACGACCCGGCCACCCGGCCCGACGAGGACCACGAGGCGGTGACGCTGACGGCGACGGTCGCCCCTCACGGCCGGGTCGACTGGACGGACGCCACCCTGCGCGAACGGTTCGCCGAAACGGTGATCGGCAGGGCCGCCGAGGCGGTGCCCGGTCTGCGCGAGCGGATCCTCCACGCGGAGATCCGCACCCCCGCGGACACCGAGGCGTCCACCGGCGCCGCGGGTGGCTCGGTCCCCGCTCCGGCCCTGGCCGGGCCGGGGGGCGCCTGGCTGCACCCGGGCAACCGCAGCCCCCTGGCGGGCCTGTATCTGGCGGGCGGCTGGTCGCACCCCGGGGGCGGGCTGGCGCACGCGGGGATGTCGGGGGCGCTGGTCGCCGGTCTCGTCGTGGAGGGCGACGGCTTCCGCGGCTCGCAGTGAGCCGGGCCGACCGCGATGGTCGGCCCCGCCTCACTCAGTAGCGGTACTGCTCGTTCTGGCCGGTGTCGTACCCGTTGCCGTACGGGGCGGGCCTCACCGGTGCCTCCGGGGGCAGCGGGGGGTACTGGTCGTTCTCCCGCTGCTGCGGGACCCACACCCCGCCGGGTGGGGTGTCGGTGTATCCGGCGGCGTACGGATCGGCGGCCTGCTGCCCCGCACCCTGGGACCGGTCGTAGCCGTAGGCGTCGTACCCGGCGTACTGCCCGGTGCCCGCGGTGGTGGCGGCGTAGGGATCGGCGTAGGGCGCGTGGTGCGGCTGCTCCACCGGCGGGTAGCCGTACTGCCCGGAGTTCCCGCCCTGGTCCTGGTAAGCGTCCTGCCCCTGGTAGACGCCCTGCCCTGCGTAGGGGTCCTGCCCTGTGTAGGGGTCCTGGGCGGCGTAGGGGTCCTGGGGGTGCTGCCCGCCGTACGGGTCGTAGGCGGCGTACTGCTGCTGCGGTTCCCCCTGGGCACCGGGCCACGTGCCGCGTCCGGCCGGGGCGGGGTCGCTGTAGACGCCGTACTGCCCGGTGTCGTCCGGCATCGGCTCGGGTTCGTAGACCGCCGCGGGCGTGGGGCCGGCCTGGGGGGCGTCCGCGTACTCCAGGCCGGAGACCTCGAGGGTCGGCCGCACCTCGTCCGGTGTCTGCGCCCCGCGCCGGCGGCGGCTCTCACCGGGGCTGCCGCCGATGGCCCAGCCCGTGGAGAAGCCGCGCCGGAAGGAGAGGGTCACATAGGTCTGCCCCGTGGCGAAGGCGATCGCGCCGAGGACGATCACCGGGACCGAGGCGATCAGCACACCGAGCACCACACCGAGGAAGCCGGCGAAGGCGAGCAGCCTCCACCGCAGCCGCGCCTTGTACTGCAGCAGCACCTCGCCCAGCAGCCAGAGCGCCACTATGCCGAATGCGATGTAGAGGACCGTCCAGCCCACGCCCGCCCCCTCCTACGGCCACCGCCCCGGTCGGAGGCGGGTACGGCCGGTCACGACTGCTTGTGCAGTCCGAGATTCTCGTAGATCTCCAGTGTCGCCGTCGAGTTGTTGAGCGTGATGAAGTGCAGCCCCGGGACACCCTCGGAGAGCAGTTTCGCGCAGAACTCCGTGGCGAACTCGATGCCAATGGAGCGTACAGCGGCCGGGTCGTCCTTGGCGGCGAGGATCCGCTCTTTCAGCGCGGTCGGCAGGGACGCGTTGCTGAGCTGCGCGAACCGTTCGAGCTGTTTCACGCTGGTGAGCGGCATCACCTCGGGGATGACGGGGGTGTCGCACCCCGCGGCGACCACGCGGTCACGCATCTGCAGATAGCTCTCCGGCTGGAAGAACATCTGGGTGATCGCGTAGTCGGCGCCGGCGCGGCACTTGTCGACGAAGTGCGCGATGTCCGAGTCCCAGTCGGTGGACCGGGGGTGCATCTCGGGGAACGCCGCGACGCCGACGCAGAAGTCGCCCGCCTCCTTGATCAGCCGCACGAGGTCCGCGGCGTAGCGCACGCCCTGGGGGTGCTCGACCCACTCGCCCATCGGGTCGCCGGGCGGGTCGCCCCGTACCGCGAGGATGTTGCGGATGCCCGCGTCCGCGTACTGCCCGACCATGTTGCGCAGTTCGGCGACGGAGTGGTCGACGGCGGTGAGGTGCGCGACGGGCGTGAGCGTGGAGTCCGCCGCGATCTGCTGGGTCGCCCGGACCGTTCCGGCACGGGTGGAGCCACCCGCTCCGTACGTCACGGAGACGAAGCTCGGTCGCACCGCCTCGACCCGGCGCAGGGCGTTCCAGAGATTCCGTTCGCCCTTCTCGGTCTTGGGCGCCCAGAACTCGAACGAGAACGACGTCTCGCCGGTCGCGAGCAGCTCACGCACGGTGCGCGCGTGATCTGTCCTGGTGGAAGGTGTGCCAAGGGCCATACTGGGAGGTTAACCAGGGCCCGGCGGTACCCCAACCAGAGAGGGCGGATTGACCGGAATGAGGTTGTTTTTGTCCACCCCTCGGACACTCGCCGAACGGGGTGCGCCGCCCGCGTGAGGCGCACCGCTCACCGCGTGCCGGGGGCGTCCGGGAGGTCGCTCTCGCGTACGCGCCGGGCCAGCGAGGCCGTCGCCGCCGCCGGGTCCGCGGCCTCGGTGATCGCCCGTACGACGACGATCCGGCGCGCACCGGCGTCGAGCACCTGGTCGAGGTTGCTCCCGTCGATCCCTCCGATGGCGAACCACGGCCGGGACGTGCCGAGCGAGGCGGCGTGGCGGACGAGGCCGAGCCCCGGCGCGTGCCGGCCGGGCTTGGTCGGGGTGGGCCAGCAGGGTCCGGTGCAGAAGTAGTCCACGCCCTCCTGGGTGGCGGCGGCGTCGACCTCCGCCTCGGCGTGGGTGGAGCGGCCGATCACCACGTCGGCGCCGACGAGGGCGCGCGCGGCGGGCACGGGGAGATCGCCCTGGCCGAGATGCAGCACGTCGGAGCCGATGGCGTGGGCGACGTCGGCCCGGTCGTTGACGGCGAGGAGCGCTCCGTGGCGCTTGCAGGCGTCGGCGAACACGGCGAGGTGTTCGAGTTCCTCGGCCGCCTCCATCCCCTTGTCCCGCAGCTGGACTATGTCGACGCCGGAGGACAGCACGGCGTCGAGGAACTCGGGAAGGTCTCCCTGCCGCTTGCGGGCGTCCGTGCAGAGGTAGAGCCGGGCGCCGGAGAGCTGGGAGCGAGGCGTGGACATGAGGATTCCCCCGTCGGTACGTCGATGGATCACTGCTCCGGCGACGGTACCGGGCCGCTCCGGACGACGGAGGGGGCGGGGACGACGACGGGGTGCGCACCGCGTCTGCACACGGCGCACACCCCGCTCACGGTCGTCCGGTCAGACGGCGAGCGCCTGGGCCCGGCGCTTCACCTCCGTGCCGCGGTTCTCGCTCAGTGCCTGCGCGGGGGTCCCGGGCAGGGTGGGGTCGGGGGTGAAGAGCCAGTCCAGCATCTCTTCGTCGTTGTAGCCGTCGTCCCTCAGGAGCGTCAGGGTCCCCGCGAGGCCCTTGACCACCTTGTCGCCGTCGATGAAGGCGGCAGGCACCTGGAGCGTCCGGTTCTCACCACGTCGTACGGCGATCAGCTGGCCCTCCTTGACCAGCTGCCGTACGCGCGTCACCTCGACATCGAGCATTTCCGCGATGTCGGGAAGGTGGAGCCAGGCGGGGACGAGAGCATCGATCTTTGCGTCAATCTCGGTCACAGGGACAAGCGTGCCATCCCGGACCGACAGCCGGTAGCCGGGCCGGGCGTACGGGGCCGTCGCCTACCCCGGGAGCACCGTCGATTTCAGCGGTACGGCGGAGTCGGCGGCCCTCACCGGGTCGATCCGCGCTCCGGCCTCGATCAGCCTGCGCCCCTGTGCCAGGTCGCGCGGCCGGCTGACGGCCAGCACGGCCACCAGGGCCCCCTGCCGCAGCCAGCACACCGTCCAGGTGGGGTCGGTGGGTTCGCCCCGCCACAGCAGTGTGTCGGCGGCGGCGTGGTGACCGGCGTACTGCACGAACCGCCCGAACTGCTCGGACCAGAAGTACGGCACCGGGTCGTACGTCCTGGCCGCGCCGTCCGCCAGCGCGGCGGCGACCGTCCCGGGCCCCTGCAGGGCGTTGTCCCAGTGGTGGACCAGCAGCCGCTCGCCGTAGCGGGCCGAGGGGAACGAGGCGCAGTCGCCCACCGCGTAGACGTCGGGGAGCGAGGCGCGCAGGGACTTGTCGGCGGTGACCGAGCCGTCGGCGCCGAGCGCGATGCCCGAACCCGCGAGCCATCCGGTGGCGGGCCGGGCACCGATGCCCACGACCACCGCTCCGGCCGGCACGGCCCGGCCGTCGGCGAGGTGGACGGCACCCTGTTCGACCCGTGCGACCCGGGCCCCGGTGAGGAGTACGGCCCCGCTCTCGGCGTACCAGGCGGCCATCGGGGCGGCCACCTCGGCGGGCATCGTGCCGGCGAGGGGACGGTCGGCGGCCTCGACCACCGTCACCGCGCAGCCGGCGGCCCTGGCGGCCGTGGTGAACTCGGCGCCGATCCAGCCCGCTCCCACGACGACGATGTCGTGCTGCCGTTCCAGCACGGGGCGCAGCCGGGCCGCGTCGTCGACGGTGCGCAGCAGATGGACCCCTGGCACGCCCTCGGAACCGGGGAGCGCGATGGGCTCGGCCCCGGTGGCGAGGACGAGCGCGTCGTAGCCGACGGGGCCCTGGAGGGTGTCCAGTTCGTGCGCGTCGGCCCGCAGGCCCGTCACGTCGAGTCCGAGGCGCAGGGTGACGTCCAGGGCCTCGAAGTCGACGTCGAAGGCGGAGTCCTCGGCCTTGCCGAGCAGGACCGCCTTGGAGAGGGGCGGTCTGTCGTAGGGCTGGTGCGGCTCGGCGCCGATCAGGGTGACCGGGCCCGCGAATCCCTTTTCGCGCAAGGCGACGGCCGTCTGCACACCGGCCATGCCGGCGCCCACGATCACCACTCCGCGCGGCCCGTCCACCGCCGTTCCCTCTGTCTGCTGGCTCACCTGTCCACCCTAGGGCGTGTTTCGAAAGTAGCGCCGTCCGCCCGGAGGGCGGGCTCGGCGGCGTCTGGTGCGTGCGATCGCAAGGCGGAGGGTCGCCCCGATACCGGATGTATCGGGGTGATCCCGACAACGCAGCGAGCGTGCGTGCCAGGCGTCGCCGAGCAGGTGGGACTTTCGAAACACGCCCTAGTCATGTGGCGTTCCGTCAGTCGGTGAGTTCCTCGACAACGCTGGTCCCGCTCCCGTCCTGCGACTCCCACTCCCATGTCTCGTCCAGGCGGACCCGTCCGTCGGGGAGATCGGTGACGGCGGAGACGCAGTGCCCGCTCGACGTGGTGCCGTCCCGCTTCAGCTGAACGTAACGGAAGTCGAGACGGTCCGCCTCCCTCGTCCCGACGAGGTGGCCGCGGACCACGTCGCCGCCCGCGTACTCGGCCCAGATCCGGCCGTCCTCCTCGTGGTACGTGAAGCGGGTACGGGTGCCGACCTGCCCCGGGGCCTGGTCGGCGACCGGTGCGAGGACGAGTCCGTCGAGTGAACGGGCCATGGGTACGGCTCCCTTACGGGCGGGAACGGGCGGGGTCTAGGCTGGCCACCGTAAGACACTCGCGGGAGTCCGGGCGCACCGGGCTGAGAGGGAGGCTGGCCGGCCTCCGACCGTACGAACCTGATCCGGGTCATGCCGGCGAAGGGAGGGGCTGGACGCCCATGCGCATCTCCGCGGACACCTCCGACGTCCTGGTCGTGGGGGGCGGCATCATCGGTCTGGTCACCGCGTGGCGGTCCGCCCAGCGCGGTCTGAGCACGACCGTGGCCGATCCGGATCCGGGCGGCGGGGCCGCCATGGTCGCGGCCGGGATGCTCGCCGCCGTGACCGAACTCCATTACGGCGAGCAGATGCTGCTCGGCCTCAACCTGGCGTCGGCGGAGCGCTATCCGGCGTTCGTGGCCGAGCTGGAGGAGGCGAGCGGCCAGGGCACCGGGTTCCGCGCCTGCGGGACCCTGGCCGTCGCACTGGACTCGGACGACCGGGCGCACCTGCGCGAACTGCACGCGCTGCAGCTGCGTTCGGGGCTGGAGTCCGAGTGGCTCTCCGGCCGGGAGTGCCGCCGTCTGGAGCCGATGCTCGCCCCCGGTGTGCGCGGCGGGCTGCGGGTCGACGGCGACCACCAGGTGGACCCCCGGCGGCTGGCCTCGGCGCTGGTCACGGCGTGCGAGCGGGCGGGGGTGGTCTTCCGCCGCGCCTGGGTGGAGCGGCTCTCCGTCGTGGGCGGCCGCGCGACCGGGGCCGTGCTGCGCGACGGGACGGAGCTGGCCGCCGGGCAGGTGGTGCTCGCCGGGGGGAGCCTCAGCGGACGTCTGGGCGGAGTACCCGAAGCGCTCCTGCCGCCGGTGCGCCCGGTGAAGGGCCAGGTGCTCCGGCTGAGGGTGCCGCCCGCCTACGCGCCCTTCCTGAGCAGGACGGTACGGGCCGTCGTGCGCGGGAGCCAGGTCTATCTGGTGCCGCGCGCCGACGGCGAGCTGGTGGTCGGCGCCACCACCGAGGAGATGGGCTGGGACACCACCGTCACCGCGGGCGGTGTCTACGAGCTGCTGCGCGACGCCCACGAGCTGGTGCCCGGGATCACCGAGCTGCCGCTGACCGAGACCCGTGCGGGCCTGCGGCCCTCCTCGCCGGACAACGCCCCTCTGCTGGGCCCCACGGCCCTCCCGGGGCTGCACCTGGCCACCGGCCACCACCGCAACGGGGTGCTCCTCACCCCGGTCACGGGCGATGTGATGGCCGAGGTGCTGACCACCGGCGAGCCGCCCGAGGTGGGCCGCCCGTTCGCACCGTCCCGCTTCGCCCCGGCCGCCGCCGCTCAGGAGCCCTCGCCGTCCTCGTCCCCCGCAGTCACCGCCCCCGCCCCGCAGGAGCAGCACGCATGACAGAGCCCGCGTCCTCAGCCGCCCTCGTACAGGTCTCCGTCAACGGGGACCGGCGTACCCTCCCGGCCGGAACCGCGCTGGACACCCTCGTCTCCTCGTTGACGTCGGCCCCCTCGGGGGTCGCCGCAGCGGTCAACGAGGCCGTCGTGCCTCGCGGCCGCTGGTCCTCGACCGCGCTCGCCGACGGCGACCGTGTCGAGGTCCTCACCGCGGTGCAGGGAGGCTGACGGTGTCCGACGATCTCTTCACCCTGGGTTCCACGACGTTCTCGTCCCGGCTGATCATGGGGACCGGCGGGGCGCCCAGCCTCGACGTGCTGGAACGCTCGCTGATCGCCTCGGGTACCGAGCTGACCACCGTGGCGATGCGCCGCCTGGACCCGACCGTGCGGGGCTCGGTGCTCTCCGTGCTGGAGCGCCTCTCCGTCCGGGTCCTCCCGAACACCGCGGGGTGCTTCACCGCCGGCGAAGCGGTGCTGACGGCCCGGCTGGCGCGTGAGGCGCTGGGGACGGACTGGATCAAGCTGGAGGTGGTGGCGGACGAGCGGACGCTGCTGCCCGATCCGGTCGAGCTGCTGGACGCCGCGGAGATCCTGGTCGACGACGGCTTCACGGTCCTGCCGTACACCAGCGACGACCCGGTCCTGGCGCGCAAGCTGCAGGGCGTGGGGTGTGCCGCGATCATGCCGCTGGGCTCCCCCATCGGTTCCGGGCTGGGCATCCGCAACCCGCACAACTTCCAGCTGATCACCGAGCGGGCCGAGGTCCCGGTGATCCTGGACGCGGGCGCGGGGACCGCGTCGGACGCGGCGCTGGCCATGGAGCTGGGCTGCTCCGCCGTGATGCTCGCCTCAGCGGTGACCCGGGCCCAGGAGCCGGAACTGATGGCGGCGGCCATGCGCCACGCGGTGGACGCCGGACGGCTCGCGTACCGGGCGGGGCGGATCCCGCGCCGCCACTTCGCGGAGGCGTCGTCGCCCGCCGAGGGCCGCGCTGTGCTGGATCCCGAACGACCGGCGTTCTGATCCGGCCGGAAGCAGTCCTTCCCGGTCACAGCACGTGCATACCTCTGTCACGGCTCGGCACCGGACGGCCCCCGGGCCGTCCGGTGCCCGCCGGCCTGTCCGTGGCAGCTCGTAGACTCGCTCCGTGGACACGACCCTCCAGGACCCCCTCGTCGGGCAGCTGCTCGACGGCCGCTACCGCATCGACGCGCGCATCGCCGTCGGTGGGATGGCCACGGTCTACCGGGCCGTGGACACCCGGCTCGACCGTGTGCTCGCCCTCAAGGTGATGCACCCCGCGCTGGCCACGGACGCGGCGTTCGTCGAGCGCTTCATCCGCGAGGCCAAGTCCGTCGCCCGCCTCGCCCATCCCAATGTGGTGGGTGTCTTCGACCAGGGCGCCCAGGGCGCGTACGTCTATCTCGCGATGGAGTACGTCGCCGGGTGCACCCTCCGCGACGTGCTGCGCGAGCGGGGCGCCCTGCAGCCCCGGGCCGCGCTCGACATCCTCGAACCGGTGCTCGCGGCCCTGGGCGCCGCCCACCGCGCGGGCTTCGTGCACCGCGACATGAAGCCGGAGAACGTCCTCATAGGGGATGACGGCCGGGTGAAGGTCGCCGACTTCGGTCTGGTGCGCGCCGTCGGGACGGCCACGGACACCACCGGTTCACTGCTGGGCACGGTCTCCTACCTCGCCCCGGAGCAGATCGAGCAGGGCACCGCGGACACCCGCTCCGACGTGTACGCCTGCGGGGTGGTCCTCTACGAGATGCTCACGGGTGGCAAGCCCCACGCCGGGGACACCGCCGCCCAGGTGCTCTACCAGCACCTCAACCAGGACGTCCCAGCCCCGTCGGCGGCGGTGCCGGGCCTGGCCCCGGGGCTGGACGAGCTGGTGGCGGCCTCCACGGCGCGCGGCCCCGAGGCGCGTCCGGCGGACGCGGTGGAGCTCCTCGCGCTCTCCCGGGGCATACGCGCGGGCCTCACCGAGGAACAGCTCGACGCCGTGCCCCCGCAGGCCCTCGCCGAGGCGCACGACGCCGCCGAGGACCGCACCAGCGTGATCCCCCGGGTGATCCCGGCCGGCCAGGGTACGGCGCACCACACCAGCCGTCTGGAGACGCCGCCCGGGCCCGTCGGGCCGGAGCGCGGGTGGCGCGGGTCCCTCTCGCGCCGGGGCAGGCGCGGGATGGCCGCCGTCGTCGCCGCGGTGCTCCTGGTCCTGGGGCTCGGAGCGGGTGTCTGGTACATCAACTCCGGCCAGTTCACCCGGGTCCCCTCGCTCCTGGGCCAGACCCAGAGCGCGGCGGAGCGGCGCCTGTCGGAGGAGGGCCTCGATCTCAAGGGGATCGACAAGGCCTGGAGCGACACGGTGAAGCGCGGCTCCGTGATCAGCAGCGACCCCGGCTCCGGCGAGCGGATCAGGGGCAACGACGCGGTGCGGCTGGTGATCTCGCGCGGCCCGGAGATGGTGAAGGTGCCGGATGTCGAGGGGCTCGCCCTCGCCGACGCCAGGCGGGAGCTGACAGGTGCCGGCCTCGCGCCGGGGATGGTGACCCGGGAGTTCAGCGGGGAGACCGACCGGGGCAAGGTGATCCGCACGGATCCGCGCACCGGGACCGAGCGCCACGCCGACTCCGCGGTCGCCCTCGTGGTCAGCAAGGGCGCCCCCGTCCACGTCCCGGACGTCACCGGCCTGTCCGTCGCGGACGCCCGGGCGGCTCTGGACGAGGCGGGCCTCGACGTGAAGGTGCTGCCCGACCGGGTCGACGCGCCTCAGGCGGCGGGCGAGATCGCGCGGCAGAGTCCCGGGAGCGGCGCGGAGGCCGTCGAGGGAGACACCGTCGAGCTGACGGTCTCCAAGGGCCCGCGCATGGTCGCGGTCCCGGACGTCACCGGCCGGGACGTCGACGAGGCCCGGAGGACACTGGAGGGGGCGGGGTTCGAGGTCAAGGTCGACCGCCCGTTCCTGTCCTTCAGCGACACCGTCGGCAGTCAGTCGGTCGAGGGCGGCGAGAAGGCCGCCGAGGGCTCCACGATCACCATCAGGACCAAGGGTCTGTAGACCCTGGAGAACGGGCGGCACATGCGCAACCCCATCGGCGGTCACGTCCCCGTCGCCGGCGGACTGGCCAAGGTCGGCCTCGGCTACTCCCGGGAGCTGGCGGCGGAGACCGTGCAGGTCTTCGTCGCCAACCCGCGCGGCTGGGCGACGCCCGCGGGCAATCCGGCGCAGGACGAGCTGTTCCGCTCGGAGTGCGAGGCGGAGTCCGTACCGGCGTACGTCCATGCCCCGTATCTGATCAACTTCGGCTCGCACACCGAGGAGACGGTCGAGCGCTCGGTGCTTTCGCTGCGCCACTCACTGCGCCGGGCGAGGGAGATCGGCGCCCGCGGTGTGGTGGTGCACACCGGCTCCGCGACCGGCGGGCGCCCCCGGGAGACGGCCCTCGCGCAGGTGCGCACCCACATGCTCCCTCTGCTGGACGAGCTGACCCGCGAGGACGACCCGTTCCTGCTGCTGGAGTCGACGGCGGGCCAGGGTTCGTCGCTCTGTTCGCGGACATGGGACTTCGGGCCGTACTTCGAGGCCCTGGACTCCCACCCCCGGCTCGGTGTCTGCCTGGACACCTGCCACATCTTCGCCGCGGGACACGACCTGACCGGGCCGGACGGCATGCGGCAGACCCTGGACCTGCTGGTGGGGACGGTGGGCGAGGGGCGGCTGAAGCTGATCCACGCGAACGACTCCAAGGACGTGGCGGGGGCCCACAAGGACCGGCACGAGAACATCGGGGCCGGCCGCATAGGCGCCGAACCCTTCCGTGAGCTGTTCTCGCACCCCGCGACGGAGGGGGTGCCCCTGATCATCGAGACGCCCGGGGGCAAGGGGGGGCACGCGGCGGACGTGGCCCGCCTCAAGGAGCTCCGGGACTCCCGCTGAAGGCCTGACGGCGATCCCGCACAGCCCGTGCCGGCGCGTCCGGGCGCGCGGGCACCGGGTGGCGGCACCCGGCCTCAGAGCTCGGGGCCGTCCCCGGGCTCCTCCTGGTAGGAGTAGCGCTGCTCGCTCCACGGGTCACCGATGTTGTGGTAGCCGCGTTCCTCCCAGAAGCCGCGGCGGTCCGCCGTCATGTACTCGATGCCCCGCACCCACTTGGGCCCCTTCCAGGCGTACAGGTGGGGGACGACGAGGCGCAGCGGGAAGCCGTGCTCCGCGGTGAGCAGCTCACCGTCCTTGTGGGTGGCGAAGAGGGTCCGGTCCGACATGAAGTCGTCGATCCGCAGGTTCGAGCTGAAGCCGTATTCCGCCCAGACCATCACATGGGTGACCTCGGGTGCGGGCGGGGCCAGCTCCACCACCTCGCGGGCCAGGATCCCGCCCCATTCCGCTCCGAGCATGCTGAATTTCGTCACGCAATGGAGATCCGCGAGGACCGACGAGAAGGGCAGTGCGGAGAATTCCCGATGATTCCAGCAGTGTTTGTCACCGTCGGCCGTGGCACCGAAGACCCTGAACTCCCAGCGGTCCGGCTTGAACTTCGGCACGGGCCCGTAATGGGTGACCGGCCAGCCCCGCTGCAGCCTCTGCCCCGGCGGAAGCCCGGACTGCTCTGCTGTGCCGCTTTCCCGGCTCTCCGGCTGACCCATGCCTCCATGGTGACAGACAGGCAGGGGTGGTCATGACCAGGGGAAGAGCCGATCCGGTCAACTCGTACTAAGCGTGCACTTACTGGACGGTCGGATGGCCCGATGCGAGGATGCGCGCACACATGCCCAGTTCACCGGTTGGAAGGAGCCTCTGCGATGCAGGGCGACCCCGAGGTCCTCGAGTTCCTCAACGAACAGCTGACCGCCGAATTGACTGCCATCAACCAGTACTTCCTGCACGCGAAGATGCAGGAGAACTTCGGCTGGACGAAGCTGGCCAAGTACACCCGGGCGGAATCGTTCGACGAGATGAAGCACGCGGAGATCCTCACCGACCGGATCCTGTTCCTCGACGGGCTGCCGAACTACCAGCGGCTCTTCCATGTGCGGGTCGGCCAGACGGTCACGGAGATGTTCCAGGCGGACCGGCAGGTCGAGGTGGAGGCGATCGACCGTCTCAGGCGGGGCATCGAGGTGATGCGCGGCAAGGGCGACATCACGTCCGCGAACATCTTCGAGTCGATCCTGGAGGACGAGGAGCACCACATCGACTATCTCGACACCCAGCTGGAGCTGATCGAGAAGCTCGGGGAGCCCCTCTACATCGCCCAGCTGATCGAGCAGCCCGAGAGCTGATCCTCCGGGCGGACCCCGGCGCACCGCTCAGGCGGCGTCGGAGAGCCTGACGTCGGGTACGGCACCGAGGGCGGGCGCACCGGCCGGGGCGCCCGCCGGTGCCGTGCGGCCCTCGACGAGCTCGCGGCGCGGGCAGTCGCCGCGGCCGAGCAGCGCCTGGATCCTGCGGACACAGCCACCGCAGTCGGTGCCTGCCTTGCAGGCGGAAGCGATCTGGCGGGGCGTGCAGGCTCCACCGTCCGCATGCTGCTTGACCTGGTCCTCCGTGATGCCGAAGCAG
Organism: Streptomyces sp. NPDC059166; assembly: GCF_042755185.1. Classification (NCBI taxonomy): domain Bacteria; kingdom Bacillati; phylum Actinomycetota; class Actinomycetes; order Kitasatosporales; family Streptomycetaceae; genus Streptomyces; species Streptomyces sp. NPDC059166. The sequence continues at coordinate 118,222 of NZ_JBHZCI010000022.1, read as the reverse complement.
GAGCAGACGTACATGCGGTTCACCTCCCGGCGGGTCGATCGCTGCTGTGCCGTCCCGATCTTTCGGTGAGGCTAACCTAACCTTACCCGTGACTTCGGGTGCGCAAAAGCCCCGGTACGCCTGTGGGGCACGGATCACATCGATCCGTGCCCCACAGGTGCGTATGCCGGGTGGTCCTACTGGTCGCGGTACATCTCGGCGACGAGGAACGCCAGGTCGAGGGACTGGCTGCGGTTGAGGCGCGGGTCGCAGGCCGTCTCGTAACGCTGGTGCAGGTCGTCCACGAAGATCTCGTGGCCACCGCCGACGCACTCGGTGACGTCGTCACCGGTGAGCTCGACGTGGATGCCGCCGGGGTGCGTGCCGAGCTGCTTGTGCACCTCGAAGAAGCCCTTGACCTCGTCCAGGACGTCGTCGAAGCGGCGCGTCTTGTGCCCGGAGGCGGCCTCGAAGGTGTTGCCGTGCATCGGGTCGGTCACCCAGACGACCTGCGCACCGGACGCGGTGACCTTCTCGACGAGCTCGGGGAGCTTGTCGCGGACCTTGTCGGCGCCCATGCGGACGATGAAGGTCAGCCGGCCGGGCTCGCGCTCGGGGTCGAGGCGTTCGATGTAGCCGAGGGCCTCGTCGACGGTGGTCGTCGGGCCGAGCTTGATCCCGATGGGGTTGCGGATCCTGGAGGCGAACTCGATGTGCGCGCCGTCCATCTGGCGGGTGCGCTCACCGACCCAGACCATGTGGCCCGAGGTGTCGTAGAGCTGCCCGGTGCGCGAGTCGGTACGCGTCAGCGAGGACTCGTAGTCGAGGAGCAGTGCCTCGTGCGAGGCGTAGAACTCGACCGCCTTGAACTCGGCCGGGTCCGTGCCGCACGCTTCCATGAAGTTGAGCGCGTTGTCGATCTCACGGGCCAGGGCCTCGTAGCGCTGACCGGACGGCGAGGACTTCACGAAGTCCTGGTTCCAGGCGTGCACCTGGCGCAGGTCCGCGTATCCGCCGGTGGTGAAGGCGCGGACCAGGTTCAGCGTCGACGCGGACGCGTGGTACATCCGCTTGAGCCGCTCGGGGTCCGGTACGCGGGCCGCCTCGGTGAACTCGAATCCGTTGACCGAGTCGCCGCGGTAGGTCGGCAGGGTCACGCCGTCGCGGGTCTCGGTCGGCTTGGATCGCGGCTTCGAGTACTGCCCGGCGATGCGGCCGATCTTGACGACGGGCACGGAGGCCGCGTACGTCAGGACGGCGCTCATCTGGAGCAGGGTCTTCAGCTTGGCCCTGATGTGCTCGGCGGAGACGGCGTCGAAGGCCTCGGCGCAGTCACCGCCCTGCAGCAGGAACGCCTCGCCCTTGGCGACGGCTCCCAGGCGGGCGCGCAGTTGGTCGCACTCGCCCGCGAAGACGAGCGGGGGATACGACTCGAGGTCCGCGAGTACGTCGCGCAGAGCCTCGGCATCGGGGTACTCGGGCTGCTGCGCCGCGGGAAGGTCTCGCCAGGTGTGGCCACCGGCGACGGAGGTATTGGCGTTCACGGTCACCTTGACAACACTACGGGGTCGGCGGGGCCGTCCCGTCCGCGCGCTCAGGAAATGAGACACGCGCTCGTTTGGCCACTTCATCGGCTAGGGTACGAGCCATGTTCGCGCAGACGACCCAGAACTGGTGGTGGACCGCTCATCCGGCGGCCCACTGACACATCGCGCGTACAGACTCCGCGAAGGCCGCCCGAGGGGCGGCCTTCTCTGCGTTTCGCACCGGAAGCCGTTCCTCCCCCGGAAGGAACGCCCATGCAAGACCGCTCAGCCGGTCCGCTCTCCGCCCTGCTCCGTGACGACGCCCCGCCCTTCGCGCTGCTGCGCAGGCGCACCCCGGGCCGGGACCAGGACACCGTCGAGCTCCTGACCGGTGAGATGCGTGAGGTGGAACGGCTCGCCGACATCCCCGTGGGCGACCTGCCGTCGCTGGCCCTCGTGCCGTTCCGGCAGATCGCCGAGCGCGGGTTCGACGTGCGGGACGACGGGACCCCGCTCTCCGTGCTGGTGGCCAGGGAGGTGCGCGAGCTGCCGCTGGCCGAGGTGATCGCAGAGCTGCCCGGCCACGCGGTGCGGGTGGAGGACGGGGGGTTCGACGTCCCGGACTCCGCGTACGAGGACATCGTCCGGCGGGTCGTCGAGGACGAGATCGGCCGCGGCGAGGGCGCGAACTTCGTGATCCGCCGGACCTTCACCGGTGAGATCCCCGGTTTCGGCAGGGCGGACGCGCTGGCGCTGTTCCGGCGGCTGCTGGAGGGCGAGCGCGGGGCGTACTGGACGTTCGTCGTCCACACGGGTGGCGGTGAGCCCGGAGGGCTCTCCTCTTCGGGGCGGCGACGGGCGACGGGTGGCGGTGAGCCCGGAGGGCTCTCCTCTTCGGGGCGGCGGCGGGTGACGGGTGGGCGGACCCTCGTGGGGGCGAGCCCGGAGGTCCATGTGCGGATGTCGGGCGGGACGGTCGTGATGAACCCGATCAGCGGGACGTACCGCTACCCGGCCGGGGGGCCGTCCGCGGAGGGGCTGCTCGGTTTCCTCGGCGACCGCAAGGAGACCGAGGAGCTCTCCATGGTGGTCGACGAGGAGCTCAAGATGATGTGCACCGTGGGCGACATGGGCGGTGTGGTGGTGGGTCCCCGCCTGAAGGAGATGGCCCACCTCGCGCACACCGAGTACGAGCTGCGCGGTCGCTCGTCGCTCGACGTCCGCGAGGTCCTGCGGGAGACCATGTTCGCGGCGACCGTCACCGGTTCCCCGGTGCAGAACGCCTGCCGGGTGATCGAGCGCTACGAACCCGGGGGCCGCGGGTACTACGCCGGCGCGCTGGCCCTGGTGGGCCAGGAGCCCGGCGGCGCCCAGACCCTGGACTCGCCGATCCTGATCCGGACCGCCGACATCTCCGCGTCGGGCCGGCTGCGTGTGCCGGTGGGGGCGACGCTCGTGCGCCATTCGGATCCGGCCGGCGAGGTCGCCGAGACCCATGCCAAGGCGGCCGGCGTGCTGACCGCGCTGGGCGTCCTGCCCGGCCGGCCGGGGTCGGAGGCCCACAGGCCCCGGCTCGCCTCCGATCCCCGGGTCCAGGCGGCCCTCGACGACCGGCGCGGCGGGCTCGCGCCCTTCTGGCTGCGGATGCGGGAACGCACGCGGGAGCTGTCGGGCCACGCGCTGGTGGTGGACGCCGAGGACACCTTCACGGCGATGCTGGCGCATCTGCTGCGCTCATCGGGCCTCTCGGTGTCCGTGCGCCGGTACGACTCCCCCGGTCTGCGGGAGGCCGTACTGGCGCACGAGGGCCCCGTCGTACTCGGGCCGGGGCCCGGCGACCCGGGGGACCTCTCGGATCCGAAGATGCGGCTGCTGCGGGAGCTCACGGCCGAACTGGTGCGGGAGCACCGGCACGGGCTCCTCGGGGTCTGCCTGGGCCACGAACTGATCGCGGCGGAACTCGGCCTGGAGATCGCCCGGAAGGCTGTCCCGTACCAGGGCGCGCAGACGCGGATCGAGCTGTTCGGCAGGCCGGAGACCGTCGGCTTCTACAACAGTTTCACGGCCCTGTGCGACGACGCGGCGGCCACCGAGCTGGGTGCCCACGGCATCGAGGCGAGCCGGGACCGGGATTCCGGTGAGCTGCACGCGCTGCGGGGCAGCGGCTTCGCCTCGGTGCAGTTCCATCCGGAGTCGGTGCTGACGCTGCGGGGCGCGGCGATCGTCACCGGGCTGCTGGCGGCACTGCCGGTGGCCGGCTGAGGGACCGCGTCGCGGACGGGGCGGATCTCCGGGCCGCCGCCGGCCGGTGTCAGGAGGCGGGTGGCGCCGGGACGAGGAAGTTCTCGCTGCGGCGGCCGGCCAGGTGGTCGGTGACGTTCCGCACGGTGGCGTCGATGATCTGCCCCACCGCGTCCCGTGTGTAGTACGCCTGGTGCGAGGTGACGATCACGTTGGGGAAGGTCACGAGCCGGGCGAGGGTGTCGTCGTCGATGCCCTCGACGGACTTGTCGACGTAGAAGAGGCCCGCCTCCGCCTCGTAGACGTCGAGTCCGACGCCGGTGAACCGGCCGGCCCTCAGCTCGGTGACGAGGGCGCGGGTGTCGATGAGGCCGCCGCGGCTGGAGTTGACCAGGATGGCGTCGTCCTTCATCACGGACAGCGCCTCGGCCCCGATGAGGTGCTGGGTGGCGGGGAGCAGGGGGACGTGGAGGCTGATCAGGTCGGCCTCGGCGAAGAGCTGCTCCTTGTCGACGTACGTCATGCCGAGTGCGGTGCAGGCGGGGTTCTCGGCGACGTCCCAGCCGAGCAGGTTCATACCGAAGCCGTGGGCGATCCGGGTGAAGGCCTCGCCGATCTTCCCGGTGCCGACCACCCCGGCCGTGCGGCCGTGCATGTCACGCCCGAGGAGGCCGGCGAGCCGGAAGTCGAAGTCCCTGGTCCGGCTCACCGCGCGGACGATGCGGCGGTTGACGGCCATGGCGAGCGTCCAGGCGAACTCGGCCACCGAGTAGGGGGAGTAGTACGAGACGCGGGCGACCTGGAGGGCGAGCCGCTCGGCCACGGCGAGATCGATGTTGTTGAAGCCGGTGGAACGCTGCGCGATCATCTGTGTGCCGCCGGCGGCGAGCGTCTGAAGGACCTTGCTGCCGAGGTCGGCGTTGACACTGGTGGAGACGATCTCGTGGCCGGCCGCGATCGGGGCGGTGTCCTCGGTGAGGAACACGTCGAGGCAGCGGACGTCGTGCACGCCTTCGAACGCCTTCTCGATCAACGGCTTCTCGTCGGACTGCACACCGAAGGCCAGGATTTCCACGAGGTCTCCCGGGTCAGGGGGGGGCGGGGCCGGTCCTCGCGAATATACGGCCCGCGCAGGCCGGCCGCCGCTCGGCCACGGGGTGTGCCCGCCCTCGTACGGCGACCGGTCCGCGAGGCGGCTCACCGCGCCTCGCGGACCGGCGTCACGGCGCGGGGCCGGCCGTCACCCCTCGTCGAGGCCGGTCTCGATGGCGTACCGCACGAGCTCCACCCTGTTGTGCAGCTGAAGCTTGCCCAGGGTGTTCTGCACGTGGTTCTGCACGGTGCGGTGCGAGATGACCAGCCGCTCGGCGATCTGCTTGTACGAGAGTCCCTTGGCGACGAGCCGCAGGACCTCCGTCTCCCGGTCGGTCAGCTGCGGGGCCTTCGGCCGGTCCGGGGTCACCGGGGCCGGGTCGGAGGCGAGCCTGCGGTACTCACCGAGAACCAGCCCGGCCAGTCCGGGGGTGAAGACCGGGTCTCCGGCCGCCGTGGCGCGGACGGCGTCCGTCAGCTCCCGGGTGCTGGCCGACTTGAGCAGATAGCCGGTGGCACCAGACTTCACCGCCTCCAGCACGTCGGCGTGCTCACCGCTGGCGGAGAGCACCAGGACGCGCAGCCCGGGAAGGGATCCGACCAGTTCCTTGCACACCTGGACGCCGGGCATCCCGGGGAGGTTCAGGTCGAGCACGAGGACGTCGGGCACCGCCGCCGTGGCCCGGCGGACGGCACCCGGGCCGTCGCCGGCGGTCGCCACGACGTCGAACCCCGACTCCGCCAGGTCACGGGCGACCGCGTCGCGCCACATCGGATGGTCGTCCACCACCATGACCCTGATGGCCTGGTCCTCGGACTTCTGCGTGTGCGGTGTGCTCATCGGGCCGATCCTGCCTTCCCCCGTGGAACCTTCGGAACCTTCAACTCGACCTCGGTGCCCTGACCTGACACCGAGATCAGCTCTGCCGTGCCGCCCAGATCGCGCAGCCGGCCGCGGATCGAGAGGGCGACACCGAGCCGGCCCTCACCCTCCGCCTGGTCGAGACGGCCCTCCGGGATACCCGGGCCGTCGTCCCGGACGGTCACGATCACCTCGTCCGGCTCGTCCTCGACCAGGATCCACGCGCGGGCCTCCGGCCCCGCGTGGACGCGGACGTTGTCGAGTGCGGCGCTCACCGCCGCGGCCAGTTCGCGCGCCGCGTGCGCCGCGAGCATCACCGGGGCGCCGGGCTCGGCGAACGTGGTCCTGGCCCCGGCGTGGGCGGCGAGCAGGGTGCGCAGGTCGGATTCGGCGTCCGGGGTCACGTCGGTGTCCGTCACCCGGACGACCGCGCCCTCCGCGCTGTCCTCGGAGAGCCGGCTCGTGGGCACCAGGCCGCTGGAGACCAGGGTCCGCAGGGCGACCTCCTGTTCCCCGGCCATCCGCCCCAGCTCGGCGGCCTCGCCGCCGAGGGCTGTCCCGCGTCGCTGGACCATGGCCAGGACCTGGAGGACGCTGTCGTGGATGTCGCGCGCGAGGCGCTCCCGCTCCCGGGTCGCCGCCTCGATCTCCAGGGCGCGGGCCAGGGTGCGCTCGCTCGCCCGGGCCACCTCGACGACGTACCCGATGGCGATCGAGGCCACCCAGACCAGGAGGACGTTGTGGAAGGTGTCCTCGCTGGGTTCGCCCCGCTCGACGATGTTCGCCGCCGCCACGAGGGTGGACGCGAACGCCGCCCAGCGCCAGCCGCCCTTGAGCGCGAAGGCGAGGACGGAACCCGCGGTCCAGATCGACGGAAGCGTCGGTCCGTCCGAGTGCTGTGCGTCGAGGTCGGCCAGCGGGGTCAGCAGGATGCCGGTCAGGGCGACCGTGAGGTCGAGGCCGAGGAAGCGCTTGGTGCAGCTCGCCGCGTTGGCGACCCTGGGGAGCGTGATCAGTGTCCACAGGGCGAGGAACGCGAGGAACGCCACGGCCACCCAGGGCCGCTCGTACTTCTCGCGCCCGAAGCCGGCGAGCAGCGCCGCGTAGACGAAGGTCAGCACGCGGTACGCGGTCAGCGCCCGCCAGAGCGGCTGCTCGACCGACATCCGCACGACCCGTTCACGCCCGGCCATGTCCCCCGTGTCCTCCCCGTGTCCCCCGCCATGGTGCCCGCTGCGGGCACCCTGCCGCACGTCTACGCGCCGGAGCGCCCGGTCCCCTTGTTCTTCGCCTCCTCGGCGGCCTGCCGCCTGCTCTTCGCCTCCTCGGCGATCTGGCGCTTGGCCGCGGTGGCGTAGATGTCCACGTACTCCTGGCCGGAGAGCTTCATGATCTCGTACATGACCTCATCGGTCACCGAGCGCAGGATGAAGCGGTCACCGTCCATGCCCTGGTACCGGCTGAAGTCGAGCGGCTCGCCGATCCTGATGCCCGGCCGCATCAGCTTGGGCATCACCTGGCCGGGGGGCTGGATCTTCTCCGTGTCGATCATGGCGACGGGGATGACGGGGGCGCCGGTGGCCAGGGCCACCCTGGCGAGACCTCCCGGCTTGCCCCGGTAGAGCCGTCCGTCGGGCGAACGGGTGCCTTCGGGGTAGATGCCGAAGAGCCCGCCGCTCTCGATCACCTGGATCCCGGCCCTGATCGCCGCCTCACCGGCCCCGCGGCCGCCGGAGCGGTCGACGGGGAGCTGGCCCACGCCCTTGAAGAAGGCGGCGGTGAGCTTCCCCTTCACCCCGGGTGCGGTGAAGTACTCCGACTTGGCGATGAAGGTCACCTTGCGGTCGAGGACCGCCGGGAGGAAGAAGGAGTCGGAGAACGAGAGGTGGTTGCTCGCGAGGATCGCAGGCCCGTGTGCGGGGATGTTCTCCAGGCCCTCCACCCACGGCCGGAAGGCGAGTTTCAGGGAGCCGCCGATGGAGAACTTCATTGCGCCGTAGATCAACTCTGGTGCCTCCTGTGTGCCGTCCGACAGACCATAGCCTGTGGCGCCGCGGCCTCCCCCGTCGCCCGGAAGCGGATGCGCCGCCGCACGGCGGCGGAGTCACGGCCGCTCGGGCGGTGACGGCCCTGGTCGGTGTCGGCCCGGTCGCGTACGGTGAGGTAATCCTTTCGTACACCCCCGTACCCTGCCCCGCTTCATGAACAGGAGACCCCGGTGCCGGTCCTCCCTGGAGCCGAGCCGTTCCGCCACGAGGGCGGAGAGGTCGGCGTCCTCCTCTGTCACGGATTCACGGGTTCCCCTCAGTCCCTGCGGCCCTGGGCCGACTCCCTGGCGGAGCGCGGACTGACCGTCTCCCTCCCGCTGCTGCCCGGACACGGCACGCGCTGGCAGGACATGGCGGTCACCGGCTGGCAGGACTGGTACGCGGAGGTGGACCGGGAGCTGCGGGCGCTGCTGTCCCGTTGCGAGCGGGTCTTCGTCCTCGGCCTCTCGATGGGCGGCGCCCTGGCGCTGCGTCTCGCCGCCAAGCACGGTGACGAGGTCGCCGGTCTGGTGCTGGTGAACCCGGCCAACAAGGTGCACGGCCTGTCGGCGTACGCCCTTCCCGTCGCCCGGCACCTGGTGCGTACGACGAAGGGGCTGGTCGGCGACATCGCGCTCGAGGGTGCCGAGGAGGTGGGGTACGACCGGGTGCCGCTGCACGCGGCGCACTCCCTGCGGAACTTCTTCCGTCTGGTCGACGCCGATCTGCCGCAGGTCACCCAGCCGGTGATGCTGCTGCACAGCCCGCGGGACCACGTCGTGCCCCCGGCCGACTCCGCGCGGATCCTCAGCCGCGTCTCGTCCAGGGACGTGGAGGAGATCCTCCTGGAACAGAGCTACCACGTGGCGACGTTGGACCATGACGCGGAGCGGATCTTCGAGGAGAGTTACCGGTTCATCGACCGCATCGCATCCGACGCCGGCAAGAAGGGGAGCACGACCGGTGGCTGAGCACGACGCGGAGCGCGCGGGCAGCGACGAGGAGCGCGAACCGCGCCCCACGGACAACACGTCCGTACCCGAGGGCGCGGAGCGGGCCGAGCCGCTCGACGAGGCGGCGGCCTGGGAGGCGATCGTCGCGGGATACGGCGAGGAACCGCCGGACCCGCCGGGCGCCAAGCCCTTCAAGCCGGTGGAGGACCTGGCCCTGCTGGAGGAGGACCAGCTCAACGTCCTGGACCCGGCGCCGGACTCCGTCCCGGGCGACGACGCCGACAAGGGCATGAGCGGGAAGGCCGGCGGGGGGGAGAAGAAGCCGCTCGGCGGTTCCGTCGTCTTCGCCCCCGGAGTGGCCGGCCCGCGCGACTACGACCTCGTGGAGCCGTCGGACGGCGACGATCCGGACGACGGCGAGGAGGGTCATTTCGTCCCGCCGGAGCCGCCTCCCCTGCCGGAGGCCGATGTGACGGCGAAGTTCGGCTGGCTCGCGGTCGTCGGCGGGCCGGTGCTGATGCTGCTCGCGGTGCTGATGCAGTGGGAGATGACGTGGTGGCTGACCACGCTCTGCATCGGCGGTTTCCTGGGCGGCTTCGTCACCTTGGTGGCGCGTATGCCGGACGACGACGAGGAGGACGACAACCCGGGGCGCGGCGCGGTCGTCTGACCGCGCCCCCCGTGCGGGGTGTCCGCGCGTCAGCGGGCCGCGGGCACCCGGAGAGCGGCCAGTACGGGCAGGTGGTCCGTGGCCGCCCTCAGATCGGCCTCGGTGACCCCGGGCAGGTCCACCGGCACTCCGCAGCCGAGGACCTCCACGCCACCGGTCGCGAACACCGCGTCGATACGCCTGTCCGGCGCGCCGGGCGGGAAGGTGTGCTCGCCGCCCCACGGCCGCACGGTCCGGCAGTCCTGGAGACGTCCGGCCAGTCTCCCGAACGCCCGCCCCTCCGGTACGTCGTTGAGGTCACCGGCCACCACGGCGTGGGGGACGTCCATGGCGTCCAGCTGTTCCAGCAGCAGACCCGCCTGGGTGTGGCGCTCATCGCTGCGGAGGCTCAGGTGGCAGCTCACCACACCGAGCCTGGCCCCGGCGAAGCGTACGACCGCGGTGGCCAGGCCGCGCCGGTGCTGTCCCGGGGTGAGCGGCAGCAGCACGTCGTGAGTGCTTTCCACCGTGGCGCGCAGGGAGCAGAGCAGCATCGGCCCGGCGGCCGTGGCGCCCCCGCTGAGCATCACCAGGTCGGTCATGGCCGCGAGCCGCGCCGCGGCCTTGCGCCAGCGGAAGAAGCGCGGGGCCTCCTGGACGCACACCAGGTCGGGTGAGCAGGCGCGGATGACACGGGCGAGAGCCTCGGTGTCGTCCCGCAGCGAGCGGACGTTGTAGCTGAGCACCCGGATGACGGCTGAACCGTCCGGCTCGGTACGGGAGTCGGGCAGGGGCATCGGCGTGGTGACCATGCACGGCACGATACGACGGACGCCCGCCGCACCCACGGGGGCGCGACGGGCGTCGGAGGTGCTGTGGCCGGGATCAGCCCTGGCGTGCCAGGTCGGCCGCGCCGACCAGACCTGCCTTGCCGCCGAGCTGGGCGGCGAGCACCTGTGCGTGCGGACGCCACTCGCCTCCGATCAGCCAGCGCCGGAACGACTTGCGGATCGGGTCGAGGACCAGTTCGCCCTCGTCGGAGACCCCGCCGCCGACGATGAACGCCGAGGGGTCGAAGAGGGAGGCGAGGTCGGCGAGGCCGGCCCCTGCCCATCGGGCCAGCTCGCGGAAGGAGTCGACGGCCACGGGGCAGCCCTGGCGGGCGGCCTCGCTGATGTGCTTGCCCTCGATGCCCTCGACCGTGCCGTCGCCGAGGCCCAGCAGGATCGTTGCGTTCTCCGGGGTGGCGTTGGCACGCTGCCTCGCGTACCGCACGAGCGCCCGCCCGGAGGCGTACTGCTCCCAGCAGCCCTGGCTGCCGCAGCCGCAGAGCAGGCCGTCGGGGACGACCCGGATGTGGCCGAATTCCGCCGCCACACCGAAGCGTCCGCGGCGCAGCTTGTTGCCGATGATGATGCCGCCGCCCAGGCCCGTGCCGAGCGTGATGCAGATGACGTCGTCGTGGCCCTGGCCGGCGCCGAAGCGGTATTCGCCCCAGGCCGCCGCGTTGGCGTCGTTCTCGACGACGACGGGCAGGCCGACCCGCTGCTCGACCTTGTCCTTGAGCGGCTCGTGCCGCCAGTTGATGTTGGGCGCGAAGAGCACGGTGGCGCGCTTGTCGTCGACGTATCCGGCGGCGCCGATGCCTACGGCCTCGACGTCGTGTCCCTCGCTCGCCCCGGACACCGCGGCGCTGATCGCGTCCACGATGCCTTCGGCGGTAGGCGGAGTCGATACCTTGAACGTCGAGAGGATCCGGCCCTCTTCGTCGACCACTCCAGCCGCGATCTTCGTGCCGCCGATATCGACGCCGATGGTGAGTCCCATGAATCCCTCAGTTTCGGTCGAGCCCCGCTATGGCCAACCGTACCCGAGCCGGGGACGGGTATTTCCTGCCCTGGGTCAGTCCAGGTCGATGTGTTCGCTGCCGGCGGTGCCCTCGTCACGCGGGACCGAGGGGTCCTGAGCCGCCTTCTTTCCCGTCCCCGGGGCCCCTCCGGCGCCCTCGGTGCCCTTGGTCCAGCGGCCCTCCTGGCCCTCGACGGCCGAGCGGTAGGCGGCCAGGAGCTCGTTGCCGGCGGCGGCGAGATGGTCGAAGAGTTCCGGGTTGCGCTCGATGACGGGTTCGACCGCGGTCCTCGCCTGGCGGATCACCTGCTGGACGGTGCCCTGGGCGGCCATGCCGAGCAGGGGCGTCTGCAGCGAGGAGACCTTGTCGGCCACCGCGTCGATGAGCTTGCGCAGCTCCTCGGCGGCGGAACCCTGCTGCTGCCCGTACTGCGCCCGGCGGCGCGCCTTCTCCGCTTCGAGGTCCTCGGCGCAGGCCTCCGCCCACGCGTCGTCGTCGACGGGACGATCGGTGGATTCACTCATGGCGGACTCCTGCGACACGGTTGCGTGCGCGGCCGGACGGGCCACGTACCACCGACGTTACCCGAACGGCGGCGGGCCGTTCACTGCGTGCGGGGCCAGAGCGCGGGGTCCGGCGTGAACCGGACACGCAGCACGCCGTCGGTGAGCGCCGCCCCCGAGACGGTGCAGCGGCGCAGCGCGGACTCCAGGCGCACCACGCGCCGGAACGGGCCCGCGGTCAGGAGCAGTTCGTCTCCGCGCCGGACGAGCCGCAGGTCCTCCTTGGCCGCGCCCGGCAGGGGCAGGCACCAGGAGATGACTCCGTCACCGGAGTCCTCCGTCCACCAGGGATCCCCGGCGTGTCCCGGCTCACGGCCGTCGGGCTCGCAGCCCGGGGCGATCAGGGCGAGGTCGTCCGGCGTGCGCGGCTCGCGGCCCAGGTGCGCCGTCTCGCGCACGGGTGTCTCCGGCGCCCAGTCCTGCCGCCAGCGGTCCAGGCACTTCTCCTGGGCCGCGGCGAGGTCGGCGAACCACGGGTCGGCCGAGTGGCGGGGCAGGACCCGGGTGGCGACGACGGAGTCGACGCGCAGCCCGTGCAGGGCGAGTCCGGTGCGGACCGAGCTCAGCGCCTCACCCGCCGCCCCTCCCGGTTCCGCCACGAGCCGCACGGTGGTCGCGGCGTCCTCGATCAGCGCCTGGACGGCCGCGAGTTCCGCGTCCTTGCGGGCCGCGGCCTCGTAGAGCCACTGCGCGGGCATGGGGACGCCGGCGAGCTGGGCGAGGACCGGGCGCAGGGCGCGGGCGGCCTGGCGCTCCTGGGGAAGCAGCCGGCGCAGGTAGCGCCGCAGCTGCGCGGGCAGCGCGAGCAGGGCGAGGGCGTCCTGGAGCGGAGGCAGGTCGACGACGACGACCTCGTAGCCGTGTTCCGACAGGTCGCCCCCGGCCACCCGGCGCAGGGTGTGCGTCAGGGCGAGCTGGGCGCTGCCCGGCAGTTCGGTGAGCTCCTCGCCGTCGAGACGGTTGGCGCCGAGCAGGTCGAGGACTCCCGACGCCCGCGTCTGGAGTTCGAGGAACTCCTCCCTGAAGTGGGCGGCGGAGTCGACCCGGACGACGGAGAGCCGTTCGTCGGCCGCCCCGCCGTCCGCGGGGAGGGCAGGGACGGCGTCGGACGAGACCAGCAGGGTGCGGCGGCCGCCGCGGGCGGAGGCGAGCGCGGTGGCCGCGGCGACGGTGGTACGGCCCGCCCCTCCGGGGCCGGTGACGAGGACCGTACGCACCTGGTCAGCCCTTCGGGACGGACTCGACGCGCTTCTTCAGCCCGGCGAGGGCGCGGTCGATGATGACCTTCTCGGCCTTGCGCTTGATCATGCCCAGGAGGGGGATCTTGACGTCCACGGCGAGCCGGTAGGTGACCTGGGTGCGTTCGCCGTCGCCCAGGGGCGCCAGGGCGTAGCTGCCGTCGAGGGCGCGCAGCATCTGGGACTTCACCAGGGTCCAGTCGACCTCGTACTCGCTGTTCCAGGTGTACGCGAGGACGTGGTCGTCCTTGATCGCCCCGGCGTCGAGGACGAGGCGGACCTGCTCGGCGCGGCCCTGGTCGTCGGTGGCCAGGATCTCGGCCTCCTTGACCTCGCCGGTCCACTCCGGATAGCGCGCGAAGTCGGCGATCACTCCCATGACGTCGGCCGGTGCAGCGTCGATCGTGATGCTCGAGCTGGTGTGTTCAGCCATCGCCGTGGCCCTCCAGTGCGGTGTACCGGTCGCGTTCGGCAGAGGCCTGCCGTGTGCAGGCTATCGCGTGCCGGCGGCCCGCCCGTCCGCGCCCCGGCCCGCGGGCGGCGGCCGTGTCGCTCACCACTCCAGGGCCCAGGGGCGGCCGGTCGAGGCGAAGTGGCCGACGTTGACGCATTCGGTGGCTCCGATCCGCATCCGGCGGACCAGCGGCTGGTGCACATGGCCGAAGAGCGCGTAGCGGGGCCGGGTGCGGTGGATGGCGTCGAGGAGGGCGCGGCTGCCGCGCTCGAAGCGCCGGGCGACGGTGTCGTACGTCAGTTCCGGGACGTCCGGCGGGATGTGCGTGCACAGCACGTCCACGGGGCCGATCGCCTCGACCTTGGCGGCGTACTCCTCGTCGCTGATCTCGTAGGGGGTGTTCATGGGGGTCCTGAGCCCTCCCCCGACGAACCCGAACACCCGGCCGCCGATCTCGGCGCGGTCCCCGTCCAGCACCGTGGTACCGGAGTTGGCGTATTCGGGCCAGAGGTCCGGTACGTCGACGTTGCCGTAGGTGGCGTAGGTCGGGGTGGGCATCACCGCGAACATCTCGGCGTACTGCTTGCGTACGGCGGACAGGATCGCCGCGTTGCGGTCCCGGCCGGCCCACAGCTCGCGCCCGAAGGCCCTGGCCTCCTCGAAGCGGCGGGCGGTACGCAGCTCGACGATGCGGTCGGCGTTGGCGGCACCGAACAGGTCGGGGAAGATCCCCCGCGAGTGATCGGCGTAGTCGAGGAAGAGGACGAGGTCCCCCAGGCAGATCAGGGCGTCCGCCCCGTCCCCGGCGCGCGCCAGCGCCTCGGTGTTGCCGTGCACGTCGCTGACGACGTGCACGCGTGTCCTCGGCGTGTGGATCGTGTGCTGATCGTGCGGTGTACCGGCATGCATGGAGCTCACCCTAGGTCGCGGCTCGCCGCTCTGGGTAGATGCCGTCGGACCTGCGATTACTTCCGGATCGGGACACGGGTGGACTAATGTGCGCCGAAGGACCACCGATATGTGTGACGCACGAGACATCTGGCCTGGGCCCCCTTTCCGGAACCGCGTACCGGTGGGTAACGTCCGGGCCGTCCAGTCGTGCTCACCCCACTGAGCATCTGCCAGTCTTGGACCGATCCGGTGCGTCGCACAGAGCCGTGGAACCGGAGCCCGATGAGGAGCAGCAGTCTTGCGTGAGTTCAGCCTTCCGGCCCTGTACGAGGTCCCCGCGGACGGAAACCTGACGGATCTCATCCGCCGCAACGCCGCTCAGCATCCCGATGTCGCGGTGATGAGCCGGAAGGTCGCCGGAGCCTGGACCGACGTCACCGCGACGCAGTTCCTCGCCGAGGTCAGGGACACCGCCCGGGGGCTGATCGCGGCGGGCATCCAGCCCGGTGACCGGGTGGCCCTGATGTCCCGCACCCGCTTCGAGTGGGTGCTGCTGGACTTCGCCATCTGGAGCGCCGGCGCCGTCACCGTGCCGGTGTACGAGACCAGCTCCGCCGAGCAGGTCCAGTGGATACTCGGCGACTCCGGCGCGGTCGCCGTGATCGTGGAGAGCGACACCCACGCGGGCTCGGTCGCGTCCGTGCGCGACCGGCTCCCCGGTCTGCGGCACGTCTGGGAGATCGACAGGGGCGCGGTCGGCGAGCTGGTCCGCGCGGGTGCCGCCGTCTCCGACGAGGCCCTGGACCTGCGCATGACGAGCGCCCGGGCCGACGACCCGGCGACGATCGTCTACACCTCGGGCACCACCGGCCGTCCCAAGGGCTGTGTGCTGACGCACCGCAGCTTCTTCGCCGAGTGCGGCAACATCGTGGAGCGCCTCAAGCCCCTCTTCCGCACGGGCGAGTGTTCCGTCCTGCTCTTCCTGCCCACCGCGCACGTCTTCGGCCGGCTGGTCGAGGTGGCCTCGGTGATGGCCCCGATCAAGCTCGGCTGCGCGCCGGACATCAAGAACCTCACCGACGAGCTGGCGTCGTTCCGGCCGACGCTGATCCTCGGTGTGCCGCGTGTCTTCGAGAAGGTCTACAACTCGGCGCGCGCCAAGGCGCAGGCCGACGGCAAGGGGAAGATCTTCGACCGGGCGGCGGACACCGCGATCGCCTACAGCCGCGCGCTGGGCACCGCACAGGGCCCGTCGGTGAGCCTGAGGCTCAAGCACAAGGTGTTCGACAGGCTGGTGTTCAGCAAGCTGCGCGCCGTGCTCGGCGGCCGGGGCGAGTACGCGATCTCGGGCGGCGCGCCGCTGGGCGAGCGGCTGGGCCACTTCTTCCGGGGGATCGGCTTCACGGTGCTGGAGGGCTACGGCCTCACCGAGACCTGCGCGGCCACGGCCTTCAACCCGTGGGACCGCCAGAAGATCGGCACGGTGGGCCAGCCGCTGCCGGGTTCGGTCGTGCGGATCGCCGACGACGGCGAGGTGCTGCTGCACGGCGAGCACCTGTTCACCGGGTACTGGGGCAACGAGGCGGCCACGGCCGAGGCGCTGGCCGACGGCTGGTTCCACACGGGTGACATCGGCACGCTCGACGAGGACGGCTATCTCGCGATCACGGGCCGCAAGAAGGAGATCATCGTGACGGCCGGCGGCAAGAACGTCGCCCCGGCGGTGATCGAGGACCGGATCCGCGCGCACGCCCTGGTGGCCGAGTGCATGGTGGTCGGCGACGGACGCCCGTTCGTCGGGGCGCTGCTCACCCTCGACGAGGAGTTCCTCTCCCGCTGGGCGGAGGAGAACGGCAAGCCGGCCGGTTCGACGGCCCTCTCGCTCCGTGAGGACCCCGAGCTCCTGGCCGAGGTCCAGCGTGCGGTGGACGAGGGCAACGCCGCGGTGTCGAAGGCGGAGTCGGTGCGCAAGTTCCGTGTCCTGGGTGCGCAGTTCACCGAGGAGGCGGGTCACATCACGCCGTCGCTGAAGCTGAAGCGCAACGTCGTGGCGAAGGACTTCGCGGACGAGGTCGAGGCCATCTACCGCGGCTGAGCCGGGTCATCGCACGAGCGGGACAGCACCCACGATGCACCTCGGAGCCGTGTCCCGAAGCAACTCGGAGTCACGTCCCGAAGCAGCTCAGAGCAGCGCCCGGAGCTTCTCCGCGAGCAGGTCCCAGCGCCATTTCTCCTCGACCCACTCCCTGCCCCGCTCCCCCATGCGCCGGCGCAGTTCCGGGTCCTGGAGGAGGGTGACGATCCGGTCGGCGGACTCCTCGGCGGAGCCGCCCCGCACCACCCATCCGGTCTCGCCGTCGAGCACGGCGTCGGGCGCGCCGCCCGAGTCGCCCGCCACGACCGGAAGTCCCGTCGCGGAGGCCTCCAGGTAGACGATGCCGAGGCCTTCGACGTCGAGGCCGCCGCGCCTGGTGCGGCAGGGCATGGCGAACACGTCGCCGGCGCCGTAGTGCGCGGGCAGCTCCTCCCAGGGCACCGGGCCGGTGAAGCGCACCGAGTCCGAGACCCCGGTCTCGGACGCGAGCTTCTTCAGCTGTCCGGCGTACGGGCCACCGCCCACGACGAGCAGGACGGCGTCGGGCACCCGCGCGAGGATCGCGGGCATGGCGAGCACCAGGGTGTCCTGGCCCTTGCGCGGCACCAGGCGCGACACGCACACCACGACGGGCCTGTCGCTGAGCCCGAGCCGCTCCCTCACCCGGTCTCCCCCGGACGCTGGGTGGAAGGTCTTCTCGTCCACCCCGGGCGGCAGTTGGACCATGCGGTCCGCGGCCCGGGGGGTGAGCGCGCCGGCGATCCTGGAGCGGGTGTACTCGCCGAGGTAGGTGATCGTGTCGGTGCCCTCGCCGATGCGGCGCAGCAGTTGCCGGGATGCGGGCAGCTGGGCCCAGCCCGCCTCGTGCCCGTGCGTGGTGGCCACGATCCTGCGCGCGCCCGCCGAGCGGAGCGCGGGGGCCATCAGTCCGAGGGGCGCGGCGGCTCCGAACCACACGGAGGAGCAGCCGTGTTCGCGCAGCAGGCGGACGGCCCGCCGGGTGACCCCGGGGGTGGGCAGCAGCATCGTCGTCCGGTCGCGCACCACGGTGAAGGGCTGCTCGGCGTCGAAGGCGGCGGTGGCCTCCGCGCCCTCGGCGCCGCGCTTCCAGGTGGAGGCGTACACGACGATCTGCCCGGGGTCCATGCGCAGCGCCATGTTGTGGAGGAAGGCCTGGATGCCTCCCGGGCGCGGCGGGAAGTCGTTCGTCACGATCAGCGTCTTGTCCATCGCCGCCGACAGTACCGGGCCGCCCGACGGCCCTGCCTGACGGCTCCCGCACCGTGGGGGCCTGCATCATGGCGTGCATGACCGTCAGGACGGGTACGCATGGCCGGCTCGGCCGGGGTCCGCAGCTCGCCGTGTGGAGCCTCACCCGGACGGTGCTGATGCTCTGCGTCCTCAAGGTGTTCACGGTGCCGGGCCCGGACGTGACCAGCGACGTCTCGGTGATCTACCGGGGCTGGTACGAGGTCCTGCGGGCGGGTTCCTTCCCGCGGGACGATGTCACCTGGCAGTACCCTCCCGCGGCCGCGCTCGCGGTGCTCTCCCCGGATCTGCTGCCCTTCCTCGGCTACGCCACCGCGTTCTTCGTGCTCGCCCTGCTCTGCGACGCGCTCGTGTTCGGCCTGCTGCTGTACGCGGGCGGCCGCCACGGCGGCCGCCCGGCGGGCGTGTGGCTGTGGGTGGCGGGGGTGCCGCTGCTCGGGCCGACGGTGTACGCCCGCTACGACCTGATGGTGACGGCGGTCGCGGTGGCGGCGCTGCTGGCGGGGGTACGGCAGCCGCGGGTGCTGGGCGCCCTGGCGGCCTTCGGCACGCTGCTGAAGGTCTGGCCGGTGCTGCTGCTGGTGGGGACCGCTCCGGGCCGGGACACCCGCAGGTCCTGGTCGGCCGCGGCGGTGACCGGGGTGGTGCTGGTCGCGGCAGCGGCGCTCGCGCTGCCCGGGGCGTTCGCCTTCCTGACCTTCCAGCGGGACCGGGGCCTGGAGATCGAGTCGCTTGGGGCGCTGGTCTTCCACGTCGCCCGGCAGTTCGGCTGGGAGGGCCGGGTGGAGCTCCGCTACGGCTCGATGGAGTTCGCCGGGCCGCACGTGGCGCTGGTCGGCGCCCTGACGCTGGCGCTGAGCGTGTTCGCGTTCGGCTGGCTCCTGGTGTGGCGGCTGCGGGCGCGTACGTTCGAGCGGCACACCCCCGCGGACGCGGCGTTCACCGCCGTGCTGCTGTTCACGGTGACCAGCCGTGTGATCAGCCCCCAGTACATGGTGTGGCCGCTGGGGGTCGGCGCGGTCTGCCTGGTGTTCCGGCGCAGCCGGATGGTCCTGCCCGCCTGTCTGGTGCTGGTCGCCACGGGTGTGACCGTGCTGGAGTTCCCGCTCGGCTTCGCGCACGTGGTGGCCAGTGACGCGCGGGGCGTGGCGCTGATGGCCGTACGCAACGGGCTGCTCGTCGCCGCGACGCTGACCGCCGGGCGGCGGCTGTGGCGGGAGACGGTGACCGGGGCTCCGGAGACCGGCGGCGCGGAGCGGTTCAGGCCAGCCGGGCGCTCAGATACTCCCGCCAGCGCACCGTGAACTCCTGCGGGGTGGTGCCGAGCACCGTGTGCATGGCCTCCTCCACCGCCCCGTCGCGCTCCTCCCGGCTCCCGACGGCCTTGTAGAAGGCGATCAGCGCCTCCTCGCCCCAGTCCCTGGCGATCAGCTCACAGGCCAGCCAGGCGCCCTCGTAGGCCCTGGCGAGCCCTCCGGCGTCGCCGCCGAACCCGAAGTCCTCGTCGGTGGGCAGGTGCGCCGGCAGGTCGCCGGCCCGGACCGCCTCGGCGAGTTCGGGGGCGATCTCGTCGGCGGTACGGGTCTCGTGGCGGTAGGCGGTGCGGTCGGCGAAGCCCTCGGACAGCCAGACCGGGGTGGCCGGCGAGGTGTACGAGCGCGTCGCGACGTGGGTGGTCTCGTGGGTGAGGACGACCCGCTGCCCGAAGTCGCCGAGCATCCCGTAGGCCTGCGGGTTGATGATCACCCGGTCCGCCGGGGCGTGCCCGCTGCCGCCCACCTCACCGGTGGTGACGGCGGCTATCCCCCGGTAGCTGGCGGCGGGTGAGCCGAGGAGTCCCGCCATGTCCTCCACCGTCCCCGGGACGATCACCACGACGCGACCTGACCAGGGCTCGGGCCAGGACCCGGTGACGGACGGCACGGCACGGTCCGCGGTGGCCGCGATCCGGCGGAGTTCCGCGGTCGTGCGCCCGACTCCGAGGACGAGTGCGTTCGTGCCGCGCACGGCCTCGACGTCGCCCTGCTGCCAGAGCTGCTCCGGGGAGCCGTCCGCCGCACGGTCGCCGGCGATGTACCAGGTGCCGTCGCGGCCCCGGCGCACCAGTTCCACCGTGCGGGAGGCGGAGACGGGGGCGTGGTCGTAGCCCTGGACGCGGTAGCGCAGCTCGACCTCGGCGGTGACCCGCCCCTCCCCTTCGGCCGTCAGGCCCTCGACCTCGTACTCCCAGGACTTCAGCGGTACGTCGGCGAGGTTGCGCAGCTCGGTGCCCTGCGCGGCCCTGAAGGAGGCGGCTTCCGGGTCGATCCCGGCGAGGTAGGCGCCGGTGTCATGGGCCAGGACGGCCGCCGCGCGGCGTTCCAGGGCGGCGGAGACCTCCTCGGCGGTGATCCCGGCCGCCGACTCCTCGGACGGCGCGCACGCGGGTGCGAGCAGCAGGACGGCGAGCACGGCGCCTGCCGTGCTCCGTCCGCGGGTACGGCCCCGCCGCGCGTCCTGCGTTCGAACAGCCATCCAGCCGATCGTACGGTGAGACGCGGGCGGCGGGGCTGACGGCGCCGTACCCGGCGGGCGCGCGCGGTGGCGGGAGCGGGGCGGGGACGCGGCCGTCCCGCCGGACACGACGACGCCCCGCCCAGGACCTGGTGTCCTCGGCGGGGCGCGATGCCGCGGGGTGCGCGGTTCGCCCGTCCGGACGTCAGGGGCGCACGCCGAACTGGAAGCTGCCCATGTAGTCCATCGACTCGTAGCGGACGACGGCGCCCGGCTTCGGGGCGTGCAGGATCTGGTTGTTGCCCGCGTAGAGGCCGACGTGCGAGGTGTTGTTGAAGAAGACCAGGTCGCCCGGCTTGAGGGCGCTGCGGCCGACCCGCGGGCCGTCGTTGATCTGGGTGTACGTGGTGCGGGTGAGCTGCACCCCGGCCTGGGCGTACGACCACTGGGTCAGGCCCGAGCAGTCGAACGAGTTGGGACCGGTTCCGCCGGAGACGTACGGCTTGCCGAGCTGGGTGGCGGCGGCCCTCAGGGCGGCGGCGCCGCGGGCGGAGGCGGGGAGCTCGTTGCCGAGGTCGACCCGGTCGCCGGCCGCGCGGCTGGCGCGCTGCTCGTCCTGGGCCATCTTGGCCCGCTCGGCGGCGGTGAGGGTGTTGAGCAGCTTCTGCGCGTCCGCGAGCTTGCCCTGGTACTTCTTCTTGTTCTCGTTGAGCGTCTTGCGGACGTCCGCGAGGTCGGCGAGCTTGCCCTGCGCCTCCTTGCGCTCCTGCGCGAGGGTCCGCTGCTTCGCCTGGATCTTCTGCAGCGACTCGGCCTGCTTGGCCGTCAGCTGGTCGAGGGCGGACGCCTTGTCGAGGAAGCCGTCCGGGTCCGAGGAGAGCAGCAGCTGCACGGAGGGGTCGAGGCCCCCGGAGCGGTACTGCGCGGTGGCCAGCGAACCGAGCTCACCACGGAGGGCGTTGAGCTCCTCCTGGCCTCGGGCGACCTTGTCCTGGAGGGCGTCGGCCTGCTTCTTGAGCTCGTCCTGCTGCTCCTTGGCGCCGTTCGCCTTCTCGGTGGCGACCTCGGCCTCGTGGTAGAGCTTGTCGACCTTCGCCTTGACCTCGCTCTTGGTCGGCTTGGGGTCGGCGTGCGCGGCCTGGGAGGTGAGTGCCACGGCAGCGGCGGCGGTCGCGGTGAGCACGGTCACGCGGGTGCGGCTCGGCTGCTTGGGACGACGGTGGGACGCCACGAAGGCGAGCTCCTTCTTCCTCGAGCCGCCTACCGGGTGGGGGGACAGGGCTGGTTCCCCGGCTCCGTGCACGTCACGGACTCGGCGGTTCCTTCGCCGTCACCCCGGATGGGCAATCAACCGTGCGAAGGTTCGAGGCCTGACCCTAGTGACCATCTTGTGATCAGTTCAAATCCTCACGAGCAAAATCTCGCCGCACCTGGCACTTCTTTACTTTCATCGCACTGCGCGTAGCGGCGACTTGACGGTCCGTGCCACGAATTCCGGCAAGTCCCCCATTGCCGCACAAGACGCCTCAGACGCGCGAAAGGCGCTTCAGGAGCAAGACGGACGCGACCGGTCTCGCTCCCGACTTCGCGACACCGTCGGCGACTTCACGGTCCGTGGAGACCACCACCACGGGCCGGCCCGGCGGTTCGGCGCGGGCGAGCTGGCGGATCAGCTCGTCGGCCGTCACCCCGGCCTTGCTGAACAGCACCCGGACTCCGCGCGGGGGTGCGAGCAGCACGGGGGCCGCCAGCTCGGCCCCGTCGAAGACACAGGTCATCTCCGCGCCGGTCTGGGCGGCGAGGACCGAGAGGCCGCCCAGGAGGCGCAGCCTCTGCTTCTCCAGCGGCATCTGCGGATAGCCGGTCTTGGTGACGTTGTACCCGTCGACGATCAGATGGGCCTGCGGCAGGGCGAGCAGCTGGTCCAGGAGCGCGGGATCGGTCTCCGAGAGCGCCCGGGCCGCGATGTCCTTCGGCGACATCCGCCCGGGCTCCACCGCCTCGACGCCGTCGGCGGGGCGTATCGAGGCGGGTGGCAGCGCCAGTTCGCGGCGCAGCCCCTGGGCCGCGTCGAGCACGGTGTCCAGGAGCAGTCTCAGCCGCATGTCCTCGACGGACCGGCCCTCCCGCGCGGCCCTGCGGCCGGCCTCGACGGCCGCCTCCGCCTCCGCGAGCCGCGCCTTGAGCCGCCGCGACTCGCTCTCGGCCGCGGAGACCTGTGCGGCGGCCTCGGCGCGCACGGCGTCCGCCTCGGCGCCCGACTTACGCAGGGCGGCCTCCCCGCGTTTCACCTCGCTCAGCGCGCTGCGCAGTTTGCGGTGCAGGGAGTCGGCCTCCTTGCGGGAGGCGTCCAGTTCCGCCCGCAGCCGCTCGGTGTCCGCCCTGGTCTGGCCGCGCGCGCGGTCGAGTTCCTCGCGCAGCCGCTCCACCTCGCGCCGGGACTCCTCGTCCGCCCGCTCGGCGTGTGCGCGTTGGACCTCCTCGCCCGCCGCCGCGACGAGCTTCGCCCAGCCCGCGGGCCGCAGCACATAGGCGGCCGCCGCCACGTCGGCCGGGTCGGCGGCCGCGGGCGGGGCGCCGGAGGCGAGTGCCTCGGCCAGCTCGGGCTGGGCCTGGCCGATGCGCTCACCGATGCGCCGGCGGAACGACGGATCGCTCTCCAGGGCCGCCGCCATGGCGTTCCCCGCGAACTTCGCCCGCCGGCTCGGCGTGAACCGGGCGTACTGCCGCAGCTGGGCGGGGAGTTCGCCGACGGTCAGGCCGCCGAAGGCGTCCGAGACCAGCGCGACCACCTTGCGGCGTACGCCCTCGGGCAGCGGACGGTCGAGCGACTCCGCGGCGCCGTCGGCCGCGTCGGCCGGTCCGGCGCCGCCTGTCGGCTGCTCCACCATCCATCACTCCCGTGTATGTCTGTCCGTCCGGCTCCGTCAGGAGTCGGCGCCGGGCCTGTCGACCAGTTCGATCTGGTCCACGGCGTTGCACCAGCGGCAGCGCACCGACTCGATGGTCTCACTGACCACCTCCCGCTCCTCGACACTCGACTCCCCGGCCAGGTCGAGATGGACGTACTCCACGACCTTCGAGGAGCGCGTCACGTCGAAACGCGTGAGATTGCCGCAGAGCGTGCAGCGCCAGCGAGTCGCGTCCGTCGGCTGGGGAACCGTCGTCATCGTTGCGTCCTCTTTCGTGGTTCGTCGAGCGTCGTACGTGCCCTGGTCCGTCGATCTCGCGGTGCGCCGTCGAACTGCGGATGTCGTGCTGCAACCCTACGGCCTCAGGCATCCGCACCGGCACGGCGAGGCGGTCTGTCCGGTTCTCGGCCGGTGCGTCATGCTCTGTACGTGATCGACGTGAGGGAAGTCCACTGGCGGCGCAGGCTCAAGGAGCTCGGGGCGGCGGCCGTGTCAGGGGGCGCCCCGGTCACGTACGGACTGATCGCGCTGTGCTGTGCGGTGTTCCTCGTCAGCCCGCTCTCCGGTTTCAATCCGGCCTACGGCAGCAGCCCCGACGCCCTTCTCGCCGCCCAGGCCGGGTACTTCGAGCGGTGGGGCGTGATCCCCAGCGAGCTGCTGGACGGCTCCGCGCGCGCCGCGCTCACGCCGCTGACCGCGCTGTTCGTGCACGGGAGCTGGCTGCACCTGCTGGGCAACATGCTGTTCCTCTACGTGTTCGGGGCCATGGCCGAGGAACGGATGGGCCGCACCGAGTTCACCGTCTTCTACCTCGTGTGCGGCTATTTCGCCCTGGCCGCCTACGCGGTGGTGCACGCGGACTCCGACCAGACCCTGGTCGGCGCGTCGGGGGCGATCTCGGCGGTGCTCGGCGCGTTCCTCCAGCTCTTCCCACGGGCCCGCGTCACCAGCCTCTTCCCCTTCCTCTTCTTCCTGCCGCTGCGCTTCCCCGCCTGGATCGTGCTGGTCTTCTGGTTCGTCCTGCAGTGGCTGGCGGCGCAGAACGCGGGCAGCGGCCCCGGGGTCGCGTACCTCGCGCACGTGGCGGGGTTCGCCGCCGGCTTCCTCTACGCATGGGTGAGATTCCGGGGGACTAGAGTGAAAGCTCCAGCCACGGCCACCGAGGGAGACAGCCAGCCGTGATCACCGCGATCGTTCTCATCAAGACCAGCGTCGACCGGATTCCGGAGATCGCCGAGGCCATCGCCGCGCTGGACAGCGTCAGCGAGGTCTTCTCCGTCACCGGTACGTACGACCTGATCGCCATGGTCCGGGTGGCCCGGCACGACGATCTGGCCGATGTCATCCCGGGCCGGATCAGCAAGATCCAGGGCGTCGAGGCCACCGACACCCACGTGGCCTTCCGCACCTACTCCCAGCACGACCTGGAGGCGGCCTTCGCCATCGGGCTGGACGCGTAGCACCGCGAGCGGACACAGCGATACGGCTCCGGCCGGGCACAAGGGCATCGCGCCCCCTGTGCCCGGCCGGAGCCGTATCCGCGGATCAGTTCTGCGCCGCGTCCCGGTCCGGCACGCAGCGGCCGTCCTCGGTGCGGTAGGCCCAGCGGGCGCCGTCGTTCACCAGTTCGCGGACGGCCCCCAGGAACCTCTCGATGTGCTCGTCCGGCGTACCGGCGCCGAAGCTCACCCGGATGGCGTTCAGGGACCGCTCCCCCGGTGCCGCCTCCGGCGCACCGCACTCACCCGGGTCCTGGGACTCGCCGCCGAGCAGGGTCCGCACGAGGGGGTGGGCGCAGAACAGTCCGTCGCGTACCCCGATGCCGTACTCGGCGGAGAGCGCGGCGGCGAAGTGCGAGCTGTTCCATCCCTCGACCACGAAGGAGATGACGCCCACCCGCGGGGCGTCGTCGCCGAAGAGCGAGAGGACCTTGACCTCGGGGACGTCGGCCAGGCCCTCACGGACCCGGGCGACCAGGCGCTGCTCGCGCTCCACGAGCCGTCCGAAGCCGGCCTCGGTGAGGGCCTTGCAGGCCGCGGCGATGGACAGCACGCCGATGACGTTGGGCGAACCCGCCTCGTGCCGGGCCGCGGTGGTGTGCCACTCGACGTCGACACCGCCGTCCGTGCGCCGTGAGACCTTGCGGGAGGCGCCGCCGCCCGCGAGGTACGGCTCCGCGGCCACCAGCCAGTCCGCGCGTCCCGCG
This sequence comes from Streptomyces sp. NPDC059166, assembly GCF_042755185.1. Classification (NCBI taxonomy): domain Bacteria; kingdom Bacillati; phylum Actinomycetota; class Actinomycetes; order Kitasatosporales; family Streptomycetaceae; genus Streptomyces; species Streptomyces sp. NPDC059166. The sequence goes on along the minus strand of NZ_JBHZCI010000022.1, from coordinate 92,923 downwards.
AGGACACCCGAGCCGAAGGGCGCGTAAAGCTTGTGCCCGGAGAAGGCGACCCAGTCGACGTCCAGCTCCGCGATGTCCACGGGGTGGTGCGGGGCGAGCTGGGCGGCGTCCAGCACGATCCGCGCTCCGTGCGCGTGGGCGGCGGCGGCCAGTTCCTTCACGGGCCACAGCTCACCGGTGACGTTGGAGGCACCCGTGACGCAGACCAGGGCGGGCCCCTGGGGATCGCGGGCGGCCAGCGCGCGCTCCAGCGTCTCGACCGCCTGGCCGGGGGTGCGGGGCGCGTCGAGGAAGGTGACCCGGGCGTCGCGCCAGGGAAGCAGCGAGGCGTGGTGCTCGGTCTCGAACACGAAGACCTGGCAGTCGGCGGGCAGTGCGGCGGCGAGCAGGTTGAGGGAGTCGGTCGTCGAGCGGGTAAAGACCAGCTGGTCGTCGGCGCGGCAGCCGAGGAACTCCGCGACGGTCACCCGGGCCGCCTCGAACAGGTCCGTGGACAGCTGCGAGAGGTAGCCGGCACCGCGGTGCACGCTGCCGTAGTACGGCGCGTAGGCGGCGACGTCGTCCCACACCCGCTGGAGGGCCGGGGCGCTGGCCGCGTAGTCGAGCGCGGCGTAGGTGACGTTTCCGCCCGTAACCAGTGGAACGGTGACATCGGCGCCCAGGACCGGCAGAGGGGTACAGATCGACTGGTCGGCGGCAGCGGTGGAGACAGACATGGCGAACTCCCGTGAGAGGCAGGCGAGATCCTCGCACCGGCGGACAGAGGCACGCGGCGGCGCGGGATGAAGAAGAGGAAAAAGGGTGTGCGGAGAAGGGCTCGGTGCCCTATCGCATTCGCTTGCTCACAAGAGTCTCCCTGGGACCAGGACCCCAAGGGGTGGCGTCGTAGACGCCGAGGGGCCCGCGCTTGCCGCAGACCTCGCTGCCTGCGGCCTGGTCTTCACCCGGGGCACCCCGCCACGGACGGAGGGTTGCCGGACAGCGGGCCGGGGCCGTAGTCGCTGTCACTCATGACCTGCGCAGCATCTTGCCATACGTACGGGAACGCGCAAGGCGCAGTCCGCGATCCGGACTGCGCCTTGCCGCACACCGACGCGCTCACGCGTTGCTGGCGACGACCCATCTCTCCAGGGCCCGCCCGGCCGCACCCGAGTCGATCGACTCGGCGGCTTTCGCCATACCGGCCCGGATCTGCTCGGTGAGCGGCCCGTCCCCCGGGTCCAGCGCGACCAGCGCAGCCGCCGAGTTGAGCAGCACGGCGTCCCGTACCGGCCCGGTCTCCCCGGCCAGCAGCCGGCGCGCCACATCCGCGTTGTACGAGGCGTCGGCGCCGCGCAGCGCCTCTACCGGGACCAGCTCGACGCCCACGTCGCGCGGGTCGAAGGTCTCCTCGCGGACCACGCCGTCCCGGGCCACCCAGACCCGCGAGGTCGCCGTGGTGGTCAGTTCGTCCAGGCCGTCCTCGCCCCGGAAGACCAGGGCGGAGTTGCCGCGTTCGGCCAGTACGCCCGCGACGATGGGGGCCATGCGCAGATCGGCGACCCCGATCGCCTGGGAGCGCACCCGGGCCGGGTTGGTGAGGGGGCCCAGGATGTTGAACGTGGTGGGCGCGCCCAGCTCCGCACGGGCCTTGGCCGCGTGGCGCAGGGCGGGGTGGAACTTCACCGCGAAGCAGAAGGTGATGCCCGCCTCCTCGGCCACCTCCACGACGCGCCGGGGAGCCAGCTCCAGGTTGACGCCGAGCTTGCCGAGCACGTCGGACGAGCCGCTGGCGGACGAGGAGGCGCGGCTGCCGTGCTTGACGACCTTCGCGCCGGTGCCGGCCACGACGATCGCGGACATCGTGGAGATGTTGACGGTCTTCGCCATGTCGCCGCCGGTGCCGACGATGTCGACGGTGCGGCCGGGGACCTCGATGGTCGTGGCGTGCTCGTACATCGCGCGGACCAGGCCGGAGACCTCGGTGACCGTCTCGCCCTTGGCGCGCAGGGCGACCGCGAATCCGGCGATCTGCACGTCGGTCGCCTCGCCGCTCATGATGCGGTCCATGGCCCAGGCGGTGGCGTCGGAGGTCAGGTTCTCACCGCGCAGCAGGGGGGTCAGCACGCCGGGCCAGGAGAAGGCCGCCACGCTGTCGCCGCCGTCCGGGGTCACAACGTTCATGGTCCGCTCCTGGGGGTCCACAGCCGATACAAGGAAGGCCTCCACCCTATCCAGCTCCGGGGACAGCGAAGAGCCCCGTCCATCGGATGGACGGGGCTCCCGCTGTGGCGTTCAGCTGAGGTCGATCAGTGGTGGCCGTGGCCGCTGGTGATCTCCCTGTACTCCTCGGCGGTGGGCTTGGCGATCTGGTTGTTCTCGCCGTAGTAGCTCTGGCTGAGCCGTGCCCGCAGCTTCTGCAGGGCCGAGGGCTTGCGCTCGACACCGTTCTCGTCGACCGTCGGGCCGATCTCGACCGGCTTGTACTGCTCGTGCGCGGTGAGCGTGTGCAGCTGCCCCGGGCCGAGCGGCTCGTGGATCTCGACGAACTCACCGTGCGGCAGGCGCTTGATGGTGCCGGACTCGCGCCCGTGCAGCACCTTCTCCTTGTCGCGGCGCTGGAGGCCGAGGCAGATCCGCCGGGTGGCGATGAACGCGAGGACCGGGCCGACGAAGAACGCGATCCGGACGAACCAGCTGATCGCGTTGAGCGACAGGTGGAAGTGCGTCGCCCAGATGTCGTTGCCGCCGCCGATCAGCATGACGAAGTAGATCGTCACCCAGGCGACACCGAGGCCGGTACGGGTCGGGGCGTTGCGCGGGCGGTCCAGGATGTGGTGCTCGCGCTTGTCCCCGGTGATCCAGGACTCGATGAACGGGTAGAGGGCGAGCGCCCCGAGGATCACACCGAACAGGACGAGCGGGATCAGGACGCCCAGGACCAGGGTGTGGCCCCAGAGGTTGATCTCCCAGCCCGGCATCACACGCACGAAGCCCTCGGCGAAGCCCATGTACCAGTCCGGCTGGGCTCCCGTGGACACCTGGTCGGGCCGGTACGGGCCGAGCGCCCAGATCGGGTTGATCGTGGCGATGGCCGCGATGATCGCGATGAAGCCGAAGACGAGGAAGAAGAAGCCCCCGGCCTTGGCCATGTACACCGGCAGCAGCGGCATGCCGACGACGTTCTTGTTCGTGCGGCCCGGACCCGCGAACTGCGTGTGCTTGTGGAAGAACACCAGGATGAGGTGGCCGACCACGAGCCCGAGCATGATGCCCGGCAGCAGCAGGATGTGGATCGAGTAGAACCGGGCGATGATGTCGCCGCCGGGGAACTCCCCGCCGAACAGGAACATCGAGATGTACGTGCCCACGATCGGCATCGACAGGATGGCGCCCTGCGTGAAGCGCACACCCGTGCCGGAGAGCAGGTCGTCCGGGAGCGAGTAACCGGTGAACCCGGTGAACATGCCGAGGACGAACAGCAGGAAGCCGAACAGCCAGTTGATCTCACGCGGCTTGCGGTACGCGCCGGTGAAGAACACGCGGAACATGTGCACGAACATGCCGGCGAGGAAGATCACCGCCGCCCAGTGGTGGATCTGCCGGACGAGCAGACCACCGCGGACGTCGAAGCTGATGTCCAGCGTCGAGGCGTAGGCCTCGGACATCCGGATGCCCTGCATCGGCTCGTACGAGCCGTGGTACACGACCTCGTTCATGCTCGGGTGGAAGAACAGCGTCAGGTACACACCCGTGAGGATGATGATGATGAAGCTGTAGAGGCAGATCTCACCGAGCATGAAGGACCAGTGGTCCGGGAAGATCTTGCGCATGTTGGCCTTGGCGAGGCCGTAGATGCCGAGCCGGCCGTCCGCCCAGTCGGCGACCCGCTCACCGGCGGGCGCCTTGCGCTGTGTTTCCGTCGCAGTACTCATCCGCGCTCCCAGAAGGCAGGACCGACGGGCTCTTCGAAGTCACCGAGCGCCTCGAGGTTGCCCTCGCTGTTCACACCGATCCGCAGCTGCGGAAGGGGGTGACCGGCCGGACCGAAGATGACGCGGGCGCCGTCGGAGAGGTCGAAGGTGGACTGGTGGCACGGGCAGAGCACGTGGTGCGTCTGCTGCTCGTACAGGCTGATCGGGCAGCCGACGTGGGTGCAGATCTTCGAGAAGGCCACGATTCCCTCGTGGGCCCACTCACGCTCACGCTTGTCCTTGATGTTGTCCGGCTCGATGCGGATGATCATCAGGGCGGCCTTGGCGATCTGCGTCTGGAAGTCGTGCGCGTCCTCCTCCAGGCCCTCGGGCATGGCGAAGGTCAGCGAACCGACGACGACGTCCTCGGGACGCAGCGGCTCCATGGTGTTCATGTTGACGAGCTGCTTGCCCTTGGCCCACAGCGTCGAGCGGAGCTTCTTCTCCGGCAGCGGACCGAGGTCGCGCAGCAGCACCACACCGGAGAGCGGCACCAGGGCCAGCGCACCGAACATCGTGTTGCGGATCAGCTTGCGCCGGCCGAGGGCGGACTCCCGGGCACCGTCGGCGAAGTCGGCCATGACCTTGGCCTTGACCTCGGGGGTCGCCTCGATGGCGTGCCGGTCGTCGGCGACCTCCACGTCGGACATCAGGGTGCGCGCCCAGTGGACGGCGCCCGCGCCGATCAGGAAGAGCGCCAGGCCCAGGGTCAGGCCCAGGGAGAAGTTCAGCGCGCTCACATGACCGAACGGCCAGATGTAGACGATCTTGTCGACGGGGAAGATGACGTAGGAGGCGATGAAGCCGACCGTCGCCAGCATCGACAGGGTGAACATCAGTGCCACGGCCCGCTCGGAGCGGTTCGCGGCGCGTTCGTCGATGTCCTGGATGCGCGGCCTGTGGGCCGGCAGCCCCGGGTTGGCGAACGGGTCGCCCGCACCCTCTACCGCGCCGTGCGCGGTGCCCTGCTCTACCGGCAGGTTCTCTTCTGGAATCTGTTGGCTACTCATGACTTCTTGGCCTTAGCGGTGTGGGCCGCGACCCATACGGCGACGGCGACGAGGCCGCCCAGGCCGAAGATCCAGCCGAAGAGACCTTCACTGACGGGGCCCAGGCCACCGAGCGAGAGCCCGCCGGGGGTCTCGGAGTCATCACCGTTGACGGTCTTGATGTACGCGATGATGTCTTTCTTCTCCTGCTCCGGCATCGTGGTGTCGGGGAAGGAGGGCATGCTCTGCGGGCCGGTCTGCATGGCCTCGTAGATGTGCTTCGGGCTCACGCCTTCGAGACTCGGGGCGAACTTGCCCTTGGTCAGGGCGCCACCCTCGCCGGTGAAGTTGTGGCACTGCGCGCAGTTGGTGCGGAACAGGTCGCCGCCCTTCGCCACGTCGGCACCCGAGGGGTCGACCTGGCTCTTGGTGGGCGTGATCGGGCCGGCGCCCAGCGACGAGACGTACGCCGCGAGCTGGTCGATCTCGGCCTGGCTGTAGATGACCTTCTTCTTCGGGACCTGGGCGCCCGGCTGCTGGGCCGGCATGCGTCCGGTGCCGACCTGGAAGTCGACGGCGGCGGAGCCGACGCCCACGAGGGACGGCCCGTCGGTGGTGCCCTGACCGCCGGATCCGTGGCAGCTTGCGCAGCCCACGGAGTAGAGCTTCTTGCCCTCGTCGATGGCGAGGGACTGGGCGGTTTCGTCGGCCTGCGCCTTACCCGCAGGCGCGAACGCGGCGTACAGCCCCCCGGTAGCCGCCAGCGCGAGGAGTAGTACGACGACCGCCGCCAGCGGATGGCGTCGTCGTGCGGAGAGCTTTTTCACGGATTACCCCGGTGTCAGGATCTTCTGCGTCGATGATGGGCGGGTGTGAGCCCGGCTACTTGATCATGTAGATCGTGGCGAACAGGCCGATCCAGACGACGTCCACGAAGTGCCAGTAGTAGGACACGACGATGGCGGCGGTGGCCTGCTCGTGGGTGAATCTCGAGGCCGCGTATGTCCTGCCCAGGACGAGCAGGAAGGCGATCAGACCGCCTGTCACATGCAGACCGTGGAAGCCGGTCGTCAGGTAGAACACCGAGCCGTACGGGTCGGAGGACAGGGAGAGCCCCGCCTCCTTGACCAGCTCGGTGTACTCGAGGACCTGGCCTCCGATGAAGATCGCACCCATCACGAACGTGATGATGAACCAGGTCCGGAGCTTCTTCACATCGCCCCGCTCAGCGGCGAAGACGCCCATCTGGCAGGTGAGGGAGGAAAGCACCAGGATCGTGGTGTTCGTCGCCGAGAACGGGAAGTTCAGATGGTGGGCCATCTCCTCCCAGTGCTCGGGACCCATCACCGATCGCAGGGTGAAGTACATCGCGAAGAGGGCCGCGAAGAACATCAGCTCGGAACTCAACCAGATGATGGTTCCGACGCTGGTGAGGTTCGGCCGATTGACCGACGGGTGCGCGTGCCCGGTTTCTACTGTCGTTGCTGTCGCCACGACCGACATTATGTCGGTCGCTTATCCCGCCCTCACTCCGGGGGGTGCCGTTCGGTGTGTCAACGGGGTGTGTCCTCACCGGACGGCCCATCGAATCGCTGTTCATACCGGTGCTGACAGGCGGTCCGGCGGAGTACGATCCGCCCATCGGTTCATGCCCCGAGAGCCCCGAAGACACAGACGTCACGGAGGAACAATGCAGCCGACCGCCACGGTCCTGGTCTACAGCGACGACGCCAACATCCGTGAGCAGGTGAGGCTGGCGGCCGGGCGAAGGCCTGCGGCGGACGTGCCACCCGTGGAGTTCCTGGAGTGCGCCACCCTGCCGGCCGTGCTGAGCGCGCTGGACGGCGGTGGCGTCGACGTCTGCGTGCTGGACGGCGAGACGGCCCCCGCGGGCGGCATGGGCGTCTGCCGGCAGATCAAGGACGAGATCTTCGAGTGCCCGCCCGTGCTCCTGCTGATCGGACGCCCCCAGGACGCCTGGCTGGCCACCTGGAGCCGTGCGGACGCCGCTGTGACGCACCCGGTGGACCCGGTCGATCTCGCGGACGCCCTGGCGTCCCTGCTGCGCCACAGGCTGTCCGTGGGCGCCTGAGCCCTGTCGGTGCGCCTGTGACGGCCCGCGCCGGGGCGCACGGGGTGCGGAGGGGCCCCGAACCCCTCCGCGGGGCTCCGGGAGCGGGGCGCGCTCCCGGGCTCAGACCTGCGGGCGCAGCCGCGCGGTCTCGACGCCGGACTCCGTCTCGGACGTGCCGTCGCCATGAAGGGCGCTGCCCTTCTGCCATTCGGCCCAGGAGAGGTTCCAGTCGCCGAACCCGTTGTCGAACGGGGTCATCATCTCGCCCTCGCTGCCGACGACCTTGACGATGTCGCCCTCGCGTACGGTCTCGAAGAACCATTCGGCGTCGGCGGTGCTCATCCCCGTGCAGCCGTGGCTGACGTTGGCGTTGCCCTGCGAGCCGGTCGACCAGGGCGCGGCGTGGACGTACTCACCGCTCCAGGTGACCCGGGTCGCCCAGTAGACCGGCAGGTCGTAGGACTCCGAGGAGCCGGCCGCGATGCCGATGCTCTCGCCGCGCATGCGTACGAACTGTTCCTTGGCCAGCACCACCTTGACGCCGTTGCGGGTGTCGAAGCCGGGCTTGCCGGTGGTGACCGGGATGGTGTTGATCACCTCGCCGTTGCGGAGAACGGTCATGGAGTGGTCGGAGGCGTCGGTGATCGCTTCTATCCGGTCGCCGGTCGTGAGTTTGAGGGGTTTGGTGTCGTCGCCGTAGAGGCCGCCCGTGACCTTGATGCCCTTGAGGTTGCTGCGGAGGTCGATGCTGGCGTCGGCGGGCCAGTACTCCTTGGGGCGGTAGTGCAGGGTCTTCGCGTCGACCCAGTACCAGGATCCGGTGACGGCGGGGGCGGACCGGACCTGCAGGCCTCGCTCCACGGTGGCCCGGGCCGCCTTGCCGGTGACCGGAGCGCTGAGTTCCGCCGTGAGGGGCTGTCCGACGCCGTAGGTGCCCGCCTGCGGGCCGAAGGTGACCTTGAGGAACTTCTCGGCCTGCTGTGTGCCGAAGGCGTACGTACGGCTGCCGGGGGCGCCGTCACCGTTCTCGGTGGAGACCTTGACGGTGTATCGGGTGCCGGCCGCGAGTGAGGCGGTGGAGTGCCACCGCTTCCCGTCGGCGTCGAGTTCGCCCGCCAGGTGGCGGCCGTCGGCGTCGACGGCGGTGACGTCCGTGATCTTCGCGTCGTCTTCCTTGACGGTGACCTCGATGGGCTTGTCGAGGTTCGCCTTCTGGTTCTCGGGCGGGCCGTTGAACGAGATGAGTTCGGCGGCGTCGTGCGGCTTCAGGGACAGCGGGTCGCCGTCCGGTTCGCCACAGGCGGTCGCACCCGCTACCAGGGTCACGACCAGCAGGGTGCAGTTCACTACGGAGCGAGTGCGCGGCGTGTGGTTCATGAACCCACGCTAAGAAGATTCATCCGATCCAGCGCGTTCAGTGACTGCAAACGGGGGCCCGGCCCGCTCGTTGCTGAGCGGACCGGGCCCCCGTACGGGTGTTGCTCGCCCTGTGAGGGCGTGTCCTACTGGGTGCGGTTCTCACCCCGGTAGTACTCGAAGACCCAGCCGAAGAGGCCGACCAGGAGCAGCGGGGCCGAGAAGTAGGCCAGCCACCAGCCGAAGACGACCGACATGAAGAGGAACGCGCCGCCGATGGCGAGCGAGAGCGGCTGCCAGCTGTGCGGGGAGAAGAACCCCACCTCGCCGGCCTCGTCCGCGACGTCGGCCTCCTTGTTGTCCTGGGCCATCGCGTCGACCCTGTTGGCCGTGAAGGCCAGGTAGAAGCCGATCATGAGGGCCAGCCCGAAGGCCAGGACGAGCGCGGTGGTACCGACCGGCTCCTTGGACCAGACGCCGTACGTGACGGCCATGGCCAGGAGGAAGATGCTCAGCCAGAGGAAGAGCTTGCCCTGGATCTTCACTTGCCGTCCTCCTTGCCGCCCGCGAGGACCTTCTCACCCTCGGACAGGTGATCCAGCTGCTCGAGCGCCGCGATCTCCGGGTGGTGCAGGTCGAACGCCGGGGATTCGGAACGGATCCGCGGCAGGCTGACGAAGTTGTGGCGCGGCGGCGGGCACGACGTCGCCCATTCGAGCGAACGGCCGTAGCCCCACGGGTCGTCGACCTCGATCTTCTTGCCGTACTTGGCGGTCTTCCAGACGTTGTAGAAGAACGGGAGGATCGACAGTCCGAGCACGAACGAGGAGATCGTCGAGATCGTGTTCAGGGCGGTGAAGCCGTCGGCGGCGAGGTAGTCCGCGTAACGCCGCGGCATGCCCTCGGCTCCGAGCCAGTGCTGCACGAGGAAGGTGCCGTGGAAGCCGCAGAACAGCGTCCAGAAGGTCATCTTGCCGAGCCGCTCGTCCAGCATCTTGCCGGTGAACTTCGGCCACCAGAAGTGGAATCCGGCGAACATCGCGAAGACCACGGTGCCGAAGACGACGTAGTGGAAGTGCGCGACGACGAAGTACGAGTCGGAGATGTGGAAGTCCAGCGGCGGCGAGGCCAGGATCACGCCGGTCAGACCACCGAAGGCGAAGGTGATCAGGAAGCCGACCGACCAGAGCATCGGGGTCTCGAAGGACAAGGAGCCCTTCCACATCGTGCCGATCCAGTTGAAGAACTTCACACCGGTCGGTACCGCGATGAGGAATGTCATGAACGAGAAGAACGGCAACAGCACGCCGCCCGTGACGTACATGTGGTGCGCCCAGACCGTCACCGAGAGGCCGGCGATGGCGATCGTCGCGGCGATCAGACCGATGTAGCCGAACATCGGCTTGCGGCTGAAGACCGGAATGATCTCGGAAATGATTCCGAAGAATGGTAGCGCGATGATGTACACCTCTGGATGGCCGAAGAACCAGAAGAGGTGTTGCCAGAGCAATGCGCCGCCGTTGGCCGCGTCGAATACGTGCGCACCGAATTTACGGTCGGCCTCCAGCGCGAAGAGCGCGGCGGCGAGGACCGGGAAGGCAAGCAGGACCAGGACACCGGTCAGCAGGACGTTCCAGGTGAAGATCGGCATGCGGAACATCGTCATGCCGGGGGCGCGCATGCAGATGATCGTGGTGATGAAGTTGACCGAGCCGAGGATCGTTCCGAAGCCGGAGAAGGCCAGACCCATGATCCACATGTCGGCGCCGACGCCCGGCGAGCGGACCGCGTCCGACAGCGGGGAGTAGGCGAACCAGCCGAAGTCGGCAGCGCCCTGGGGGGTGAGGAAGCCGGCCACCGCGATGATCGAGCCGAAGAGGTACAGCCAGTACGCGAACATGTTCAGCCGCGGGAACGCCACGTCGGGCGCGCCGATCTGCAGCGGCATGATCCAGTTCGCGAACCCGGCGAACAGCGGCGTCGCGAACATCAGCAGCATGATCGTGCCGTGCATCGTGAACGCCTGGTTGAACTGCTCGTTCGACATGATCTGCGTACCCGGGCGGGCCAGCTCGGCGCGCATGAAGAGCGCCAGCAGACCACCGATGCAGAAGAAGGCGAACGAGGTGACCAGGTACATCGTGCCGATCGTCTTGTGGTCAGTGGTGGTCAGCCACTTGACGACGACAGCACCCGGCTGGTTGCGCCGCACCGGCAGCTCGTCCTCGAACGAGTCGTCTGCTGCCGCGGCACCCTGGGATTCGTTGAGGATGCTCACAGTTTGTTCGTCTCCGCATTCCTGGCCGGGTCCGTCTGCTCGATGCCTGCCGGCACGTAGCCCGTCTGACCCTTCTCAGCCAGCTCCTTGAGGTGCTGCTGGTACCGCTCGGGAGAGACGATCTTGACGTTGAAGAGCATCCGGGAGTGGTCGACGCCGCAGAGCTCGGCGCACTTACCCATGTACGTGCCCTCCTTCTTCGGCGTGACCTCGAAGGAGTTGGTGTGGCCCGGAATGACGTCCTGCTTCATGAGGAACGGCACCACCCAGAAGGAGTGGATGACGTCACGCGAAGTCAGGATGAAACGGACCTTCTCGCCCTTCGGCAGCCACAGGGTCGGTCCCGGGTTGCCGTTCTGCGGGTTACGCGTCCCGGGGACACCCACGTCGTAGACGCCGTTGGCGTTCGCGGGGAAGTCCTTGCGGAACTTGTCGGGGATGGCCGCGAGCTCCTCGGGGACCTCGTTGCCGGTGGAGGGCTCGCCCTCCACGTTCTCGATGTAGTTGAAGCCCCAGCTCCACTGGTAGCCGACCACGTTGATGGTGTGGGCGGGCTTCGGCGTGAGCTCGAGGAGCTTCGATTCATCGCGCGCGGTGAAGTAGAAGAACACCGAGACGATGATCAGGGGGACCACTGTGTACAGCGCCTCGATAGGCATGTTGTACCTGGTCTGCTGAGGTACCTCCACCTTGGTCCTGCTTCGCCGGTGGAAGATGACGCTCCACAGGATCAGCCCCCAGACGAGGACACCCGTGGCGAGCGCTGCCGCCCACGAGCCCTGCCAGAGGGAGAGGATCCGAGGGGCCTCTTCCGTTACCGGGGTGGGCATACCGAGGCGGGGGAAATCCTCCCAGTTGTATGAACAACCGGAGGCCGTCGCCAGGACCAGGCCCGCAGTCAGCACCTGCGGCAGCTTCCGCCGCATCGGGCGCCGCGACGAGCGGTCGGAGCCGTTGGGACTCACGTAGCGCCTTCCCGAGAGTCTCGCCCGCACGGTTCGGCGCGGCCGTGTCACTCTGGTCGGTCGCCGGCCCTGACGCGGGCAGGGGTTTGGATGTTTATGCGGACCAAACCCTACTGGACGCCATTTGGGGTCGCGCGGGGAGGGTGCCCAACGCGCCGCGCGACACCCCGAAGGGGTGGAATGCGGGACTCCGGCCGTCATCTGACGCCTCCTCCTGCTCACCGGCGAGCGGCCCGCCACCCCGGCGCGGCTCCCTCGGGCTAGCGTTGCGGGGTGCCCTACTTCGACGCGGCCTCCTCCGCCCCCCTGCATCCCGTGGCCCGCCAGGCGCTGCTTGCCTCCCTGGACGAGGGCTGGGCCGATCCGGGCCGGCTGTACCGCGAGGGGAGGCGGGCCGCGCTGCTGCTGGACGCGGCCAGGGAGACCGCGGCCGAGGCGGTCGGCTGCCGCCCCGACGAACTCGTCTTCACCTCGTCCGGCACCCGGGCGGTGCATTCGGGGATGTCCGGAGCGCTGTCCGGGCGTCGGCGTGTCGGCCGCCATCTGGTGCTGTCCGCAGTCGAGCACTCCTCCGTACTGCACGCCGCCGCGGCCTTCGAGGCGGAGGGGGGCTCGTCCACCGAGGTGCCGGTGGACCGGACCGGCGCCGTCGACCCCTCCGCCTACGGCCGGGCGCTGCGTCCGGACACCGCGCTGGCCTGCCTCCAGTCGGCCAACCACGAGGTGGGGACGGAGCAGCCGGTGGCGGAGACGGCCGAGGTCTGCGCCGAGGCGGGGGTGCCGCTGCTGGTGGACGCCGCGCAGTCGCTGGGCTGGGGACCCGTGCCCGGACGCTGGTCCCTGCTGACCGCGAGCGCCCACAAGTGGGGGGGCCCGCCGGGCGTGGGCCTGCTCGCCGTGCGCAAGGGGACCCGGTTCGCCCCGCGGGGGCCGTCCGACGAACGTGAGTCCGGCCGGGCCGCCGGTTTCCAGAACATCCCGGCGGTCGTGGCCGCCGCCGCCTCGCTGCGGGCGGTGCGCGCGGAGGCCGTCGCGGAGGCCGTACGGCTGCGCGCGCTGGTGGACCGGATCAGGGGGGCGGTGGGCGGTCTCGTCCCGGACGCGGAGGTGGTCGGGGATCCGGTGCGCCGGCTTCCGCACCTGGTCACCTTCTCCTGTCTCTATGTCGACGGGGAGACACTGCTCCACGAGCTCGATCTGGCCGGGTTCTCCGTTTCGTCCGGATCGTCCTGCACCAGCAGCACCCTGACGCCCAGCCATGTACTCAAGGCGATGGGGGTGCTCACCGAGGGGAACGTCCGGGTGTCGCTCCCGGCGGGGACCACGGAGGAGGAGGTCGGCACCTTCCTCGACGTGCTGCCGGGCGTGGTCGCCGGGGTACGGGAGAAGCTCGGCGCCCCCGCACCGTCCGCCCCCTCCCCAGCGGCCGGAGGTCCGCTGGTCGTCGATGCGCTCGGCAGGCGCTGCCCGATCCCGGTGATCGAACTCGCAAAGGTGATCGGAGAGGTACCCGTCGGCTCCACGGTGACGGTGCTCTCGGACGACGAGGCCGCCCGGCTCGACATCCCGGCCTGGTGCGCGATGCGCGAGCAGGAGTACGTGGGCGAGGAGCCGGCGGACCACGGGTCGGCCTATGTGGTCCGCCGGCTCGTCTGACACCGGCGCCGCGTCCGGGACGCGGCGCCGGTGCCGCGAATCTAGGAGAGGTGCTTCCTGACCTCGGAGGCCGCCTCGTCCCCGTACGCCTTGGTGAAGCGGTCCATGAAGGAGCTGCGGCGCAGGGTGTACTCCTGGGTGCCGACGGTCTCGATGACGAGGGTCGCGAGCATGCAGCCGACCTGGGCGGCGCGCTCCAGGCCCACACCCCAGGCGAGACCGGAGAGGAAGCCCGCGCGGAAGGCGTCGCCGACACCCGTGGGGTCGGCCTTGCGCTCCTCCTCAGCGCAGCCGACCTCGACGGGGTCCTGTCCGGCCCGCTCGATGCGGACACCCCGGGCACCGAGGGTCGTGACGCGGTGGCCGACCTTGGAGAGGATCTCCTCGTCGCTCCAGCCGGTCTTGGTCTCGATGAGCCCCTTCTCGTACTCGTTGGAGAAGAGGTAGGTGGCTCCGTCGAGGAGGATGCGGATCTCCTCGCCGTTCATCCGGGCGATCTGCTGCGAGAAGTCCGCGGCGAAGGGGATGCCCCGCGAGCGGCACTCCTCGGTGTGGCGGAGCATCGCCTCGGGGTCGTCGGCGCCGATGGAGACGAGGTCGAGACCGCCGACGCGGTCCGCGACGCTCTTGAGCTCGATCAGCCGCGCCTCGCTCATGGCACCCGTGTAGAAGGAGCCGATCTGGTTGTGGTCGGAGTCCGTCGTGCAGACGAAGCGCGCGGTGTGCAGCACCTCGGAGACCCGGACCGATCCGGTGTCGACGCCGTGGCGGTCGAGCCAGGCCCGGTAGTCGTCGAAGTCGGCGCCGACGGCACCGACGAGGATCGGCCGGGTACCGAGCACTCCCATGCCGTAGGCGATGTTGGCGCCGACTCCCCCGCGGCGCACGTCGAGGTTGTCGACGAGGAAGGAGAGGGAGACCGTGTGCAGCTGATCCGCGACCAGCTGGTCCGCGAATCGGCCGGGGAAGGTCATGAGGTGGTCGGTGGCGATGGAGCCGGTGACTGCGATGCGCACGGGGTGGCTGCTCCTGCGGAAGGCGAAGTACGCGCGGGCGCGTCCTCCGGGACGGCGTGACAGTTCACGCTACCCGCTGACGCCGCCACGTCCGAAGGGGCAAAACTACCCGATAGTAGGTCTTTCTACCTGAGGGGTGGTGTGCATACGGTGCCGTTATGTCGAAGAACATCGCCACCCGCGAGTCCGAGATGAGCCTGGCCGAGCTACGCGGCGACTGCGCCCGCATGGCGCCGCACTGGGTCGCGCCCGAGAGGACCACGGCGAAGCGGGTGGAGCCCTCCGGTATCCACGGGGTGACGGTGCCGCCCTCCTCCGCCCGTCTGGTGGACTCCATGTCCGACTACGGGGACTGACCCGCCGGACCGGGCGGCCGGATCGCCGCCCGGGGAACCGCGCGCCCCTCCGCTCCGTCCCACCGGTGCCCCGGCTCGGGGAACTGGCGACCTGCCAGTGGTGGCACGCAGTCGAAGGAGCGATCCGGTGAGCACCGAACGACCCGAGAACGACACGGCCGGCACCCGCCGGCGTTCGCCGCTCGTCGCGGCCTCGGTGGTGGCAGCAGTGCTGCTGGTGGGGGGCGGCGGCGCCTACTGGGCATCGCACACCCCCGGCGAGTCGGATCCGGGCCTTCGCCCCGACCCCGGCACCGGCTCGCCCGCGCTGCTCACCCTCGACCTGCCGGCGGACTCCGGCTCCGCCGAACCCTCGCTGGGCATCGCGCCCGGTGAGCCGGATCCGCACGGCGGGGGGACGGTCTACCGCGCCGCGGGAGGGCTGCCCGACGGCCCGGACGAGGCCGCCGTGCACCGGCCCGCCGGCACGGTGAGCGCCGCCGAGGTGAGCCGGCTGGCGAAGGCCCTGGGCGTGGAGGGTTCCCCGCGTACCGAGGGCGCGGCGTGGACGGTGGGCAGCGGCGGTGACGGTTCGGGGCCCGTCCTGAGGGTCGTCAAGCAGGCACCGGGGACCTGGACGTTCGCCCGGTACGGCTCGGGCGGGCCGGACGCGTGCGATCCCGGCCCGGTCTGCGCGGATCGGGACCGGACCCGGTCCTCCGGCTCCCCCGTGGACGAGCGGACGGCGAAGGCCGCCGCGACCCCGGTCCTGAAGGCCGTGGGCCAGGAGGGTGCCGCGCTCGACGCGGATCAGCTGATGGGTTCCGTGCGGGTGGTGAACGCCGATCCGGTGGTGGCGGGGCTGCCGACGTACGGCTGGTCGACCGGTGTGCAGGTGGGCGCCGGGGGCGAGGTCGTCGGAGGCAGCGGGCACCTGAAGGCCCTGGAGAAGGGTGACAGCTATCCGGTGACCGGCGCGGACGAGGCTCTGGAGCAGCTGAACTCGGACAGCCGGAAGGCCCCGAAGCCCGGTGTCGGCGGCTGTGCGACCTCCGTGCCGCTGGAGGACGACCTCGCGCCGGAGCCCGACTGCGGGGCCTCGGGCGGGACTCCGCCGGCCACGATGACGGTCGAGAAGGCCGAGTTCGGGCTCGCCGCGCGCTCTTCGGACGGTGAGCAGATCCTCGTACCGTCCTGGCTCTTCACCGTACGGCCCGAGGGCGGCGGCCCTCTGAGCACGGTCGCCCAGGTCGCGGTGGACCCGGAGCACATCGCCTCCGGAAGCACCCCGCCCTCGCCCGCGCCCACGAAGGCCCCGGACGGTTCGGCCACCGGGATCACCTCGTACAGCGCGGACGGCAGGACCCTTGATGTGACCTTCTGGGGCGGTGTGTGCAGCACGTACTCGGCCTCCGCCACGGAGGACGGCGCGACGGTGCGGGTCACGGTCACCGAGTCGAAGCCGGAACCCGGCAAGGCCTGCATCATGATCGCGAAGGAGCTGACCCGTACGGTCACGCTCGACGCCCCCCTGGGCGACCGGAGGGTGGTCGACGCGAGTTCGGGCGAGCGGGTGCCGCGCGCCTGAGGCCGCGCGTACGTACGGCAGCGGCGGGGGGGCCCGGCCCGGGGGCCCCCCCCGGGGGCGGGGGCGCGGGGGGGGGCGGGGGGTGGGGGGCGGGCTTCGGCGGGGGGGGGGGGTCGCGGGCGGGCCGGCCCCCCCCCGCCGCTGCCGTGCGACCGGGGGTCAGCTGAAGGAGTCGCCGCAGGCGCAGGAGCCCGTGGCGTTCGGGTTGTCGATCGTGAAGCCCTGCTTCTCGATGGTGTCCACGAAGTCGACGGAGGCGCCGCCCAGGTACGGGGCGCTCATGCGGTCGGTGACGACCTTGACGCCGTCGAAGTCCTTCACCACGTCCCCGTCGAGCGAGCGCTCGTCGAAGAAGAGCTGGTACCGCAGGCCGGAGCAGCCTCCGGGCTGGACGGCGACGCGCAGCGCGAGGTCGTCGCGGCCCTCCTGCTCGAGCAGGGCCTTGACCTTGGCTGCGGCGGCGTCGGACAGGAGGATGCCGTCGCTCACGGTGGTGGTCTCGTCCGATACGGACATCTGCTTCTCTCCCGGGTTGTTCGGACTGCTTGCCGACGGTCCAACCATCGGGGCCGCGGATTCATTCCGGGCCAGGCGCGTGTCTGTTCCCTTCATGCTCGCACACCGTGCGGGCGGCGGGATGCGTCACATCGACGCTATCGCCGTCGTCAAGCTGACGCGAAGCGGCTATGATAGATAGCGTCAATTAGACGAAAAGGCGTTCCGCGTAAAAGAAAGGGTGCGTGTCGTGACCACCGCCCAGCCCCTGGATGTCCAGCCGACACCCCTCGCCCTTCTGCTGCTCGGCCGCGAGGCCGACCCCCGGAGCGAGCGCGGGGTGGAATGCCCCGGCGACCTGCCCTCCCCGTCCGACCCGGACCTGGTGGAGCGGGCCCGCGCGGCCAAGGAGAAGCTCGGGGACAAGGTCTTCGTGCTCGGCCACCACTACCAGCGCGACGAGGTCATCCAGTTCGCGGACGTCACCGGCGACTCGTTCAAGCTCGCCCGCGACGCGGCCGCGCGCCCCGGAGCCGAGTACATCGTCTTCTGCGGTGTGCACTTCATGGCCGAGTCGGCGGACATCCTGACCGGTGACGACCAGAAGGTCGTCCTCCCGGACCTGGCAGCCGGCTGCTCCATGGCCGACATGGCCACCGCCGAGCAGGTCGCCGAGTGCTGGGACGTGCTGACGGAGGCGGGTGTCGCCGATCAGGTCGTGCCGGTCTCCTACATGAACTCCTCCGCCGACATCAAGGCCTTCACCGGCCGGCACGGCGGGACCATCTGCACCTCGTCCAACGCGAAGCGCGCGCTGGAGTGGGCCTTCGAGCAGGGAGACCCCTCGACCAGCAAGGTGCTCTTCCTGCCGGACCAGCACCTGGGCCGGAACACGGCCGTCCGCGACATGGGGATGAGCCTGGAGGACTGCGTCCTCTACAACCCGCACAAGCCGAACGGCGGCCTGACCGCCGAGGAGCTGCGCGCCGCGAAGATGATCCTGTGGCGCGGGCACTGCTCGGTGCACGGCCGCTTCTCGGTGCAGTCCGTCGAGGACGTCCGCGCGCGGATCCCCGGGGTCAACGTGCTGGTGCACCCCGAGTGCAAGCACGAGGTCGTCGCCGCCGCGGACCACGTGGGCTCGACGGAGTACATCATCAAGGCCCTGGAGGAGGCCCCGGCCGGTTCCAAGTGGGCGATCGGTACGGAGCTCAACCTGGTCCGCCGGCTGGCGAACCGTTTCGCCGCGGAGGACAAGGAGATCGTCTTCCTCGACCGGACGGTCTGCTTCTGCTCGACGATGAACCGGATCGACCTGCCCCACCTGGTCTGGACGCTGGAGTCGCTGGCTGAGGGGAAGCTGGTCAACCGCATCCAGGTGGACCCGGAGACCGAGAGGTTCGCGAAGCTGGCGCTGGAGCGGATGCTCGCGCTGCCGTAGGACCTCAGCACCGGGAAGGCCCCGGGAACCGTCGCGTCGGACGGTTCCCGGGGCCTTCGTGTGTCCGGCCGCGGGTCAGGCCTTGGCGGGCTCCGGCTCCTCGGAGGAAGCCTCCTGCGCCGGCTCGTCGGCCGCGCCTGACTTCGCCTCGCGCCTGGCCGCCTTCTTCTTCGCGCGGCGCTCCTTGCGGAGCTCGACCATCGCGTAGAGCGTCGGCACCAGGAGCAGGGTGAGCAGCGTGGAGGTGATCAGGCCGCCGATCACCACGACCGCCAGCGGCTGGGAGATGAATCCGCCCTCGCCGGTGACGCCCAGCGCCATCGGGAGCAGGGCGAAGATCGTCGCCAGCGCCGTCATCAGGATGGGACGCAGACGGTGGCGTCCACCCTCGACGACCGCCTCCACCACGCCCATGCCCTGGGCCCTGTACTGGTTGATCAGGTCGATCAGCACGATCGCGTTGGTAACCACGATGCCGATGAGCATCAGCATGCCGATCATCGCCGGGACACCCATCGGGGTGCCGGTGGCGACCAGGAGGCCGATGGCCCCCGTCGCCGCGAACGGGATGGACACCAGCAGGATCAGCGGCTGGACGAGCGACCGGAAGGTGGCCACCAGCAGCATGAAGACGATCGCGATCGCCGCGAGCATCGCCAGGCCCAGCTTCATGAAGGCGTCGTTCTGGTCCTCGGAGACACCGCCGATGGTCGCGGTGGCGCCGGCCGGGAGGTCCAGGGCGTCGATCTTCGACTGGAGCGAGGCGCTGACCGCGCCCGTGTTGTCGCCGGTCGGCTTGGCGGTGATCGTCGCCGCGCGCTGTCCGTCGATCCGGGTCATCGAGACCGGGCCGGGGACCAGCTTCACATCGGCGATCTGGCCGAGCGTCACCTTCCCGAGGGGCAGGGCCTTCAGCTCGTCCATCGTGGCGGCCGGGCGGGCCGACCTCACCAGGACGTCACGCTCGGTGTCGTCCATGATCACCTTGCCGGACGGGACACCGCGGACCGCGCCGGCGACCACCCCTCCCAGGGTGGTCTGGTCGAATCCGGCGTCGGCCGCCTTGTCGTTGGCCTTGACCGAGATGCGCGGGACGCTCTGCGCCAGGTCGCTCTGGACGTCGGTGACGTCCTTGAGCTTCGCGACCTCGCCGCGTACCGCTTCGGACGCCTTCTCGAGGACGTCCGCGTCGGCGGCCTTGACCACGACGCTCAGGTCCTGGCTGCCGAATCCGTCACCCGCCGCGATGGTGGTGTCGCCGATGCCGTCGAGCTTGCCGAGGGCCGCGTCGATCCGGTCCTGGGTCGCCTCGAAGTCCGCCGAGTCCTTCAGGGTGACCTGGTAGGACGCCTGGTTGGCGCCCGTGCCACCGCCGAAGGCCGCCATGAAGCCGGAGGAGCCGACGGTGACCTGGTAGTCCTCGACGCCGTCGTCGGCGGCGAGGACCTTCTCGACCTTACGCGCGGCCGCGTCGGCGGCGTCGAGGCTCGTGCCGGGGGTCAGCTCCTGCTTGATGGAGAGGACCTCCTGCTCACCCTGGTCGAAGAAGTTGGTCTTCAGCAGCGGTGCCATGCCGAACGTGCCGAACAGGACCACGAACGCGATCACGATGCTGGTGACGCGCCGCTTGGTCGCGAAGCGCAGCACCGGGACGTAGATCCGCTGGAGCCGGCTCGCGGCCTCCTTCTCCTCGGCCTTGCGGCGCGCCTCGTCCGGGTCGGCGTCGGTCCCCTTGGGGGCCCGCAGGAACCAGAACGAGAGGACGGGCACCACGGTCAGGGAGACCAGCAGGGACGCGAGGAGTGCGGCCGTGACGGTGAGGGAGAACGAGCCGAAGAGCTGCCCGACCATGCCGCCGACGAGCCCGATGGGCAGGAAGACCGCGACCGTGGTGAGCGTGGACGAGGTGACCGCTCCGGCGACCTCCTTGACCGCGGCGATGATCGCCGACTGGCGCTCCTCGCCGTATCCGAGGTGCCGCTTGATGTTCTCGAGGACGACGATCGAGTCGTCGACGACCCGGCCGATCGCGATGGTCAGCGCGCCGAGCGTGAGCATGTTGAGCGACAGGTCGCGGGTCCAGAGCACGATCAGCGCGAGGACGACGGAGAGCGGGATGGACACCGCGGTGACCAGCGTCGACCGGATGGACGCGAGGAAGACGAGGATCACCACGACCGCGAAGAGCAGGCCGAGCGCGCCCTCGGTGGTCAGGCCGGAGATCGCCTTGGAGACCGCGGGACCCTGGTCGGAGACGACAGTCAGCTCGGCGCCGGCGCCGAGGTCCTTGCGCAGGTCGGGAAGCTTGTCCTGGACGGCGTCCGAGATGGCGACGGCACTGCCGTCCTTGTCCATCGTGGCCATGACGGCGAGGCTCGGCTTGCCGTTCGTACGGGTGAGGGAGACCGCGGTGGCGGGCTCCTGCTTCACCGTGGCGACGTCACCGACGCGCACCGGCTTGCCCGCCTTGCCGGTGGCCGGGTCGGCCGCGGAGACCTTCAGGTCCTCGATCTGACGGAGCGAGGTGAAGGAGCCGCCCACCTGGATGGTGCGGCTCTTGCCCGCCTCGGAGAAGGAGCCTGCCGGGAGGGTACCGCCGCCGGCCTCGATGGCCTTCGCCAGCGAGCCGGCGTCCATACCCGCCGCGGCGAGCTTCTTCGCGTCCGGTACGACCGAGACCTGGAGGTCCTGGACGCCGTCGACCGAGACCTGGCCGACGCCCTCGATGTCCTCGAGCGCGGGGACGACCGTGCGGTCCAGCTGGTCGGCGAGCGCCTGCTGGTCCTTGTCGGAGGTGACGGCGAGGACCACGGTCGGGATGTCGTCGGTCGAACCGGCGATGACCTGCGGGTCGACGTCCTCGGGCAGCTGGGCGCGGGCGCGGTTGACGGCCTGCTGGATGTCGGCGACGAGCTGCTTGGTGCCCTCGTCACCGAAGTCGAAGCTCGCCATGACGACGGCGTTGCCCTCGCTGGCGGTCGAGGTGACGCTCTCGACGCCGTCGACGGCCTTGATGGAGTTCTCGAGGGGTTCGACGACCTGCTTCTCGACCACATCGGGGGACGCACCCTGATAGGGCGCCAGCACCGACACCATCGGGAGTTCGATGGTGGGCAGCAGCTGCTGCTTGAGCTGCGGGATCGCTATCGCTCCGAAGACGAGCGCGACGATCGAGATCAGCCCGATCAGCGCCCTTTGCGCGAGGCTGAATCTGGACAGCCAGGACATGGGTGGGTCTCTCTTCTGTGGCGTACGCGGAAGGCGGGGGCTGTTGGGCGAACACCGTCCGGTGATCGCGGGGGACACAACCCGTCCACCTACACGATCACCGGTTTCCCCGGCGAAATCCTCGGCCCCCGGGTTGCCTTTTTATCCCGCGCCTACCGCAGCTGGAGTAGCCGGGTCTCCACCCGTCACTCCACCCGGGGACGGACCAGGCCCGATTCGTAGGCGATGACGACCAGTTGGGCCCGGTCGCGCGCGCCGAGTTTCGCCATCGCGCGGTTCACATGGGTCTTCACGGTGAGGGGGCTGACGGCAAGCCGTTCGGCGATCCTGTCGTTCGAGTGCCCGCCCGCCACCAGGACGAGGACCTCGCGTTCCCGCACGGTGAGCGCGTCGAGGAGCTCGGCGTAGCGCGTGCCGCCCGGGTCGCCGTCCAGGGCGCCGCCCTGGGCCAGGAAGGTCGCGATGAGGCCCTTGGTCGCGACGGGTGAGAGCAGGGCCTCACCCGCCGCGGCGACACGGATGGCGTTGAGCAGTTCGTCGGGCTCGGCGCCCTTGCCGAGGAATCCGGAGGCCCCGGCGCGCAGGGCCTGCACGACGTACTCGTCCACCTCGAAGGTGGTGAGCATGACGATGCGTACGCCGGCCAGGCCGGGGTCCGCGCTGATCGTCCGGGTGGCGGTCAGCCCGTCGGTGCCCGGCATCCGGATGTCCATCAGTACGACGTCGGCACCTGTCGTACGGGCCAGCTCGACCGCCTGGGCACCGTCGGCGGCCTCGCCGACGACCCGCATGTCCGGCTCGGAGTCCACCAGCACCCGGAACGCGCTGCGCAGCAGTGCCTGGTCGTCCGCGAGCAGCACCTTGATCGGCGTCATGCGCCTCCCCCCGTCGTTCCCGCCGCGCCCGGTGCGCCCGCGCGGGGCATGACCGGCAGGATCGCATGGATCCTGAAGCCGCCTCCGTAGCGGGGCCCCGCGGTGAGGGTGCCGCCGAGGGCCGTGACCCGCTCGCGCATGCCGATCAGCCCGTGTCCCCCGCCGGACGGCGCCGGCACCGGATCCGCTCCCCCGCCGTCGTCGAGCACGGTGATCTCCACGGTCGCACCGACCCGTACGACGCTCACCTCGGCCTTCGCCCCTGCGCCCGCGTGCTTGCGCACGTTGGTCAGGGCTTCCTGGATGATCCGGTAGGCCGCGAGGTCGGCCGCCGCCGGCAGCGGGCTGTCCGGGTCGGTGCAGGCCACCTCGACCGGGAGCCCGGCGTTGCGGAAGGTGTCGAGCAGGGCTCCCAGGACAGCCAGGCCCGGGGCCGGTTCGGTGGGCGCCTCGGGGTCGCCGGACTGGCGGAGCAGCCCCACCGTGGCCCGCAGTTCGTCGAGGGCGGAGCGGCTGGCGTCGCGTACGTGGGCGAGCGCCTCCTTCGCCTGGTCCGGGCGCTTGTCCATGACATGGGCCGCCACCCCGGCCTGCACGTTGACCAGCGCGATGTGGTGGGCTACCAC
Source organism: Streptomyces sp. NPDC059166 (assembly GCF_042755185.1). Classification (NCBI taxonomy): domain Bacteria; kingdom Bacillati; phylum Actinomycetota; class Actinomycetes; order Kitasatosporales; family Streptomycetaceae; genus Streptomyces; species Streptomyces sp. NPDC059166. The sequence goes on along the minus strand of NZ_JBHZCI010000022.1, from coordinate 70,048 downwards.
GTCGTGCAGGTCCCGGGCGATCCTCAGCCGCTCCTCGGCGACTCGGCGACGGGCCTCCTCCTCCCGGGTGCGCTCGGCGCGTTCGGCCCGTTCCCTGATGGCGTCGACGAAGGCGCGCCTGCTGCGCACCGCGTCGCCGGCGGCCGCGGCGAGACCGGACCAGGCGAGCACGCCGACGTTCTGCTGGCTGTACCAGGGGGCGGAGCCCACCGCCATGGCCGCCACGGTCAGCACGGCCATGGTGAGCAGGCCGACCCGCCAGGTGGTGGGCCGGTCGGTACTGGCCGCGACGGTGAACAGGGCGACCACCGCGCTCACCACGACGGGTGCGGGCGGGTCGACGAACAGGAACTCGACGGTGGACAGCACACCTGTCACCGCGAGCACGGCCACGGGCCTGCGCCGGCGCAGCACCAGGGCGCCGGCGGCCAGGACCATGAGCAGCACGCTGGACGCCTCCGGCGTGCGGCTGCCGAGGATCAGCCTGTGGCCCGGACCCGGCTCCGCGAACGACGCGCAGAGCATGGAGACGAGCACCGCCAGGGCGAGAGCCCCGTCGAAGGTCAGGGGGTGGCCGCGCAGCCAGCGGCGGGGGCGCACGAGCCCGGTCGGGAGGATGGTCACCCCGGAAACGGTACGGCGTGCCGTCGACGGGACGGTACGGACGATGTCCGCGGACGGTCACGGGGCGGGCGGGGTTCACGTGGCGGGCGGGACGGGGCCCGCGGGGCCGTCCTCCAGCAACATGCCCCCGCTCAAGCACCGTGCCCCGCGCCGGCGGGGCCGGGCGGGGCACGGTGGGGAGTGTGGGGCGGTCGGAGCCCGTCAGCCGGGGATCAGCCCGTCGTCGCGGAGCATGGAACGCACCTCTTCGAGCGTGGCGTCGGGTGCCGGAAGGATCAGTTCGGACGGCTCCAGGGAGTCGTCCGGGAGCGGCGAGCCGAGCTCGCGCACCTTGTCCAGAAGCGCGTGGAGGGTGGTGCGGAAGCCGGGTCCGTCACCGCTCTCCATCTCCGCGAGGAGGATCTCGTCGAGCTTGTTCAGCTCGGCGAGATGACTGTCGGCCAGTTCGACCTGGCCCTCCCCCATGATCCGTACGATCACGACGCCGCCCTCACTGCTTGTCGAACTTGTGCGGGGACTGCTGCGACTGCTGCGCCCCGTCCTGTGCTCCGCCCTCGATGGCCTGCTGCTGTCCGGCGGAACCGCCGGCCAGCTCGGCCTTCATGCGCTGCAGCTCCAGCTCCACGTCCGAGCCGCCGGAGATCCGGTCCAGCTCGGCGGCGATGTCGTCCTTCGCCGTGCCGGACGGGTCGTCCAGGGCCCCGGACGCGAGCAGTTCGTCGATGGCCCCGGCGCGCGCCTGGAGCTGCTGGGTCTTGTCCTCGGCCCGCTGGATGGCCAGACCGACGTCGCCCATCTCCTCGGAGATCCCGGAGAACGCCTCTCCGATCCGGGTCTGTGCCTGGGCCGCGGTGTAGGTGGCCTTGATCGTCTCCTTCTTCGTACGGAAGGCGTCGACCTTGGCCTGCAGACGCTGGGCGGCGAGGGTGAGCTTCTCCTCCTCGCCCTGCAGCGTCTGGTGCTGCGTCTCCAGGTCCGTCACCTGCTGCTGCAGAGCGGCACGGCGCGAGAGCGCTTCGCGTGCCAGGTCCTCGCGGCCGAGCGCGAGGGCCTTGCGGCCCTGGTCCTCCAGCTTGGACGACTGCCCCTGCAGCTGGTTCAGCTGCAGTTCCAGCCGCTTGCGCGAGGTCGCCACGTCGGCGACTCCGCGGCGCACCTTCTGCAGCAGTTCGAGCTGCTTCTGGTACGAGTAATCCAGGGTCTCGCGCGGATCCTCGGCCCGGTCAAGGGCCTTGTTTGCCTTCGCGCGGAAGATCATTCCCATACGCTTCATGACACCGCTCATGGGCTTCGCGCGCCCCCTTCTGACGGACTGAGCTCCAGCACTCCAACAGAACCCACAGTACGGGCCCTGTCTCCATTACCGCACTGTTCGGACGCGGATGCGCTCCTCCGCAAGGACGACTGCGGCCGTTGATCACTCCCGCCCAGGGAGTAGAGGGACCCCGGGGATCACACCGGCCTCGTCCGTTCTGCCCCTGTCGGGGCGCTTTCGGGCCGCCGGCCGTTGCCGGATCGTTCCCGGCCGGTCCCCGGTAGTCCGGGGCGACCCCGTACCCTTGGGTTTTGTGTTCCGTAGCCGTTCCAAGGAAGAGAAGGCCCCCACCGGCAAGGTGACGGCGGACCTCTCCAAGCAGCCCCGCGACCCTCAGGCTCCCAAGGGTCGCCCCACCCCCAAGCGCAGCGACGCCCAGACGCAGCGCCGTCGAGCCTCGAGCGGTGCGCCGCTCGACCGCAAGGAGGCAGCCAAGCGCCAGCGTGAAGCGCGCCGGGCGGACATGGCCCGCCAGCGCGAGGCTCTCGCCTCGGGCGACGAGCGCTACCTCCCGGTCCGTGACAAGGGGCCCGTGCGGCGCTTCGTCCGTGACTTCGTGGACTCGCGCTTCTGCATCGCGGAGTACTTCCTGCCGCTCGCGGTGATCATCCTGATCCTCAGCGTGATTCAGGTGCAGAACATCCAGAACATCTCGCTACTGCTCTGGCTCGGCGTCATCGTGCTGATCGTCGTGGACTCGATCGGTCTCGGCTTCCGTCTGAAGAAGCAGCTGGCGCAGCGCTTCCCCGACACCCCGAAGCGCGGCGCGGTGGCCTACGGCCTGATGCGCACGCTCCAGATGCGTCGTCTGCGTCTCCCGAAGCCGCAGGTCAAGCGGGGAGAACGGCCCTGAGCCAGGAGACCTCCGGTTTCACGGGGGTTTCCTCCAGCTGGCTGGCCGGCCTCGGCGGGCTGCGCAACACGGTCCGCCAGGAACTCGTCGCCCGTCAGCTGGACGAGCAGATAGCCGCCCGCTTCCCGGTGGGCAGGCGGCTGAGGATCCTCGACGTGGGCATGGGCCAGGGCACACAGGCGCTCCGGCTGGCGCGGGCCGGTCACACCGTGACCGGTCTGGAGTCCGACGCCGAGATGCTGCTGAGCGCCCGCGAGGCCCTCGCGGGCGAACCGGAGGGTATCCGGGAGCGCGTGCGGCTCATCGAGGGCGACGGGCGCGAGACGGGGGTGCACTTCCTTCCCGGAAGTTTCGACGTCGTCCTCTGCCACGGCGTGCTGATGTACGTCCCCGAGCCGGATCCGCTGCTGGCCGGGCTGGCCCGGATGCTGGCGCCCGGCGGGCTGCTCTCCCTGCTCGTGCGGAACGCGGACGCCCTGGCGATGCGGCCGGGGACGGCGGGCGACTTCGGCGCGGCCCTGGCGGCGTTCGACACGGACACGTACACCAACCGGCTCGGCCTCGACGTCCGGGCCGACCGGCTCGTGGCACTGCGGGCCACCCTCGCCGGGATCGCCGCCCCGCTCCACGCCTGGTACGGCGTGCGCGTCTTCACCGACAACGTGCCCAACGAGGCGGAGCTCCCGGGCCCCGAGGAGCTGGAGCGGATCTTCGCCGTCGAGGACCGGGCGGGGCGCACCGATCCGTACCGGGGCGTCGCGGCTCTGCTCCACCTGTGCGGTGTGCGCGGCTGACCGCCCCGCGTGGGTACGCCTGATCGGCCCAGCTCCACGGGCCGGTGGGTCCGGCCGGTGGCGATACTCCTCAGATGGACGCAAAGCCCTCCCCGCGCCGGGTACGCCGCCCCCTCCTCCCCTTCGCCGCTCTCTGTGCGGCCGCCCTCGTCGCCGGCTGCGCCGGGCCGGGCCCCGAACCTGACACCGAGTCCTCGCAGCAGGCGGTGGTGTCGCGTGCGACGGACGAGCTCGAGGACCGGTACCAGGCCGTCATCAAGGACGTGCTGCCCTCCGTGGTGCAGATCGCCGCCGGGGACGGTCTCGGCTCGGGCATCGTCTACGACGACAAGGGCCACATCGTCACCAACGCCCATGTGGTCGGCGACGAGAAGTCGTTCGACGTCAGCGTCGCGACGGGCGAAAAGGACCTCAAGGCCTCGCTGGTGGCGGCCTATCCGGAGCAGGACCTGGCGGTCGTCAGGCTCGACGACGTGCCGGACGGGCTGCGGGCCGCTGAGTTCGGGGACACCGACGAGGTGGAGGTGGGGCAGATCGTCCTGGCCATGGGGTCACCTCTCGGCCTGTCCAGCAGCGTCACCCAGGGCATCGTCTCCGCCGTGGGCCGCACCGTCAGCGAGAGCCGCTCGGGCGGCGGCACCGGGGCGACGCTCGCCGACATGGTGCAGACCTCGGCGGCCATCAACCCGGGCAACAGCGGCGGCGCGCTGGTGAACCTCGACAGCGAGGTCATCGGCATCCCCACCCTCGCCGCGACCGACCCCCAGCTGGGCGACAGCGCGGCGCCCGGGATCGGCTTCGCCATCCCGGTCTCGATGGTGCGGACGGTCGCCGACCAGATCATCAAGTCCGGCAAGGTCACCGACTCCGGCAGGGCCGCGCTCAACATCACCGGCCGGACGGTGGTCGACGACAGCTACAAGCCCGCCGGCGTCGCGATCGTGAGCGTCGAGAAGGGGGGCGGGGCGGCCGACGCGGGCCTGCGCGTCGGGGACGTCATCACCCGGGTCGGCGACGACAGGATCACGACCATCACCTCGCTCTCGGAGGCACTGGCGGGCGACGAGCCCGGTCAGAAGGTCGAGGTGACGTACACCCGGGGCGGATCGCGGAAGTCGGCCGAGGTCACCCTGGGCGAGATCTGACGGCAGCCGGGGCCATGCCCCGGTGGGCGGGATCCGGGGACCGCCGGGAGCACCGCCCGGTCGCCCGCCCGGACTCCCGGGCGGGCGCGGAGGGCCTCAGTCGGCCTGGAGGCTCATCGGGCCGTAGATCTTCGTCGCGTCCTCGAAGAGCGTCACCTGGTCGGCGCCCCCTTCGAGGAGTTCCTTCCAGAACTCGCCGATCCAGGACTCCGCGTCCCCCTGGGTCGTGAACTCCTCCGGCTGCAGCGCCGGCTCCGTCTCCGTACCGTCGGACTTCTCGAACCGCCACGTCCACGCCATGTCCGCCTCCTGGGTCGCGTTGCTCCCCGAAGCCTAGTGGGTGTCCCGGGCGCGCAGGTGGTTCATGGACACGGGAGGATCGGGGCGTGGAACTGACACTGCTCGGCACCGGAGCCCCCGACGGGCTGCCGCGGCCCGAATGCCCCTGCGCCGCCTGCGCGGCCGCCCGCGGTACGGGTGCGCGTGCGGCGACCGCGCTGCTCGTGGACGACGCGCTGCTGCTGGACCTCACCCCCGGCGCGGTGTTCGCCGCCGCCCGGGCGGGACGCTCGCTGTCCGGCGTGCGGCAGGTGCTGCTCACCCATCCGCACGACGGCCCCGCTGTGGAGGTCCCCGACTCGCTCCCGCCGGCGGGCCGCGTACCGGACGGGCAGGAGCTGACGCTGATCAGCGGGCACCGGGTCCGGGCCGTCGCCATGGACGCCCCCGGCACCGGCTACGAGGTGACCTCGCCGGAGGGCGAGCGCCTGCTCTATCTGCCGCCCGGGGCGTCCCCCGCAGGTCTGTCGGAACCGGTCCCCGAGCCGTACGACATGGTCGTCTGCGATGTGACCGGGCGGCCCGACGCCGTGGCGCGGCTGCGGGCGGTGGGGGCCGTCCTGCCGGCCACGGAGGTCGTCGCCGTCCACCTGGACCACGACGCCCCGCCCGGGGCCGAGCTGGACCGGAGGCTCGCGGCGGCCGGGGCGCGAGCCGTGCCCGACGGGACGACGCTGCCGGTGGGCACCTTCCACGCGGTGCCCGAGGTGCCGCGCCGCACCCTGGTGACGGGCGGCGCGCGGTCGGGGAAGTCGGTGGAGGCCGAACGCCGCCTGGAGACCTTCCCCGAGGTGGTGTACGTCGCGACGGGCGGCCGCCGCTCGGGCGACGCGGAGTGGGAGGCGAGGATCGGGCTCCACCGGGACCGCAGGCCGGCCGCGTGGCGCACCGAGGAGACCTGCGAGCTGGCCGTCCTGCTGGAGCAGGACGGCCCGCCGCTGCTGATCGACTGCCTCTCCCTCTGGCTGACGGACGCGATGGACCGCGTCGGCGCCTGGGACGACTCCCGCTGGGCGGACGGCGGCCGGGAGAGGCTCCGCGACCGGGTCGCCGAACTGGTCCGGGCGGTGCGCGGGACACGCCGTACGGTCGTCGCCGTGACCAACGAGGCGGGCTCGGGCGTGGTGCCCGCGACGGCCGCCGGAAGGCGCTTCCGGGACGAACTGGGCCGCCTGAACTCGGCGTTCGCCGACGAGTGCGAGCAGGTGCTGCTGGTGGTGGCGGGGCGGGCGCTGGTGCTGCGGGGGTGAGGCGGACGGGGTGCGCGCGGCCGGGGATGCCCGAGGAGGCGCCGGGTACTGTTCCGCACAGGAGCCCCGGGCGGGCTCCGTCCCACCCAGCGCCGACCCGCGAGGCAGAACCCCGTGAACCTGGACGACTTCTCCGATCTGATCGAACGCCCCGACGGGGGCGTCCGGCGCGACGCCGAGGAACGCCGCGAGCGGCTCGCCGTTCCCGCCGGCGCGCTCGGCCGTCTCGACGATCTGGGCGAGTGGCTCTCGGCCGCCCAGCAGTCGGTCCCGGTGAAGGCGGTCGAGCAGCCGCGCCTGCTGCTGTTCGCCGGTGACCACGGGGTCGCGGAGCTGGAGGTCTCCGGCCGGGCGGCGGGCACCGCTCACGAGCTGGTCCGGGCGGTGCTGGACGGGTCGAGCCCGGTGGCCGTGCTGGCCCGCAGGTTCTCCGTACCGGTGCGGATCGTGGACGCGGGGCTGGACTGCGACCCGGAGCTGCTGCCGGACGCGGTCGTCCGCCACCGGGTGAGGCGCGGCTCCGGCAGGATCGACGTCGAGGACGCGCTGACCGCCGAGGAGGCCGAACAGGCCGTGCGGCTCGGGATGCGCGTCGCCGACGAGGAGGCCGACTCGGGCACCGATCTGGTGGTGCTGGGCGATCTGAGCGTCGGTGGCACGACCGCGGCGGCGACCCTGATCGCCGCTCTGTGCGGCACGGACGCCTCGGTGGTGACGGGGCGTGGCGGCGCGGGGATCGACGACCTGGCCTGGATGCGCAAGTGCGCGGCGGTGCGGGACGCGCTGCGGCGGGCCCGGCCGGTCCTCGGCGACCAGCTGGAGCTGCTGGCCGCCGTCGGAGGGGCGGATCTGGCGGCGATGACCGGATTCCTCCTGCAGAGCGCGTTGCGGCGGATGCCCGTGGTCCTGGACGGTGTGGTGTCGGCGGCCTGCGCGCTGGTGGCCCAGCGGGCGGCGTTCCGGGCTCCGGACTGGTGGCTGGCGGGGCAGCTCAGCGGCGAGCCCGCGCAGGCGAAGGCGCTGGACCGGATGGCTCTGACGCCCCTGCTGGACCACGGGGTGACGGTGGGCGAGGGCAGCGGCGCCCTGCTGGCGCTGCCGCTCGTCCAGGCCGCGGCGGCGCTGGCGGCGGAGCTGCCGGAGCGCGTACGGGAGGACGAGGCGGACGCCACCGCGGAGGCCGACGCGGGGACGGAAGCCGCGGGGACGACGGCCTGACCCTCAGGAACCGTCACGGCGTGGCCCGGGCAGGGCGGTCCGGTCCGGGGCCCCGCCGATCAGGTCCTGGAAACGCCGTCGCGGGCCGGCCCAGCGCACGTCGTGGTGATACGCCCTCAGCACGGCCCGGGCGCGGGCCCGGTGGCGCCGGGGGTAGAAGCGTCTGGCCCACGGTGAGGCGGGGCGGGCCAGCCGGAGCGCCCCGATCAGCGCCACGAAGGGGAGCAGGGTGCCGATGACCGCCATCCGGGCCTTCCCCTTGAACAGGGACACCAGCACCAGGGCGAAGTTGAGGACGTAGGTCAGCACCACTCCCAGCCTGTTCTGCTGCTGCTCCCCGGACAGTTCGTCCACGCCGAGCGGCGAGAATCCGGCGAGCACCAGCAGGACGAGCGAGGCGGTGAGCACGACGACCTCCACGCTCTGCCGGCCCTCCTCGGTCCAGTAGACGTCGTCGAGGTGGAGGATCAGGGCGAACTCGTCGAGGACGAGACCGGCTCCGATGCCGAAGACCACGGCGAGGATCCCGGCGGCCGCTCCGTGCCGCCCGCTCGCGACCGCGCCGAACCCGCCGACCACCGTCAGCACCACGCCGGGCACCACGTGGTGGACGTGCACACCGCCGGGCGTGACGTTGCGGAAGGGCCCCTTGCCCGCCCTGATCAGTCTGGTGATCATCCGGGTGATCGCGAAGGTCAGCACGAAGGCGGCCAGGGCCAGGAGCAGGGGCAGTTTGCCCGGCTCGACGACGTTCTGCTGCAGCCAGTGACCCATTCCACCTCCGTCCGGGGACCCGTACGGGTCGCTTTGAGTCACTTTGCCCAACCCGGCGCCTCTCCGCACCGGCTAGCGTGCGCGCGGTGACCTTCCTCGACAGCCACGGCGTGCGTTTCGCCTTCGGCACCCTGACCGCGCTCCCCGTCCGCGTCTCCCGCTGGGACCGGGACGCCGCGCGCGCCGGCATGCTCTGCGCTCCCCTCGCCGGACTCGTCGTGGGACTGCTCGCGGCCGCTTCGGGGGTGCTGCTCCTGCTCGGGGGCGCGGGCCCGCTGCTCCCGGCGGTCGCCGCGGTGGCCCTCCCCGCGGCTCTCACCAGGGGGCTGCACCTGGACGGGCTCGCGGACACCGCGGACGGGCTCGGCAGCGCCCGACCCGCCGAGGACGCGCTGCGGATCATGAAGCAGTCGGACATCGGCCCGTTCGGGGTGGTCACGCTGGTGTTCGTACTGCTGGCCCAGGTGGCGGCGCTCTTCGAGCTGTACGGACGCGGCTGGGCCGAGGGGGCCCTGGGCACGGTCGTCGCAGCGGTCACGGCCCGCCTCGCGCTCACCCTGGCCTCCCGGCGCGGCGTGCCGCCGGCCCGGCCGGAGGGTCTCGGCGCGGCGGTGGCGGGCTCCGTCCCGGGGCCGGCCGCGCTCGCGGCCGCCTGCGCGACCGCCCTCTGCTGCGCGGCGGCCGGGGCGCTCACGGGCGGCGGCGGGACCGCCGGCCACGTCGCGCTCGCGGTCCTGGCCGGTGCGGGAGGCGCCGAACTGATGCTCCGCCACTGCGTGCGCCGCTTCGGCGGGGTGACGGGGGATGTGTTCGGAGCACTGGAGGAGACCGCCGCGACGACGGCCCTCCTGGTCCTCTCGCTGGGCTGATGCGACCGGACGGCCCCGCCCCCGTGAGCCGGGCGCAAGGGCACGCGTAGGCTCATTCCCGGCACATCGCGGAGGCGTCCGTGATACGCCGGGCGCGGTCGGCCACCCCTCGGCCAGCACAGACCGGGACCACAACTCAACGGAAGCGAGATTTCACCACCGTGACTGCTCTCACTCTCAGCACCTCAGGTGCGGCGACGCTGCGCGCCGACGCACTCGTCGTCGGCGTCGCCAAGGGCGACGGCTCCACCCCTGGGGACCTGGTCGTCGCACCGGGCGCGGAGGCCGTGGACAAGGCGTTCGACGGGAAGCTCGCCACCGTCCTCGAGACCCTGGGCGCCTCCGGTGCCGAGGGCGAGGTGACCAAGCTCCCCGCCCCGTCCGGGCTCAAGGCGCCGGTCGTCCTCGCGGTCGGGCTGGGCAAGGTGCCGGCCAAGGACGAGGCCTACGACGCCGAGGCGCTCCGCCGTGCCGCGGGCAGCGCCGCCCGTGCGCTGAAGGGCACGAAGAAGGCAGGCTTCGCACTGCCGACGGAGTCCGCCGAGGACGCCGGGGCCATCGCCGAGGGCGCCCTGCTGGGCGCGTACGCCTTCACCGCCTACCAGGGCGGCGAGGACAAGCTCGCCCCGGCCAGGTCCGCGAAGGGCGCCAAGGGCGCGAAGCTACCGCTCGGCGAGGTGGCCCTGCTCGGCGCCAAGCCGCGCGACAAGGCCTTCAAGGCCGCCGCGGAGCGCGCCGTCGCGGTCGCCGAGGAGATCAACCGGGCCCGCGACCTGATCAACACCCCGCCGAACGACCTGTACCCCGAGTCCTTCGCCGCCGTGGCCACCGCCGCGGGCAAGGAGCACGGCATCAAGGTGCAGGTGCTGGACGAGAAGGCGCTCGTCAAGGGCGGCTACGGCGGTCTGCTCGGTGTCGGCCAGGGCTCCACGCACGGCCCCCGGCTGGTCAAGCTGTCCTACACCCACCCGAAGGCGGAGAAGACGCTCGCCCTGGTCGGCAAGGGCATCACCTACGACTCGGGCGGCATCTCCCTCAAGCCGGCCGGGCACAACGAGACGATGAAGTGCGACATGAGCGGCGCCGCCGCCGTGTTCGCCGCCGTCGTCTCGGCCTCGCGCCTCGGCCTGAGGGTCAACGTCACCGGCTGGCTGGCGCTGGCCGAGAACATGCCGTCCGGCAACGCCACCCGCCCCGGTGACGTGCTGCGCATGTACAGCGGAAAGACCGTCGAGGTCCTCAACACCGACGCCGAGGGCCGGCTGGTCCTGGCCGACGCGCTGACCCGCGCCTCCGAGGAGAAGCCCGACGCGATCGTCGACGTGGCGACGCTGACCGGCGCGATGGTCCTCGCGCTGGGCAACCGCACCTTCGGTGTGATGGCCAACGACGACGCCTTCCGCACCTCGATCCACGAGATCGCCACCGAGGTCGGCGAGGCCTCCTGGCCGATGCCGCTCCCGGCCGACCTGCGCAAGGGCATGGACTCCCCCACCGCCGACATCGCCAACATGGGCGAGCGGATGGGCGGCGGCCTGGTGGCCGGACTGTTCCTGAAGGAGTTCGTGGGCGAGGGCATCGCCTGGGCGCACCTGGACATCGCGGGCCCCGCGTTCCACGAGGGAGCGCCGTACGGCTACACCCCCAAGGGCGGCACCGGGTCCGCCGTGCGCACGCTGGTGCGGCTGGCGGAGCGCACCGCCGCCGGCGACCTCGGCTGATTCCCGCGCGGGCACCTCGCACGGACCACGCGTGAGCTCTGTCGCAGAACGGACGGCCCCGGGCATGTACCCGGGGCCGTCGGTGTTCCACCGATCGGCCCCGACCTGGAAGTATCCCGACATCCACACATATCGGTAACCCGCTCGGCCCGGTACTCGCCGGGGCCGGAGCAGGGGCCCGCGTCCCGTCCGCCCTCAACAAGTGCGAAGATGGGTTCTCGGCAGGACAGGGCCCCCACCACAGGGCCGAATAACGCAAGCGGCCGAACACCAGCCGACCGGCCGGTCACACCCCAGCGACGGGGCCCGGCGTACGGCGCACATGCATGGAGGACGTGACGTGGCGAACGACGCCAGCACCGTTTTCGACCTAGTGATCCTCGGCGGTGGCAGTGGCGGTTACGCCGCGGCCCTGCGCGGAGCTCAGCTGGGCCTGGACGTCGCACTGATCGAGAAGGGCAAGGTCGGCGGCACCTGCCTGCACAACGGCTGCATCCCCACGAAGGCGCTGCTGCACGCCGGCGAGATCGCCGACCAGGCCCGCGAGGCCGAGCAGTTCGGCGTGAAGGCCACCTTCGAGGGCATCGACATGGCGGCCGTCCACAAGTACAAGGACGACGTGATCTCGGGCCTCTACAAGGGTCTGCAGGGTCTCGTCGCCTCGCGCAAGGTGCACTACATCGAGGGTGAGGGCCGTCTCTCGTCGCCCACCTCGGTGGACGTGAACGGCCAGCGCGTCCAGGGCCGCCACGTGCTGCTCGCGACCGGCTCCGTGCCGAAGTCGCTGCCCGGCCTGGAGATCGACGGCAACCGCATCATCTCGTCGGACCACGCGCTGAAGCTGGACCGTGTGCCGAAGTCGGCGATCGTCCTCGGCGGCGGCGTCATCGGTGTCGAGTTCGCCTCGGCGTGGAAGTCCTTCGGCACCGACGTCACGATCGTCGAGGGCCTGAAGCACCTGGTCCCGGTCGAGGACGAGAACAGCTCCAAGCTTCTTGAGCGCGCGTTCCGCAAGCGCGGCATCAAGTTCAACCTCGGCACCTTCTTCGACAAGGCCGAGTACACGCAGGACGGCGTCAAGGTCACCCTCGCCGACGGCAAGACCTTCGAGGCGGAGGTGCTGCTGGTCGCGATCGGCCGCGGCCCGGTCTCGCAGGGTCTGGGCTACGAGGAGGCGGGTGTCGCGATGGACCGCGGCTACGTCCTCGTCGACGAGTACATGCAGACCAACGTCCCGACGGTCTCGGCCGTCGGTGACCTCGTGCCGACCCTCCAGCTCGCCCACGTCGGCTTCGCCGAGGGCATCCTGGTCGCCGAGCGCCTCGCGGGCCTCAAGACCGTGCCGGTCGACTACGACGGCGTGCCGAAGGTGACGTACTGCCACCCCGAGGTCGCCTCCGTCGGCATCACCGAGGCCAAGGCCAAGGAGATCTACGGCGCGGACAAGGTCGTGGCCCTCAAGTACAACCTCGCGGGCAACGGCAAGAGCAAGATCCTGAAGACCGCGGGCGAGATCAAGCTCGTCCAGGTCAAGGACGGTGCCGTGGTCGGCGTCCACATGGTCGGTGACCGTATGGGCGAGCAGGTCGGCGAAGCCCAGCTGATCTACAACTGGGAGGCGCTGCCGGCCGAGGTCGCGCAGCTCATCCACGCCCACCCGACGCAGAACGAGGCGATGGGCGAAGCCCACCTGGCCCTGGCGGGCAAGCCTCTCCACTCCCACGACTGATCCAGTCCCGGGGACGACCGACCACTTCCGCACTTTCGTAAGGAGCAACCGAAACCATGTCGGTTTCCGTAACCCTTCCGGCGCTCGGCGAGAGCGTCACCGAGGGCACCGTCACCCGCTGGCTGAAGGCCGAGGGCGAGCACGTCGAGGCCGATGAGCCGCTGCTCGAGGTCTCGACCGACAAGGTCGACACCGAGATCCCCGCGCCCGCCTCCGGCGTGCTCGCGTCCATCAAGGTCGCCGAGGACGAGACCGTCGAGGTCGGCGCCGAGCTGGCCGTCATCGACGACGGCTCGGGCGCACCTGCCGCCGAGGCCCCCGCCGCCGAGCCCGAGGCCGCCCCGGCCGAGGAGACCCCGGCACCCGCCGCCGAGGCCCCGGCCGCCGAGGCTCCCGCCGCCGCTCCGGCCGGTGGCGCGTCCGGCACGGACGTGACCCTCCCGGCGCTCGGTGAGAGCGTCACCGAGGGCACCGTCACCCGTTGGCTGAAGGAGGTCGGCGAGGAGGTCGCGGAGGACGAGCCCCTGCTCGAGGTCTCCACGGACAAGGTCGACACCGAGATCCCCGCCCCGGTCGCCGGCGTTCTGCTGGAGATCGTCGTGGGTGAGGACGAGACCGCCGAGGTCGGCGCCAAGCTGGCCGTCATCGGCGCACCGGGTGCCGCCCCCGCCGCGGCTCCGGCGCAGCCCGCCGCCCCCGCCCAGGAGGCTCCCAAGCAGGAAGCTCCCAAGCAGGAAGCTCCCAAGCAGGAGGCCCCCGCGGCTCCGGCCCCGGCCCCCGCGGCTCCGGCCGCTCCCGCCCCGGCGCCCGCCGCTCCGGCGCCCGCCGCTCCGGCTCAGGCTCCGGCCGCTCCGGCCGCGTCCGCCTCGGACGACGGCGCGTACGTCACGCCGCTGGTCCGTAAGCTCGCCGCCGAGAACGGCGTCGACCTGGGCTCGGTCAAGGGCACCGGTGTCGGTGGCCGCATCCGCAAGCAGGACGTCGTCGCCGCCGCGGAGGCCGCCAAGGCCGCGGCTGCCGCTCCGGCTCCGGCCGCCGCCGCTCCCGCGGCCAAGGCCGCGCCGAAGGTCGAGGCGTCCCCGCTGCGCGGTCAGACGGTCAAGATGACCCGCATGCGCAAGGTCATCGGCGACAACATGATGAAGGCGCTGCACTCGCAGGCCCAGCTGACCTCGGTCCTCGAGGTCGACATCACCAAGCTGATGAAGCTGCGCAACCAGGCGAAGGACTCCTTCGCCGCCCGTGAGGGCGTCAAGCTGTCCCCGATGCCGTTCTTCGTGAAGGCGGCGGCCCAGGCGCTGAAGGCCCACCCGGTCATCAACGCCCGGATCAACGAGGACGAGGGCACCATCACGTACTTCGACTCGGAGAACATCGGCATCGCCGTGGACGCCGAGAAGGGTCTGATGACCCCGGTCATCAAGGGTGCGGGCGACCTGAACATCGCCGGCATCGCGAAGAAGACCGCGGAGCTGGCCGGCAAGGCCCGCGGCGGCGGCCTCACCCCGGACGACATGTCGGGTGCCACCTTCACGGTCAGCAACACCGGTTCGCGCGGCGCGCTGTTCGACACGGTCATCGTGCCTCCGAACCAGGCCGCGATCCTGGGCATCGGCGCGACGGTCAAGCGCCCGGCGGTCATCGAGACCGCCGAGGGCACCGTCATCGGTATCCGCGACATGACCTACCTCTCGCTCTCCTACGACCACCGTCTGGTGGACGGCGCGGACGCCGCCCGTTACCTGACCACGGTCAAGGCGATCCTCGAGGCGGGCGAGTTCGAGGTCGAGCTCGGCCTCTGAGCCGGCCGGCTGTAACCAGCCTCACCAGCGGCGCCCCCGTCCGGAACTCCTCCGGGCGGGGGCGCCGCCGTATTGTCTAGTGCTGTGACCACCGGTCATCCCTGGCCGCCGTGTCGGCGCAAGGCACCGGTTCGCCGGTTCGCCCCCGAAGGAGCCCCCCATGACCCCGCCCGTCATCCACTCGCTGCGCGAACAGATCCGCGAGCACATCGTGGAAGGGATAGTCAGCGGGCGCTGGAAGCCGGGCGAACGGATCGTCGAGCGGCGTATCGCCACCGAACTCGAGGTCAGCCAGACACCCGTGCGCGAGGCGCTGCGGGAGCTGGAGACGCTGCGGCTGATCGAGTCCGCGCCGAACAAGGGGGTCCGGGTACGCAACCTCACCGCCGCCGACCTGGAGGAGAGCTACCCCGTGCGGGCCGGTCTGGAGCAGATCGCGGCGGAGCTGGCGGCTCCGGGGCTCGCCGAGGACTGTTCGGCCCTCACCCCTCACGTGGCCGCGCTGTACGAGGCCGACCGGCTGGCGGACGGCGAGGCGCAGGTGCGGCACACGGTGGCCTTCCACCGGGAGATGGTCAGGGCCGCCGGGAACGCCGTCCTGCTGCACACCTGGGAGGGGCTCGGGATCGAGGTCTTCACGGCGCTCTCGATCCGCTGGCTGGGCACCGTGCAGAAGTCGTACGCCGAGGAGCACGAAGCACTCATCGAGGCGTTCCAGCGACGGGACCCGCGGATCGCCGTGCTGGTGAAGGAACACGTCCTCGGGTGCGCCCCCCGGGCCTGACCCACCGGCGACGACCCACCCGCGACCGGTGCACATCTGCGTCCCTCCATGCCCACCCGTGCACCCCGGAGCCCGTTTCGCCCGTTTGATCCCGTCACTGCGTGCCCCGTTCTGCGGCACCGCATGCCACTTTTCTTCATATCGAGAAGTTTTGGCCTTCACCCTTTGATCGATCATCGATCGGCGACTTACAGTTCTGTTCGCGGGCCCACCGGCCCGATCGCCCTGTCCTGCCAGTCAGGGCCTTCTCCACCCCCCTCCACTCCGGAAGGCGGCGATCATGACCGACCCCGTAGCACAGCTTCCGAGCGAGCTCGACCAGCTCCCGGACCGCGACCCCGAGGAGACCGCCGAATGGGCGGCCTCCCTGGACGCCGTCACCAAGGCCGCGGGCCCGCACCGCGCCGCGTACCTGATGCGTCGTTCGCTCCAGCACGCTGAGGGCGCCGGCATCGCGCTGCCCAAGCTGCTGGAGAGCGACTACGTCAACACCATCCCCACCTCCGCCGAGCCCGCGTTCGACGGCGACCTGGAGATGGAATCGAAGATCACCGCGTGGAACCGCTGGAACGCGGCCGCGATGGTCACCCGAGGCGCCCGGTACGGCGTCGGCGGTCACATCGCCACGTTCGCCTCGGCGGCGTGGCTGTACGAGACCGGCTTCAACCACTTCTTCCGCGGCAAGGAAGGTGACGGCTCCGGCGACCAGCTCTACATCCAGGGCCACGCCTCGCCCGGCATCTACGCCCGCGCCTTCCTCGACGGCCGCCTCTCCGAGCAGCAGCTCGACAACTTCCGCCAGGAGTCCGGGGGCGACGGCCTGCCGTCCTACCCGCACCCGCGGCGGCTGCCCTGGCTGTGGGAGTTCCCCACCGTGTCGATGGGCCTCGGCCCGCTCTCGGCGATCTACCAGGCGCGCTTCAACCGCTATCTCACCAACCGCAAGATCAAGGACACGTCGAACTCGCACGTCTGGGCCTTCCTGGGCGACGGCGAGATGGACGAGCCCGAGTCGACGGCGGCCCTCGCCCTCGCGGCGCGTGAGCAGCTCGACAACCTGACCTTCGTCATCAACTGCAACCTGCAGCGCCTCGACGGCCCGGTCCGCGCCAACTTCCGCGTGGTCCAGGAGCTGGAGGGCGCCTTCCGCGGGGCGGGCTGGAACGTCATCAAGACGCTGTGGGGCAACGCCTGGGACGAGCTGTTCCAGCTGGACACCACCGGCGCGCTGATCCGCCGCCTCCGTGAGGTCCCGGACGCGCAGTTCCAGACGTACGCGACCCGCGACGTGGCCTACATCCGCGAGCACTTCTTCGGCTCCGAGCCCGCGCTCGTCGAGCTGGCGAAGCTGCTGAGCGACGCCAAGATCGCGGAGTGCTTCTACAGCTCCCGCGGCGGCCACGAGGCCCGCAAGGTCTACGCGGCCTACCGCGCGGCGCTGGAGCACAAGGGCGCGCCGACCGTGATCCTGGCCCAGACGGTCAAGGGCTACACGCTCGGCAAGGGCTTCGAGTCCAAGAACGCCAACCACCAGATGAAGAAGCTGTCGATCGACGAGTTCAAGGGCATGCGCGACCTGCTCGGCCTCCCGATCCCGGACAGCGCCTTCCAGGACGGGCTGGTGCCGTACGGCCACCCGGGCGCCGACTCCGCCGAGGTCCGCTACCTCCAGGAGCGCCGCGCCGCCCTCGGCGGTCCGGCCCCCGCCCGCCGGGTGCACGCCGCCGCCCTGCCCCAGCCCGAGGAGCGCGCGTTCAAGGCGCTGTACAAGGGCTCCGGCAAGCAGGAGATGGCGACCACCATGGCGTTCGTCCGCCTGGTGAAGGACCTGATGCGGGACAAGGAGACCGGCAGGCGCTGGGTCCCGATCGTCCCGGACGAGGCCCGTACCTTCGGTATGGAGTCGCTGTTCCCCTCCGCCGGCATCTACTCGCCGCTGGGCCAGACGTACGAGCCGGTCGACCGCGACCAGCTGATGTACTACAAGGAGGCCAAGGACGGCCAGATCCTCAACGAGGGGATCACCGAGGCCGGTGCCATGGCCGACTTCATCGCCGCCGCTTCGTCGTACGCGACGCACGGCGAGACGATGATCCCGTTCTACATCTTCTACTCGATGTTCGGCTGGCAGCGGACCGGCGACCAGATGTGGCAGCTCGCCGACCAGCTCGGCAAGGGCTTCATCGTGGGCGCCACGGCCGGCCGTACGACCCTGACGGGTGAGGGCCTCCAGCACGCGGACGGCCACTCGCACCTGATCGCGTCCACGAACCCGGCGTCGCTCAACTACGACCCGGCCTTCGCGTACGAGATCGCGGTGATCGTCAAGGACGGTCTGCGCCGGATGTACGGCCCCGACGCGGAGGACGTCTTCTACTACCTGACGGTCTACAACGAGCCCAAGCAGCAGCCCGCGATGCCCGAGGGCGTCGAGGAGGGCATCGTCAAGGGCCTGTACCGCTTCAAGGAGGGCACGCCCGCGTCCGCGGACGCGCCGCGTCTCCAGCTCATCGGTTCGGGTACGGCGATCCACTGGGCCCTGGAGGCCCAGGAGCTGCTCGCCGCCGACTGGGGTGTCACGGCCGACGTCTGGTCCGCCACCTCGTGGGGCGAGCTGCGCCGCGACGCGCTGGAGTGCGACGAGGCCCTGCTCCGCGGCGAGGAGCGCGTGCCGTACGTGACGCAGGCGCTCTCCGGCGCACCGGGCCCCGTCCTCGCGGTCAGCGACTGGATGCGCGCCGTGCCGGACCAGATCAGCCAGTGGGTCGAGCAGGACTGGTCCTCGCTGGGTACGGACGGCTTCGGCCTCTCCGACACTCGTGAGGGTGCCCGCCGCCACTTCGGCGTCGACGCGCAGTCGGTCGCGGTCGCCGCGCTGGCGCAGCTGGCCCGCCGTGGCGAGATCCCGGCCTCCAAGGTCAAGGAGGCCCGGGAGAAGTACGGGATGTGATCTACACGGAGGGGCGGGTACCGGGGTTCCCGGTACCCGCCCCTCCGTGTGCCCGGGCGGTCCGACAATGGGTGCATGCGTGCTGCCCGCCTCATCAAGATGGTGCTGCTCCTGCAGTCCCGGCCCTCCATGACCGGTGCCGAACTGGCCGCCGAGCTGGAGGTGTCGGAGCGCACCGTGACCCGGGACGCCCAGGCGCTCTCGGAGGCGGGCGTGCCCGTCCACGCCGGGCGCGGCCGGATCGGCGGCTACCGGCTGGTGGGCGGGTACCGGACACGCCTGACGGGGCTCGCGCGTGACGAGGCGGAGGCCCTCTTCCTGTCCGGGCTGCCCACCGCCCTGCGCGAGATGGGCCTCGACGACGCCGCGTCGGCGGCCCGTCTGAAGGTCTCGGCCGCCCTGCTGCCCTCGCTCAGGGACGCGGCGGACGGCACCGCGCGCCGTTTCCACCTGGACGCCCCCGGCTGGTTCCGGGATCCGGTCACCCCGGACCATCTGCCCGCTGTGGCGGAGGCGGTCAGGGGCGACCGGATGATGGTGGCCCGCTACCGCCGCCGGCCCTCCGACGAGGAGGTGGAGCGGGAGCTCGCCCCCTACGGGCTCGTGCTGAAGGCCGGGGTCTGGTACGTCTGTGCCCGTGCGGGTGACGACGTCCGGGTGTACCGGGCCGACCGCTTCACCTCGGTCACGGTGTCGGAGACCGGTTTCGTCAGGGACGCGGACTTCGACCTGGCCGGGTTCTGGGAGGAGCGTGCGGAGCGGTTCGCACGGTCGATCCTGCGCGCCGAGGTGACCGTACGGCTGTCACCGGCCGGTGCGCGGCGGCTCCCGCACGTCGTGGACCGGCCGGCGGCCGAGGAGGCGCTGGCCGCCGCCGAGGGTCCCGACGGGGCGGGGTGGCGCACGGTGGTCCTGCCGGTGGAGTCGCCCGAGGTGGCCTACGAGCAACTGCTCGTGCTGGGCGCGGAGGCCGAGGTCCTCTCCCCCGCATCCCTGCGCGAACGTTTTGCCGGGACAGCCGAACGGTTGCGCGATCTCTATCGGTGACAGGCCCTTGAATCCGCGCCGAAGGCTTCAATTCGGTGTCTGGGCGTGCGCCGCCCGCCGCCGGGGCAGATGCTGGACCCGTGATGGACGAGACGGAGTTCTGGGAGATCATCGACAGCACCCGCGAGGCCGCCGACGGCGACCCCGAGGAGCACGCCGATCTGCTCGTCGAACGGCTGGTGCGGCTCGATCCCGACTCGGTGCTGGACTACGCCAGGCACTTCGAGGCCCGCTACAACCGCGCCTACCGCTGGGACCTGTGGGGCGCCGCGGCCGTGCTGCTCGGCGGGGCGAGCGACGACGCCTTCGACTACTTCCGCTGCTGGCTGATCGCCCAGGGCCGGGAGGTCTTCGAGGGCGCGGTGCACGACCCGGACAGCCTGGCCGAGCTGCTGGACGGCTTCGACGAGGAACTGGACGGCGACGGCGAGGAGCTGGGGTACGCCGCCGACGAGGCGTACGAACAGCTCACCGGAGTGGTCTCCCCCGACCTCGGGGTGGATCCGCAGCCCTCGAAGCCGGAGGGCACCCCCTTCGGCCTGGAGGACGACGCGGCGCTCGCGGAGCGCTATCCGGCGCTGTGGGAGCGCTTCGGGCCCGTCTGAGGACCGCCTCCCCGGCGCGCGGTCAGAGGGAGAGCGAACGTCCCATCAGCACGTCGTCGACGTAGCGCCCGTGCAGGAAGAACTCCCCCGGCAGCACCCCCTCGACGACGAATCCCTCCGCCTCGTAGAGCGCCCTCGCCGGGCCGTTGTGGCCCAGTACGCGCAGGGTGAGACGGCTGGCCCCCTGGCGGCGGGCCTGCTCGGCGCAGGCGCGCAGCAGGGTTCGGCCGAGGCCGTGCCCCCTGGCCCAGCCGGCGACCGCGAGTCCCTGGATCTGGCGTACGTGGGCGTTGCAGGCGAGCGGGGTGGGCCGTCCCAGCCGGATGTAGCCGGCGAGGAGGGCTCCCTGATCGGTGACGGCCTCGGCGACCAGGTGGTCGCCGGGCGGCCGCCGGTCGCCGAAGAACGGCTCGTACGGTGGCGCCGGCCGCGGCTGGACGGAGTGCAGGGTCGACCAGGTGGCCCGGTCCAGCTCCCCCAGCCCGGTCTCGTCCCCGGGTACGGCGGTGCGGACGGGTCGGAGGGAGAGGATCTTCGGGGCATCCATGCGCGCCACTGTGCCACGCGGGTTCCCGCCCCGCGCCGGGTCCCGCTTGAGCCGTGGCTCATCGGGCAGGATGGCCGTCATGCTGCGCTCCCGTATCGCCGTGTCCGGATCGACCGGTCTCATCGGAGCGGCGCTCACGCGCTCGCTCCGGTCCGACGGGCACGAGGTGGTGCGCCTGGTCCGCCGCCCCGCCGCCTCCGGCGACGAGGTGGAGTGGGACCCGAAGCGCCAGTACGTCGACGCGGCGGGCCTGGCGGGCTGCGACGCGGTGGTCCACCTCGCGGGCGCCGGGGTCGGGGACCACCGGTGGACCGAGGCGTACAAGCGCGAGATCCGTGACAGCCGGGTGCTGGGCACGGCGGCCGTCGCGGAGGCGGTGGCCTCCCTGGACTCCCCGCCGAAGGTGCTGCTGTCCGGGTCGGCGATCGGCTTCTACGGAGACACCGGGGACCGCGCGGTCGACGAGAGCGCCTCTCCGGGCGACGGATTCCTGCCGTCCGTGTGCGTGGAGTGGGAGGAGGCGACCGCTCCGGCCGAGGAGGCGGGGATCCGCACGGTCCACGCCAGGACCGGTCTGGTCGTGTCCGCGGACGGAGGGGCCTGGGGCCGGCTGTTCCCGTTGTTCAGGGCGGGGCTCGGCGGACGCCTCGGGAACGGCAGGCAGTACTGGAGCTTCATCGCGCTGCACGACCACATCGCGGCGCTGCGGCACATCCTGGACACCGAGACGCTGTCCGGCGCGGTGAATCTGACGGGTCCCTCCCCCGTCACCAACGCCCAGGTCACCGCGGCGATGGGAAGGGTGCTGCGGCGCCCGACCCTGTTCACCGCCCCGGCCCCCGCCCTGAAGATCGCGCTCGGCGAGTTCTCCGGGGACGTCCTGGGCAGCCAGCGGGTCCTGCCCGCCCGGCTCCTCGAATCCGGCTTCTCCTTCGCCTTCCCGGGGATCGAGGACGCCGTCCGGGCCGCGCTGCGCTGACCGCCGCCGGGTCCTCCCCCCGCCGGCGACGGCGGGTCCCGTGCGACCCCGTGCATCCGTGCACGAGGTGCGCGCGACTGTCCCTGAATCGGCCATCCACCTAGCCTCGACCCGAACTCGGGCATTCCGGGGGCCTGTTGGGGGCAATAGCCCCCCAGCAGTCGCACCGACTCGGGGAGGGGCACGTGCTCAGGGCACACACATCGGACCACGCTGATGTGGTCATCATCGGGGCCGGGATCGCCGGCCTCTCGGCAGCCCACCGGCTGGTCAGCGCGGGAGTGGGCGTCAGCGTACTGGAGGCCGCCCCGCACGTGGGGGGCCGCATGGCCACCCGGGAGGTGGACGGGTTCCGTCTGGACCACCTGGGCCCCCTGCTCGGTTCCGCCTGTCCGGAGCTGGGCACCACCCCGGGGCTCGACGGCCTGGTCCTGCGGGACTTCGCTCCGGGTGCGCTCGTGCACAGCGGGGGCAGGCAGTACCTCGCCGGGGACGTACGGAGCGCACGCGGCGCACTCCGCGCAGTACGGTCGCGGTCGAGCGCCCCCCGTGCGCCTCTGGGCGGGGCGATCGAACAGGCGAGGCTGGGCGCCTGGCTGGCCAGGCTCGCCGCCACGGAGGAGTCCAGGATCCTGGCCCGTCCCGAACGGGCGGCCGTCGACGCCCTGTCGGCACGTGGACTGCCACCCCGGCTCGTAGGCGGCTTCCTGCGGCCGCTGCTGTCGGCGCTGCTCGGTGACCCGGAGCTGATCACATCGAGCCGTATCGCCGAACTGGCCCTACGGGAGTACGCGCGCGGGGCACTGTGCGTACCGTCGGGCGGTTCCTCGGCGCTGCCGGAGCTGCTCGCGGCCGCGCTGCCTCCGGGGACCGTGCGCACCGGGGTACATGTGACGGCCGCGGACATCACCTCCGTACGCACGAAGGAGCACGGCGAACTCGGCTGCCGGTCGCTCCTGGTGGCCACCGGGGCGGGCGCGGCGGCCGAACTGCTGCCGGGGCTGCGGGTGCCGCCCTTCCACCCCGTCACCGTGCTGCACCACACCGCTCCGGAGGCACCGGCCACGGGGCGCCGGCTGCTGCTGGACGCGGACCGTTCGGGGCCGGTGTCGCACTCGGCGGTGATGAGCGAGGTCGATCCGTCGCGCGCTCCGGAAGGCCGGGTTCTGGTCACCTCCACCGTGGCCGGTCCCCCGCCCCCGGACCTCGACCGCTCGGTCCGCGCCCACCTCGCCGAGCTGTACGGCGTGCCCACCGGCGACTGGGAGCTGCTGGCCTCCCACCACGACCCGGAGGCCGTGCCCGCGATGCCGCCGCCGCACGATCCGCGCCGGCCGGTACGTGTGCTGAGCGGGCTCTACGTGTGCGGCGACCACCGGGACACGAGCACCGTGCGGGGCGCCCTGCGCTCCGGCAGGCGCGCCGCGGCGGCGATCCTCGGCGATCTGGGGGTACGGGGAGGGGACGCGGGCGGGCCGGGACTGCCCGCGGCCGCCTGAGGACCGGCCCGGCCCGCCTCCTCAGCCCAGCGCGGCGACCTTGTCGCGGTACCCCCGCACGGCGGCCGCCTCGCGGTAGGGCTCCAGGCGGCGCTCGAAGTCGCTGACGTACTCGGTCGCGCGGACCGACCGCATCTCCGCCGCCTGCTGGGCCGCCTCGGCGCCCAGCAGGCAGGCCTGGTCCAGCTCGCCGAGCCCCAGCCGCGCCGTGGCGAGCACGACGCGGCAGAACAGCCGGCTGCGGGCGTACGCCGGCGCGCGCAGCTGGAGGGAACGCTCGGCGTGCTGGGCGGCCGCGCGGTACTGCCGCAGGTCGCGGTGGCAGTGGCCGAACTCGTCGGCCAGCTGGGCCTCGTCGAAGTAGCGCGCCCAGTACGGCACCTCGTCGCCGGGCCGCGAGCTCTCCAGGGCTCGCTCGGCCCGGGCGAGCGCGGCGACGCAGGATCTGGTCTCGCCGAGCACCCCGTGCCCCCGTGCCTCGACCGAGTGCAGCAGGGCCATGACGACGGGGGGCGCCGAGGAGCCGATGCCCTGCTGGGCTACGCGCGCCAGCTGGACCGCCTCCCTGCCGTGCCCGAGGTAGACGGCCTGCCGGCTCATCGTGATCAGGACGAAGGCGCCGTACGCCCGGTCCCCGGCCGCCTGGGCGAGCCGCAGCGCCTGGACGAAGTAGCGCTGGGCGAGCCCGTGCGCCGCGATGTCGTAGGAGGTCCAGCCCGCCAGCCGGGTCAGGTCGGCGGCCGCGGCGAACAGTCTGCGTCCCGTCGCCTCGCCGTAACTCCCGCGGAGCATCGGTTCGGCCTCGTGCTCCAGATACCTGACCAGGGCCTGCCGGGCGTGCCCGCCGCCGTAGGCGTTGTCGAGCGCGCGGAACAGCTCGCCCACCGAGCGCAGGGCGGCGACGTCACCGTTGCCCACCCGCTGCCCGGCCCCCCGGTCGGTCTGCCGCTGGCGCGGGACGCCCAGGGGCGGTGCGGCCGGCGCGGGCGGCCGGGTGGGGCCCGGGCCGCGGGTGGCTCCGCCCCGGACCGGTCCGGGGCTCCCGTGCCCGGCGGGGATCTGCAGGGTTCCGGCCGCACCGGGCTGCGGAGGCCCGTACTGGGCGCGGCCGCCGAGTACGTCGTTGACCGCGCGCGGGGCGGGCAGGCCGGCCGGCGCGTGGCCGCGGTCCTGCTGTTCGCCTCGCCCGTCCCACTCGTCGGGCCGTCCGATCAGCCAGTCCCTGCTGGGGACGACCAGTCCCGCCGGGGTGAAGGCGATCTTCCGCAGCTCCGTGTGACTGCCGGAGTCCTTGCGCCACAGACCGCTGACGATGTCGACGGCCTCGGCAGGTGTGGCCGCGAACTCCAGGCCGGCGTAGACGGGCGCGCAGGCGTCGAGTCCGAGGTCCTGCGCGGAGAGCCGTCGCCCGAGGCGCCGCGTGAAGACCTCGGCGATGAGCGCGGGGGTGGTGCCCCGGGGCTGCTGGCCGCGCAGCCAGCGGGTCACCGAGGTCTTGTCGTATCGCAGGTCGAGCCCGTGTTCGAGGCCGAGCTGATCCACCCGCCGAGCCAGGCCCGCGTGCGAGAACCCGGCCTCCGCGATGAGGGCAGCGAGCCGCCGGTTCG
Organism: Streptomyces sp. NPDC059166; assembly: GCF_042755185.1. Classification (NCBI taxonomy): domain Bacteria; kingdom Bacillati; phylum Actinomycetota; class Actinomycetes; order Kitasatosporales; family Streptomycetaceae; genus Streptomyces; species Streptomyces sp. NPDC059166. The sequence continues at coordinate 45,597 of NZ_JBHZCI010000022.1, read as the reverse complement.
GGGTGCGCTGCGCAGGTCGTTCCGACATCAGCTGTAAGGTCTCCTGCCTTCGGCGCCGGGCGGGCAGCCCTCACGGGCTCCCCCCACGATGGGGAGCGGGCGAGCCCGTTATGGAACGGCGCGAATTTAACTGCCCCGACGGCGACCTCCGGCACCCTTCGCTCCACGTTCATCCGATCGTGTGAGGATTGCCGGATTGCTGACGTACACCCCTCCCCCGCAACCTGCCGGAAGCCGCGCTCCGCGGCGGTCGTACAGTGGATCGGGGCGCACAACAGTGCATGGTGCCGCGGCTCCGGGGACGACCCGACACCCCGCTGCCCTCCGGCACCACGAGTAGGGAGGCACCCGAGTGAGTGAGCTGCGATTCGTCCGTCTGGGATTCGGCGAGGAAGCGGTCGACTACCAGGAAGCCTGGCAGAAGCAGCGCGAGGTGCACGCCGCACGGTTCGAGGACACCGTCCCCGACACCTGCCTGCTGCTGGAGCACCCGCCGGTCTACACGGCGGGGCGGCGGACGCTGGACAGCGAACGCCCGCTGGACGGCACCCCGGTCATCGACGTCGACCGCGGCGGCAAGATCACCTGGCACGGCCCGGGGCAGCTCGTCGGTTACCCGATCCTGAAGCTCCCCCGCCCCGTCGACGTGGTCGCCCACGTCCGGCGCCTGGAGGACGCACTCATCCTGACCGCCGCGGAGTTCGGCGTGGAGGCCACCCGTGTCGAGGGCCGCAGCGGCGCCTGGGTGCTCGGCGACCCGGTCGAGGACCGGCCCGCCCTCGGAGGGCTCTCCCTGGACTTCGACCCGCGCCTGCACGACGAGGAGTTCGATCCACGGCTGAACGGCCCCGAGTACGCGCCGTCCAACGCGGGCCAGCGCCGCGAGGACCGCAAGCTCGCCGCGATCGGCATCCGGGTCGCCAAGGGCGTCACCATGCACGGCTTCTCGTTCAACGTGAACCCGGACAACACCTGGTTCGACCGGATCGTGCCGTGCGGCATCCGGGACGCGGGCGTGACCTCCCTCTCGAACGAACTGGGCCGCGAGGTCACGCTCGCCGAGGTCCTGCCCGTCGTCGAGAAGCACCTCAGGAGCGTCCTGGAGAGCGCACGGCCCGCCCCCCGGGTCATCGAGCGCGCCGAGCCCTCCGGGGCCCCGGCGCCCGCCTGAGGGCGCTTCCGAGGCCCGGAATAGGGCCCGGCGGCCACAGGTTGGCCATACGTAAGACCGTTCTAATCACGGGCGTACCCTGGTGTTCGCCGAAGAATCCAATGCAGCGAAAGCAAAGGGGTGCCGGAGTGTCCGGTGTCGCACCCGACGGGCGCAAGATGCTGCGCCTGGAGGTCCGAAACAGCCAGACCCCCATCGAGCGCAAGCCCGAGTGGATCAAAACCCGGGCGAAGATGGGCCCCGAGTACACGAAGATGCAGGCGCTCGTGAAGGGCGAGGGGCTGCACACCGTGTGCCAGGAGGCCGGGTGTCCGAACATCTACGAGTGCTGGGAGGACCGCGAGGCGACGTTCCTCATCGGCGGTGACCAGTGCACCCGGCGCTGCGACTTCTGCCAGATCGACACGGGCAAGCCGCAGGCGCTGGACCGCGACGAGCCCCGCCGCGTCGGCGAGTCCGTCGTCACCATGGACCTGAACTACGCCACGATCACCGGCGTCGCGCGCGACGACCTGGAGGACGGCGGAGCCTGGCTCTACGCGGAGACCGTGCGCCAGATCCACGCCCAGACCGCGGGCCGTGAGGGCGGGGCCACCAAGGTCGAGCTGCTCATCCCCGACTTCAACGCCGAGCCGGAGCAGCTGGCCGAGGTCTTCTCCTCGCGCCCGCAGGTGCTCGCGCACAACGTCGAGACGGTCCCGAGGATCTTCAAGCGGATCCGCCCCGGCTTCCGTTACGAGCGCTCCCTCGAGGTCATCACCCGGGCCCGCGAGGCCGGCCTGGTGACGAAGTCCAACCTGATCCTCGGCATGGGCGAGACCCGCGAGGAGGTCAGCGAGGCGCTCCAGGACCTCCACGACGCGGGTTGCGAGCTCATCACGATCACGCAGTACCTGCGCCCCTCCGCGCGGCACCACCCCGTCGAGCGCTGGGTGAAGCCGCACGAGTTCGTGGAGCTGAAGGACGAGGCCGACGCGATCGGCTACTCCGGTGTGATGTCGGGTCCGCTGGTGCGTTCCTCGTACCGCGCCGGGCGTCTCTTCCAGCAGGCGATGGAGCGCCGCGGCGCGACCGCGTCCACCGCCTCCGCGGTGTGAATCGGCGCACAAGGGACCACTGAACAGAAGTCGCCGCACCGACGCGGCCCGTACGCCCTCCGGCAGGTCCGGGGCCCGTATGGGCCGCGTCGGCGTGCGCGGCGCCGAAATCAGGGTTTCATTGGTGTTTGACCGACCGGTCATGCACTGGTAACACCGAGCAGTGACCCTAGGTACATACGCGGCGGCTCCCGCAGCCGCCGTCGTCATTGCTTCCCGCTACTCAGTGCGCGCCGGTCGCGCGCATCCGCTCCGAGGGGGAACACCCACGATGCACGCAGCACCGGTACGAGCCACCGCCATCCCGACCGTCGCCACCGCGCTCCGCGCGGTCGAGTCGCTGCTGATGTCCGGAGGCCAGCGCACCGCCCGCCAGAACGCCTGGACGGCCGTCCTCGAGGACCGCCGCAGGGCTCAGGACCGGGTCGAGGCCGAGCATGTGCTGAAGGCTGTGGCCGACCACCGTTCCTAGGTCACTCCGAGGCCACGTAAACTTCTGTACATGGCGAGGAAGGCAAACACTGAAGGCGCGGACAGCGCCGAGAACGCGGGGCGGCTCAAGCAGATCGCCCTGACCTACAAGATGACCAGGCGGTCGGACCCCAAGGTGGGTCTTGTCGTCGCGGGTGTGGGAATCATCACCTTCGGTGTCCTCCTCGCGATCGGTTTCCTGATCGGTCACCCGATCTACGCGGGCATCCTGGGCTTCGTGCTCGCCCTCCTCGCCATGGCGATCGTCTTCGGGCGCCGGGCCGAGCGGGCGGCCTTCGGGCAGATGGAAGGGCAGCCCGGCGCGGCCGCGGCGGTGCTGGACCGGGTGGGCCGCGGCTGGACCACGACCCCGGCCGTCGCCATGAACCGCAGCCAGGACGTCGTCCACCGAGCGGTGGGCAAGGCCGGCATCGTGCTGGTGGCCGAGGGCAACCCGAACCGGGTGAAGAGCCTGCTGGCCGCAGAGAAGAAGCGGATGGCGCGCATCGTCGTGGACGTGCCGGTGCACGACATCATCGTCGGTGACGGCGAGGGCCAGGTGCCGCTGAAGAAGGTGCGCACCACGATGCTGAAGCTTCCGCGGGTGCTGACCGGCCCCCAGGTGACCGCCGCCAACGACCGCCTCCGGGCGATGGGCGACCTGATGAGCAACATGCCGCTGCCGAAGGGCCCGATGCCCAAGGGCATGCGGATGCCGCGCGGCGGGAAGATGCGCTGACCTCGACACGTACATACGGCAGGGGCCCCCACGAGAGATCTCGTGGGGGCCCCTGCCGTATGTACGTGTGTGCCGCGGGACGGCCCGCGCCGGCCCGGCCGACCGGGAGTGCGGCCCGCGTGTGCCGCGGGGCCCCGACGGGCCTCAGGGGCTCCGCCGCCACCGGTCGGGAGCGATGCCCCGGGGCCGTGCGGCGCCCGGGTGGTCTCAGATACGGACCTGGACGGCGCGGGCCAGGCGGTCGTGGAGGCCGCGGCTGTCGCGGTCCCAGACGATGGCCGGGATCACCAGGACGAGGAGCACGCTGCGGAGCACGACCCGGACGGCGCCGAGCCGTCCGCCGTCCTCGGCGATGACCCGAAGGCCCAGGATCCGCTTGCCGGGGGTGGAACCCACGGTTCCGACGGTCAGCAGGCTCATGACGAGGAAGACGGCCAGGGCCCAGTTGCCCGCCGCCTGTTGGTCACCACCCGCGAGCAGCCCGTATGCGATCAGCATGCACAGGGCCCAGTCGATGAAGAGCGCCCCGAAGCGCCGGCCGAGCGGGGCGATCGACCCCGGGCCCTCCTTGGGCAGACCGAGGCGTTCGCCCCGGTGACCGAAGTCGGCGCCCATGTCCTCGGCGGCCGCGCGCGGCCCCGAGAGCCACGATCCGATTGCTTGCCTGTTGTCCACCCGTCCACGGTACTGCGCCCGCGTTTGCACCCGGCCGGGCGGGGCACGGAACACGTCGTTCAGGTGCCGCCCGCAACGGGGCTGGTTAACTTGTGCGAAACAAATGGGTCACGCTGGAGAAATCCCGTCTACCTAAGGTCGCATCCAGCGTGTGCCACCGCACTGGCCACACAGACGAGCTGCAACCCCGCCCTTTCCCGGGTCGGGAGTAGGAGGAGTTGGATGTTCCAGAACGCCGACGAAGTCCAGAAGTACATCGCCGACAACGACGTCAAGTTCGTCGACGTCCGGTTCTGCGACCTGCCGGGTGTGATGCAGCACTTCACGATCCCCGCGGCGTCCTTCGACCCGGCCGAGGAACTGGCATTCGACGGCTCGTCGATCCGCGGCTTCCAGGCCATCCACGAGTCGGACATGGCGCTCCGCGCCGACCTGTCGACGGCCCGGGTGGACCCGTTCCGCCGCGACAAGACCGTGAACATCAACTTCTTCATCCACGACCCGATCACCGGCGAGCAGTACAGCCGTGACCCGCGGAACGTGGCCAAGAAGGCCGAGGCGTACCTCGCCTCGACCGGCATCGCCGACACCGCGTACTTCGGCCCCGAGGCCGAGTTCTACGTCTTCGACAACGTCCGCTTCCAGACGTCGGCGAACGAGAGCTTCTACCACATCGACTCCGAGGCCGGCGCCTGGAACACCGGTGCGGTCGAGAACAACCGTGGTTACAAGGTCCGCTACAAGGGCGGCTACTTCCCGACGCCGCCGGTCGACCACTTCGCCGACCTGCGCGCCGAGATCTCCATGGAGCTGGACAAGAACGGCCTCCAGGTCGAGCGCCAGCACCACGAGGTCGGCACCGCCGGCCAGGCCGAGATCAACTACAAGTTCAACACGCTGCTCGCCGCGGCCGACGACCTGATGCTCTTCAAGTACATCGTGAAGAACGTCGCGTGGCGCAACGGCAAGACCGCGACCTTCATGCCGAAGCCGATCTTCGGTGACAACGGCTCGGGCATGCACGTCCACCAGTCGCTGTGGTCGGGCGGCTCGCCGCTCTTCTACGACGAGCAGGGCTACGCGGGCCTGTCGGACACCGCCCGCTACTACATCGGCGGCATCCTCAAGCACGCCCCGTCGCTGCTGGCGTTCACCAACCCGACGGTGAACTCCTACCACCGCCTGGTCCCCGGCTTCGAGGCCCCGGTCAACATGGTGTACTCGCAGCGCAACCGCTCCGCCGCGATGCGTATCCCGATCACCGGCTCGAACCCGAAGGCCAAGCGCGTCGAGTTCCGCGCGCCGGACCCGTCCTCCAACCCGTACCTGGCGTTCTCGGCCCTGCTGATGGCCGGCCTGGACGGTGTGAAGAACAAGATCGAGCCGCCGGAGCCGATCGACAAGGACCTCTACGAGCTGGCTCCCGAGGAGCACGCGAGCGTCCAGCAGGTCCCGACCTCGCTGCCCGCGGTCCTCGACGCCCTGGAGGCCGACCACGAGTACCTGCAGGCCGGCGGTGTCTTCACCCCCGACCTGATCGAGACGTGGATCGACTTCAAGCGCACCAACGAGATCGCCCCGATCCAGCTGCGCCCGCACCCGCACGAGTTCGAGCTGTACTTCGACCTCTAGGCCGCGGGGCCCGGTGACCCGGGCCGCCGTCCCGGAGCGGGAGGTGCCGGCGGAGACCCACTCGGGCTTCTCCGCCGGGACGCCCGGCCTCCGGGCGTGTGCGCGTCGGGCCCGGCCCGTATGCCGGAGCAACGCCGTGAGGGCTGTCCCCCGTTCGACGGGGACAGCCCTCACGGCGTTGCGGCGTCAACCGCCGGGGGAGCTCACACCCCTGACAGCTCCCGCTTGAGGATCTTGCCGGTGGGACCCTTGGGCAGGCTCTCCACCAGGCGGACGAGGCGCGGGTACTTGTACGGGGCGACGCGTGCCCTGACGTAGTCGCGCAGTTCGTCCGCGGTCGCCGCCGCGCCCGGTTCGAGTGCGACGACCGCGGTGATCTCCTCGCCGTGCAGTTCGTGCGGGACACCGACGACGGCGGCCTCGACGACCGCCGGGTGCGTGTAGAGGACCTCCTCGATCTCGCGCGGGTAGACGTTGTAGCCGCCGCGGATGATCAGGTCCTTCTTCCGGTCGACGATGAAGTAGTGCCCGTCCTCGTCCCGGCGGGCGAGGTCGCCGGTACGGAACCAGCCGTCGGTGAAGGCCGCGGCGTCGGCCTCGGGACGGTTCCAGTAGCCCGCCATGACGTTGGGGCCGCGCACCGCGATCTCGCCGATCCCGTCCTCGGCGGTGTCCTCGCCCTCGTCGTCGATCAGGCGGACCTCGACGCCGTCCACCGGGGTGCCGATCGAGCCGGGCTTGCGGACGCCGTGGAGTGCGCCGAGCGTGACCACCGGGGCCGTCTCGGACAGGCCGTAGCCCTCGACGACCGGACAGCCGAACGCGGCCTCGAAGCGGTGCAGCACCTCGACGGGCATCGCCGAACCGCCGCTCGCCGCGAGCCGTACGGTGTCCGCCCGGGCCCCGCCGGCCGCCTCGGCCGCCGCCAGCAGCGCCACGAACATGGTCGGCACCCCCTCCATGACCGTGACCCGGTCGCGGACCAGGACGCTCAGCGCCTTCGCCGCGTCGAAGCGCGGCAGGAGCGTCACACAGGCGCCGGTCAGCACGGCGGCGTTGAGACCGCAGGTCTGGCCGAAGACATGGAAGAAGGGCAGGCCGCCGAAGACGGTGTCGTCCCCCGTGATGCCGAGCAGCCGGACGACGGTCTCGGTGTTGCTGTGCAGGTTGCCGTGGGTGAGGACGGCTCCCTTGGGGCGGCCCGTGGTGCCCGAGGTGTAGAGGAGCACGGCCGGGTCGTCGTCGGCCCGCTCGACGAGCGTGGTGGACGGGCGGGTGGCGGCGAGGACGTCCGCGAACCCGGCCGCGGTGACGTCGGTGCAGGAGATGCCCAGTCGTGCCGCGGCCGCCGATGCCTCGGGCAGGGACATCGCCCCGGTGAGAATGGTGCGGGCGCCGCAGTCCCCGGCACTGTAGGCGATCTCCGGTGCCTTCAGCAGCGGGTTCATCGGTACGACGACGGCTCCGGCGCGGAGTACCGCGTAGTAGACGACCGCGAACTGCGGGATGTTGGGCAGCATGACCGCGACCCGGTCGCCCGGCTCGATGCCCTCGGCGGTGAGCCAGGCGGCGGCCCGGGCACTGCTCTCGTCCAGGGTGCGGTAGTCGAGCACCTGGTCGTCGAGGCGGAGGGCGGGCCGGCCGGGGTGGGTCCCGGCGGTGTGGACCAGGTTGCGGGCGAGATGGGGCACCGGCTGACTCTTTCCTGCGGGACGTTCCGGACGGGCAGGGCGTACGTTGCCGGACCGCTTCCCGCGGAGTCTTGACCTCGCGCGACAAAGTCCTGGCACGACGCGTCACCGGGGTGCCCGCCGGGGCGGGACCGGGTGTGCCGCGGGTCCTGCCACTCCGGCGGCCGGGAGCGGGAGCGCCGGGCCGGACACCGGGCAGCCCCGCCGGCGCCGGCCGCCCCGGTCTCCCGTCCGGCACGTCTCTTGTCACAGGGCGACACCGACTTGACGTCGCACGACAAGGCCGGAGCGGGCGGTGGGCGCGATCGTGTGCCGCAGCACACTCCCAGGGCCCCCGCGGCCCTCGCCGAAGGACGGTCCACACATGATCAACTCTCGGCCGCTGAGCACCCGCCGGATGGCCGGCTGGGGTGCCGGTGCCTTCGCGTCGAACGCCTTCAACACGCTGCCCGGCCTGCTCCTGCTGATGTACATGACGGATGCCCTCGGTGTCCCCGCCGCGCTCGCCGGTGTCGTCGTCGCCCTGCCGAAACTGTTCGACCTGGTCGCGAGCCCCTGGTTCGGCGCCGTCAGCGACCGTGAGGCGGCGCGCACCGGGCAGCGCCGGCGGCTGATGACGTCGGGCGCGCTGATCCTGCCGTTCGCCTTCGTGGCCACCTTCAGCTCGCCGGTGCGCGGGGACGCCGCGGCGCTGTGGGTGTTCGCGGCGTTCCTCGCCGCGTCGGCCTCCTACCTCTGCTTCCAGGTGCCGTTCACCGCGCTGCCCGTGGAGATGTCCGACTCCCCGCAGGAGCGGACCCGGATGATGACGTGGCGGACCCTGTTCTTCACGCTCGGCATGCTCGTCGGCGGGGTCGCCGGGCCGCTGCTGACGGAGGAGGGCACCCCGGCGGCGTACCGGACCATGTCGGTGATCATCGGTGTGGTGCTGCTCGTGGTGCTGCTGGTGCCGGTGGTGTCCACCCGCGCGGTGCGCTCGCGGCCCGCCGCCGGGACCCCCTCACTGCGCACGGCGTTCCGCACGGCCCGCGGCAACCGGCCGTTCGTGCTGCTGTCGGCCGTGCTGTTCCTGTACTACGTCTTCACGGTGATGGTGCTGACCGGACTGCCGTACGTCGCCACCTACTTCCTGGGGGGAAAGAAGGAACAGGCGGTCGTCTTCCTGGTGTTCGCGCTGAGTTCCACCTTTGCCGTACCCGGCGCCGGCCTGCTCGCCCGCCGGTACGGCAACGTCCCACTCCTCCTGACCGGCCTGGCACTGTGGACGGTGGGCGGCGTCGTCCTGTACGTCGCCGCGGGCGTGGGCACCGCGGCGACCGCGGCCGCCGGCGTCCTGGTCGCCCTGGGGCAGGCCGCCGGGCTCGTGGCGATGTACGCCCTGCTCACCGACTGCATCCGGCTGCAGGCCGAGCGGACCGGGCACGACAGCGCCGGTGTCCTGTCCGGTGTGTGGACGGCGGTCGACACGGCCGGGCACGCGCTGGGCCCGGTCGCCTACACCCTCGTCCTGTCGCTGACCGGCTACGCGTCCTCGACCCTCGACCATCCGGTCACCCAGTCCTCGACGGCGCTCGAAGGCATCCGGCTGGCCTTCTCCGTCCTGCCCGGGCTGCTCCTGCTGACCACCTTCCCCCTGGTGCTGCGCTTCCGCCGCGCCTTCTCCGCCCAGCCCGTCGCGGCCACCGCGGCCGTCGGCCCGGCCGATGTCTGACCCCCGTCCGCCAACCGCACCACCCGCACATCCGCACCATCCCGAAAGGACCACCCCCGTGGTGAATCCGGCCTACCGCGCCACCCTTCCGATCCAGCAGCCGAAGCGCCCGCACGCCACCCCGGTGGACGTCCGCGACGCGGCGCAGCCCGCGCCGATCGAGCGCGTGCGCCCTCCGGCGGGCGCCCCCAACGTGCTGATGATCCTCGTCGACGACATGGGGTTCGGCGCCTCCTCCTCGTACGGCGGTCCGTGCTCGATGCCGACCGCGGAGCGGCTCGCGGAGGGTGGCCTGCGCCTGAGCCGCTTCCACACCACGGCGATCTGCTCGCCCACCCGCGCCTCGCTGCTGACGGGCCGCAACCACCACACCGTCGGGGCGGCGGGCATCACCGAGCTGGCCACCAGCCATGACGGCTACACCTCCTCGCGGCCCGACTCGTGCGCCCCGATACCGGAGATCCTGCGGCGCAACGGCTACAACACCTTCGCCTTCGGCAAGTGGCACCAGACGCCCACCTGGGAGACCTCGCGCTCCGGCCCGTACGACCGCTGGCCGACGGGTGAGGGGTTCGAGCGGTTCTACGGGTTCATGGGCGCGGAGACCGACCAGTGGTACCCGAACCTGTACGAGGGCACCACGCCGATCCCGACGCCGACCGAGCCCGGCTACCACCTCAGCGAGGACCTCGCCGACCGGGCGATCGCCGACATCCGGGAGCAGCAGGCCGTCACGCCCGACCAGCCCTTCTTCGGCTATCTCGCGTTCGGTGCCTGCCACTCCCCCTTCCACGCTCCCGAGGAGTACGTGAACGCGTACCGCGGGCAGTTCGACCACGGCTGGGACGAGCAGCGTGAGCGGACCCTGGCCAAGCAGAAGGAGCTCGGTCTGGCGCCCGAGGACGCCGAACTCAGCGCCCGCCCGGACGAGATAGGTGCCTGGGCCGACCAGCCCGAGGACGCCCGGCGCCTCTACTCGCGGATGATGGAGACGTACGCCGGCATGGCGACGCACACCGACGAGCAGGTGGGCCGGGTCGTGGACGCCCTGGAGGAGATGGGCATCCTCGAGGACACCCTGATCCTCTACATCATGGGCGACAACGGCGCGAGCGCCGAGGCGGGTCCCGACGGCTGCGTCAACGAGTACGCCACCTACAACATCGTCCCCGCCTCGGTGGAGTCGATGCTGGAGCGCATCGACGAGCTCGGCGGGCCCACGCTGTACAACCACTACCCGGTGGGCTGGGCGCACGCGATGAACACCCCGTTCCAGTGGACCAAGCAGATGGCCTCGCACTGGGGCGGCACGCGGGTGGGCACGATCGTGCACTGGCCGGCCGGAATCGACTCCCCCGGTGGCATCCGCGAGCAGTTCACGCACGTCAACGACGTGGCGCCGACCCTCCTCGACCTCGCGGGCATCCCCGAGCCGACGTCGGTCAACGGTGTGGCCCAGAAGCCTTTCGAGGGCGTCTCGTTCGCCTACGCGCTGAACGACGCCGACGCGGCCGAGCGCCACACCACCCAGTACTTCGAGATCTTCGGCAACCGCGGGATCTACCACGAGGGCTGGTCGGCGTGCACCAAGCACGCGGTGCCGTGGGAACTCAACGGTGAGCAGCTGCCGTTCTCCGAGGACACGTGGGAGCTGTACGCGCCGGACGACCACGCCCAGGCGAACGACCTGGCGGCCGCGCGGCCGGACAAGCTGGAGCGGCTGAAGGAGCTGTTCCTCATCGAGGGCGCCAAGTACAACGTCTTCCCGCTCGACGACCGCAAGGCGGTGCGCGCCAACAGCGACGCGGTGGGCCGGCCGACGATCGGCAGCCCGGACTCGGTCAGCCTCTACCCGGGCATGCGGTCCCTGCACGACTCGGTCCTGCCCTCGACGCGCAACCGTTCCTGGTCGCTCACCGCGGACGTCGAGGTGAAGGAGGCACCGGCTCGCGGCGTGATCGCCGCCCAGGGCAGCCGGTTCGCGGGCTGGGCGCTGTATCTGCGCGAGGGCGTCCCGGTGTTCCACTACAACTGGGTCGACGTGGAGCGCTACGAGATCGCGGCGCCGGAGCGGCTCGCCCCGGGCAGGTACCGGTTGGCGTACCGCTTCACCTACGACGGCGGGGGCGTCGGAAAGGGCGGCCTCGGGGAGCTGTTCGTCGACGGCGAGCCCGTCGGCTCCGCGCGGATCGCGCACACGGTGCCGTTCATCTACCACATGACCGACGGCCTGGACATCGGCGAGGACAACGGCAACCCGGTCACCGACGACTACGGGACGGTGCGCGGGGTCTTCTCCGGCGGACGGATCCACAAGGTCGTCCTGGCCTCCGGTGACGACGCGCACACCGACCTGATGGGCGAGGCGAAGGCGAAGGCGTCCCTGCAGTGACGCGGCGCTGAGACACGGAGAGCCCCCGGCCGCCTTGAGTTCTAGTGGCCGGGGGCTTCTGCGTGTGCCGGGCTCAGGCCTCCTTGGCGGGCTGGGCGGCGTAGCGGGCGGCGCCGCCCGTCAGGTAGTTGACGTCCAGGCCCTGCGCGGCGGCGAGCTGCTGGGTCAGGCCCTGGATGGTGACCGCGTCGAGCACCGAGTGGAACTGGCCCTCGTCGGTGAAGTTGATGTTGGCTCCGTAGACGACGTACAGGACGACGGTGTCCTCGGTGTTGGTCTCCGGCACGAACAGCTTGTGCACGGAGGCGCCGGGCTCGTACAGGTACGAGCCCTCGGTCTGCGGCTGGTCCGGGTACTCCCGGTACGCCCAGGAGCCCTTCAGGGTGTACGCGTGCACGGCACCCGTGTGCAGGTGGACCGGCAGTTCGGCGCCCGGTGCGAAGTGGGCGAGCACCACCCAGACGCCGACCTCGGGGTCGAGGAAGAGCGGCTGGTAGTGGATGCCGGGTCCGAGCGAGTCCTTGATGACCGGGATGTCCTTGACGTTGAGCGTCAGCAGTTCACCCTGCGGGAGGGACATCACGGGAAGCTTGGCTGCGGAGTACTGGTCGGCCATCTTCTGTCTCCTTGTTGGTCGGTTGTGCGGGTACGGCTCTGCGCGGCGGGGCGTCAGAGGGCGGGGACGATGAGGACCTTGGCGTCCTTCTCCGGGTCGGCGAGGCCCCGGCAGGCGTCCGCGACCCCGTCGAGGCCGACCCGGCCGGTGATGAGGGGATCCGCGCGCAGCTCGCCGGCGGCGAGGTGCCCGAGGGTCCGGGCGAACTCCTCGACGGTGTAGTAGAGGGAGAAGACCAGGTCGATCTCCTTGAGCACGCCGAAGGTGGGCAGGAAGGTGTCCTCGGCCATGCACAGTCCGGCGACGACCACCCGCGAGCAGGCGGGGGCGCCCGCCAGGACCTGCTGGATGACTCCGGGCACGCCGACGCACTCGAAGACCACGGACGGGCGGTAGGGCAGCTCGGGGAAGAGCGCCGTCTGGCGTCCGTGGCGGGCCGGGTCGTCCACGGCGGCGACCTCGTGCCAGGAGTCGTACGGGGACGTCTCCCGCGGGTCGACGACGATGTCGGCGCCCATCTCGGCGGCGAGGGCGCGCCGGGCGGGTGAGAAGTCGGCGGCGATGACCGGGCCGACGCCGCGCATCTTCAGGACGGCGATCACGGCGAGGCCGATGGGACCGCAGCCGATCACGACCGGTACGTCGTCGGAGCCGAGCGCGCCGCGGTTGACGGCGTGCAGGGCGACGGCCAGCGGTTCGGTCAGCGAGGCCACCTCGCTCGACAGGTGGTCGGGCACCGGCATCAGCAGCACCTCGGACAGCACCATGTACTCGGCGAAGCCGCCGGGCGCGTCGACGCCGCCGAAGCCCAGGTTCACCGGCACCGGCCGGGCGAGCATGGGAGGCGACACGACACGGGTGCCGGGGGCGAAGGTGCCCTGGGTGTCCGGGCCGTTGCGGACGACCTCGGCACAGAACTCGTGGCCGAGCACGACCGGGCGGTCCGGGTCGAGCATGTCGGCCCCGGTCACCGCCTTCACTCCGGCGGCGAGCGCGTGGCTGTGCGCCACGCAGTGAAGGTCGGTACCGCAGATGCCGTTGGCCAGGGTCCTGACCAGGACCTCGCCCGGTCCGGGCTCGGGCAGTGGCACATCGGTGAGCTCAAGAGATCCGTTGTGCAGGACCACCGCTTGCATCGTCTGCGTCGTCATAGGGGTTCCTCACGGGACAGAGCTGGTGGGAGGGAGGCGGGTGGTGCTCAGCCGGCGCTGTATCCGCCGTCGACGGGGATGGTCACGCCGGTGATCAGGCGGGCGGCCGGGGATGCCAGGAACAGCGCGGTTCCGGCGAGGTCCTCCGGCTCGCTGAGTTCGCCGCCGGGGATGCGGCTGGTGATCGACTCCGTCGCCCCGGGAAGGTCGGCGAGGGGCGCCGTCAGCGCGGTGCGGATCCAGCCCGGCGCGATGGCGTTCACTCGGATGCCCTCGGCCGCCCATGCGAGGGCGAGGGTCTTGGTGAGCTGGACGATGGCCGCCTTCGCGGCGCCGTAGGCGGGCACCAGCGGGGAGCCGAAGTAGCTGTACATCGATCCGACGTTGATGACGCTGCCGCTGGACGCCGCGAGCAGGGGCTGCAGCGCGGTCGCCATCGAGAACGTACCGGTGAGGTGGATGCCGATGATCTCCTCGAAGGTGGACAGTTCGTACTCCGCCATGGGTGCGGCGCGGCCCGCGCACTGCACCAGTACGTCGAGGCGGTCCAGGTCGTCGGCGAGTGCGCGGACCGCGTCGGCGTCCCGCACGTCGAGCACGCGGTCGTCGACGCCCTTGCGGGGCTCGGCCGGGACCGGCGAGAGGTCGGTGGCGATCACCTGCGCCCCGGCTTCGACGAAGGCGGCGGCGATCGCGCCGCCGATACCTCCGCGGCCACCTGTGACGAGGACGTGCTTGCCTGATACATCGAAGTCGACGGGCATCCGAGGGCTCCCTTGCTCCGGATCCGGAATGATGAACGGCCCCCAGCTTGCGACTCCGAGCCCGTCAAGTCTTGACTTCGGACGACAAGAATTTGACACTTGGCGACATGAGTTCGCTGATCCGTTCCGGTTGCCTCACCGGGTTCTCCGCGCTGGTGTCCTCGCTCGGCGGGGAGCCGGAACCGCTGCTGAGGCAGGCCGGCATCCGGCCCGAGGCGATCGAGGACCCGGACGAGTACATCCCGTACCGCGCGCTCGTGACGGCCCTCGACCTCGCCGCCGCGCGGCACGACTGCCCGGACTTCGGGCTGCGGCTCTCCACCCACCAGGGCCTCGACATCCTCGGCCCGGTCGGGGTGATCGGACGGCACGCCACATCGGTGGGCGACGCGATCGACGCCATCGGCCGGTTCATGTACCAGTACAGCCCGGCGATCGAGATCGCCGTGGAGCGGGCGGGCGAGGTCGCCGACTACCACTTCCGTATCCGGCCCCGGGTGCAGCGCACCCTCGTCGACGTGGCCCAGATCGGCGAACTGTCCCTGGGCGCCTCCCTGCAGATCTTCCGGATGCTGATCGGAGCGGACTTCGTCCCGCTCTCCGTCTCGCTCCCCCACCGCCCGGCGGCGCCCCTCGCCACGTACGAGGCCCATTTCGGCTGCCATGTGACGACTCGTCAGGACCACCTGGGCTTCCGGTTCGCGTCGGACACCCTCGACCGCCCGGTCGAGGGCAGCGACCCGGCCGTCCGCAAGCTGGTCCTGGAGTACCTGAGCGGTGTGGTCGGCGGCGCAGTGGGCAGCGGCCTGCCCGCCGAGGTGCGCAGCACGGTCAAGCGCGCACTGCCCACCCGGCGGTTCGGCCTGGAGGACGTCGCGGAGAGCTTCTCCCTCCATCCCCGCACCCTGCAGAGGCAGTTGGCGACCCACGGCACCACCTACCAGGAGATCGTCGACGAGGTGCGCCACGAGCTGGCCGACCGGTACCTGCGTACGACGGCCATGCCGCTCGCGCAGCTCGCCGATGTCCTCGGCTACAGCGAGCAGAGCAGTTTCAGCCGCTCGTGCCGCCGCTGGTTCGGCTGCTCGCCGCAGGCGCACCGGGCGGCCACGGCTCAGACGCCCCTCAGCCCTTGAGCACCGCGGGCGGCGCCCAGGTGCCGTCGAGCACGGCGTCGCCCGGCCAGTAGGCGCGCAGGAAGAGGGAGAAATCGCCCTCGGGGGCGGGCAGCCAGTTCGCCGCGCGCCCGGGATCGGCGGGGCGGGCGGCGGCGACCGTGACGGTGAGGGAGCCGTCCGGGTCCACCCGCAGATCATGGTTCTTGGTGCCCACGGAGTGACGGCCGAGTTCGTTCGGGTGGAAGAAGTGGTGGGTGTCGTAGAGGGTCAGCGACCAGAAGCCGCGGACCGGGGGCAGCGCGCCGGGGCCGAAGGTCACGGTGTACGGGTCCGCGCCGTTCAGCCGCGCCCCGTCGGCGTCCACGTCCAGGTAGAAGTACGCGGTCTCCTCCACGGGGTTGACGAAGATGTTCGACCTGGCGATGGCCGTCCGGGTCAGGTAGTCGGTGCCGAAGCGGGCACCGTTGCGCTGGGTGGTCCAGCCGTGTGCCGCCGGCAGCCCGACGTTCCTGAAGTCCACCAGTTCGGCGACGAGTTCGGCCTCCGCGGAGCGTGCGGCCTCGCGCAGGACGCGGGCCGCCGCGGGGTCGGCCCCGGCGGCGGTCAGCAGCGACCGGAACAGCGCGTACAGGGATTCCTCGCCGGGCAGCGGCGGCACCTCGTCCATGACCGTGCCGAGCTGGTCGAAGAAGGCGTCCGGGTCCACCTGGCGCTGCTCCCCCTGCCCGGCGGCCGACTCGTCCGATCGGACGGGCCCGACGGTCTCCAGCGCCGTCCAGTCCACCTCCCGCACGGACCCGTCGTAGTCGGCGAGCGGGTACACGCTGATCCCTCGCACGAGGCTCAGCAGCTCGGCGCGGTCCTCGGCGGTGTCGTCCATGAAGATCCGGGGCACCACGACACCGGTCCGGGTGTCGTGGCGGAAGACCGCCTCGATACCGGGCGGCACCTCGCCGTCCCAGTCGTGCGGTGCGAGCAGGTAGTGGCCGGGCTTGCTGCCGTACGGGGAGCCGAGCCTGCCGAACGACTCGGTGCGCTGGTCGACGAGCTGGATCACCCAGAACCGGTCGCCCAGGTCCGGGACCTGGACGACGCACGGGCCGGCTTCCGCGTCCAGCATGCCGAAGCCGTAGACGACGTCCTGGTTGGGACAGGCGACCAGGCGCTGACCCGGCAGGACGTAGTCGTGCAGCATGCCGATCGTGCCGGGCGGACCGGCCGGGACCACTCCGGCGAGCAGTGCGGGGGCCGGCAGGAGGGACATGGCCCTCAGCCGGTTGTGCAGGTTCACCAGCGGCCAGCCCCACAGGTAGGCGATCCGGCCGACCGCCGAGAGGTAGGCGTCGCTCATCAGGGTGCCGGGCAACGGCCCCGGGACGTCGGCCGGGGCGAGGGTGCGGACGTGCGGGTGGCTGCGGTGCCTGGGCTCGGGCGGCTGGGCGGGGCGTCCTCGCTCCTCGTCCGGCACGTGGTGGGAACGGGACATGCTGCCTCCAGGACCGGGGATCGTGGATGCCCACCCTCGCGCTTCCCGCGCCGGAATGTCTTGACCGCGCACGACGCGTCCTTGTCATGTCGCGACGTCTCGCTCCGGTTGTCGTGTCGCGACGCGACGCTCCGGTTGTCATGTCGCGACGCGACGCTCCGGTTGTGATGTCGCGACGTGTCTCGCTCCGGGCAGCCGGGCGGCCGTGGAGGGCGGCCGCCCGGTGCGCCGTGGGTCGCTCAGCCGGTCGCTCAGCCGGTCAGCAGGGCGCGCAGCTCGGCGACCGCCTCGCGCAGGCGGTCCGCGAAGTCGTGCATCTGGCCGGCGACCGCGCTCGGGGTGCTGAGGTAGAGGTTGAACCGGTCCGGCAGCAGGACGTAGGCGATGCCGATGCAGCGGCTGCTGGTGGAGCCGAAGCCGAAGTACTGGATGTTCTCGGACGGCGCGGAACTGGTGCTGAGGTAGTCGTCCCGCATCACGAGCCAGCCCGGGGAGCGGTAGAGGGCGGGCTGTTCGCCGACGCCGAGCTCGGCTCCGCGGCGGCGCTGGATGAGTTCCAGCTCCCAGAGGTGCTGCTCGGGGGCTTCGCCCGCCTGGCACTCCCTGGCCCGGGCGACATGGGCGGCCGCGGCGGCGAGGAACGCGGCGCGGCGGGTGGCCCGGTCCGCCTCCGGGTCCTCCATCGCGGCGACGAACTCCGGCATCTGCGGGGTGACGACGCGCATGGCCTCGGTGCGGCCGTGGCGGTACTGGCGGGTGGCGATCGACTCGTAGGTGGCCCCCAGGTGGCCCTTGGCCCGCTGGTGGGCCAGCTGGTAGGCGGCCTGGACGAAGGCGTCCGGCGAGACCCCGAGCGCCTTGGCGGCCTTGCTGCCGAAGTCCTCGAAGGACAGGGTGCGGGTGGCGGTCGCCTCGCCGTACGCGGCGAACTCCGTTGCTGCCGTACGGACTCGGGATCGCAGCGCTTCGTCCAGTTCGAAGGCGAGGGGCCGCGGAGCCGGTTCGCCCTGGGAGCGCGCCCCGGAGAGGCGGGAGTGCTCGCCGGGCGGGGTGCCGAGCAGGGCGTCGGTGAAGCTCAGGATCGTCGTGCCGTCGAGCTCGCAGTGCTCGACGTTGATCCCGGCCCGGCCGTCCGCGAAGACGACGAAGGAGACGGCCTTGTCGAACCAGCGGTTGCCCCGGTCGCCGTGCAGGAGTTCGTCGCAGGCGGCCTGGACGTCCCGCGGCGCGAAGTCCTCCAGGCAGACGCAGAACAGGGCGGTCTCGATGTCGTCGAGCGCCTGGGCGTTGCCGGGGTGGTGGGCGGCGAGGGCCTCCCTGGTGGCGGCCCATTCGGCGCGGGCCATGGTGGTGAGGTGCCCGGCCCTGTCCTCCTCCGCCGTGCGGACGTCGGCCTTGGTCACGGCGCGCAGCCCGGCCTCGATCTCGTCGAGGGTGTGCGGGACCCCGTCGGGTCCGATCACGTCCAGCCGGAACATGGTGCCCCGGAAGAAGACCACGATGTGCCGGGCGGTGGACGGTCCGGGCGACTGCTCACCGTACGGGGCGCGGACGGTGTCCAGCGGTACGCCGGGGATGCGGGTGGTGCCGAAGAGGTAGCGGTTCTGGACCATCGACTGGGGCACACCGCGCTGCTCGACCGGCTCGATCAGCCCTTCGTCGAGCTGCCGCTTGAAGTGGAGGGCGCCGGCGACGAGTCCGGTGGCCCGTACGAGCTGGTCCCGGCCGTCGTCCTGGAACAGGAAGAAGAAGTTGGCGTTGAGCGCGATGCGGTCCCGGCGTCCGAGGTAGCGGTAGGGCCAGAAGGTGTCGAGCCAGCTGTGGACTCCCTCGGTGGCGTCGTACTCCTCCAGTGCGGCGTGCAGCGCCCGGCCAGGGCCGCCGGGGCGCAGGAAGGCGGCCACCTCGGCCTCGGTCTCGGCCCGCTCCTCGGCGGTCAGCAGCGGGGCGCTCCAGGCGAGGAACCTCTCGCAGCTCGCCTCCAGGGTGGGCAGCGGCACCCGCGGGAGGGTGCCCTCACGGTCGGAGGTCGCTTCTGCGGCTGTCCGGCTGACGTTCAATGCGGCTCTCTTCTCGATGAGTTGTGCGGATCGGAAATCGGGGGCCGGTGGATCGGAGACCGGCGGCCCGGACGGACCGGAGACCGGTGGCCGGGCGACTCGGGGACGGGCGGGCCCCGCGGATCGCAGGCCCCGGTGGGTCAACGGTTCTCCGGCCGGGACAGGTACAGCTGGGCGTGGAGCCAGCCGTCCTCCTCCAGGCCGCTCGCGTCCACGCCGGCCGCCGCCATGGAGTCCAGGACGCCGCGCCGCTCCTCCGAGCCGGCGAACCTGCGCTGCTTGAACACCCCGTCGACGCGGACGGTGCGGTAGCCGAGTCCGGTCAGGGCGTCCTCGACCGGGCCGAAGGGGAACATGCGCAGGACGAAGTGCGCCATCCAGGGCAGGCGTCCGTCCTGCGCCCGCACGACCCGGGTGAGGGTGCGTTCGGTGACGTATCCGACGCATCCCGTGGAGATGACCAGGTCGGTGCCGGCGAGCACGTCCCGCTGCCCGGGGGTGGGGTCGCCGGCCTCCAGGTCGGCATGGACGGTGTCGTCGAGGAAGCCGGCCTCACGCGCGTACGCGAGGGCGCTGACGGAGGCGTCCAGACCGGTGAAGCGCAGACCGCGGGCGGGGCTGCGCGAGCGGGAGAGGTCCCGGTCCCGCTCCAGCAGCGCGGCACGCGAGGCGGGCCCGGTGCCGTCGTAGCGCGCGTACAGCTCGTCCATGGTGAGGTCGTACTTGAGCAGGGCGGCGTTGATGCCGTAGGAGCAGCCTATGTCCAGCACCCTCGGGACGGCGGTCCGTTCCGTCTCCCGGTACTCCCTGATGAGCTTGTCGAAGTAGGGCTTGGCCAGCTGGGGGACGCGGTAGCCGAGCGGGCGCAGTGCCTGGAAGTACGCGCGCGGGTCGGGTGCGGTGTAGATGTGGTCCAGCGAGACTTTTCCTGACGCGTCGAGACGCAAGGGGCTTCTCCTCGGTGGGGCGCGTGGCGGTGCCGGGACCGTGCGCGGGGTCCGGGGCCGGGCCCGGACCCCTTTCTCAGTCGAGCAACCGGTCGCCCCGGACGCTCCCGCCTTCCGCGGCGAGGTGCGGGGGCAGTACCCGGCCGAAGAGCTGTCGGGTGCGGGCGACGCTCCCGATGACCCCGGGCCGCTCGCTGTAGGCGAAGATCGCGCTGTGGCGTGCGCGGCCGCCCCGGACGGGGCTGACCCGGTGGAGCGAGTAGCGGCCCTTGAACAGCTGGAGGTCCCCCGGCCTGAGCGGGAGCCTCTCGGGCTGCCGGCCGCGTCCGTCGAGGACGTCCCGCACGTCGTCGAAGCGCTCGTCCTCGGCGGACCGGATGCCGGGGCAGTACTCGAAGGCGCCGCCCTCCTCGGCCGCCTGGGTCAGCATGCTGACCGTGTACTCGTTGGTGTCGAAGTGCCAGGGGTGCTCCATGCCCGGCCGTACGACGTTGAGCACGAGCCCGGAGAGCGGATCGGCGAGCTCGTGCAGCCGGGGCAGTGCGAAGCAGTCGGCGACGAACCGCTGGAACGAGGGATGGGTGTACAGCCGGCTGATGAGGGCGTCACCGGGGATGCGGTCGCGGGCGACGAACGCGTTGCCGCGCTCGAAGGTGCGGCGGCCGGGGTGGTGTTCGGGCAGCTCCCGCTCGACGTCGATGTTGTAGACGTTGACCGTCTCGACGTCGTAGTACGCCTGGGGGGCCAGGGCCGCGCACTCCTGCCTCAGCACCTCGTGGAGCGAGGGGCGGACGAAGTCGGGCAGCACGGTGCAGCCCGTTTCGGCGAGTTCACGTCTCGCCCGGGAGACCACTGCCTGGATCTCGGGGCTCAGAGGCGCCGACAAGGGGTACCGGTCCGTGTCGACCACCTGGTCGAGCGTGATGGCTTGCAGAGTGCTCATACGACCCTCTCCACGCGCGCGTCGGTAACTCAACTCATGGGTAACGGAGTTGAAGCTCCCACAGCGGCACCCGTGTTGTCTGTGACACGCCGCACTCCGCCGCGCAGGTCCGGCCCCCGCCCGGACCTGACGCCGCCCGCGCCCCAGGGTTTCCGGGGCGCGGGCGGACGGGCGGGCGTGGGCGGACGGGTCAGCGGGCGTCGCGGAGCAGGGCGCGGACCATGCGGCAGGTGGTGTCGGACGGCGGGTGGATGGCGAGACGGTCGGCGGCCGTGCGTATCCGGGCGTTGCGGGCGCTCGACGGCGCGTACACGCCGGTGTCGAGCAGGGCGATCGCCAGGCGCATGGCCTTCAGGCGTCGGTTGTGGGCGATGTACCACTCACGGGGACGCCCCGCGGGGAGCGCCTTCTTCCGCGGGAGTGTGGGGACCGGTTCGGTCGTGACTGCGGCGACGGCCATCGGCAACCTCCTGGCGTGGTGGTGGAACCCTCACGAACTGACTCCATTCTACGACCCGCCACTGACAATCGCCCCTGGCCAGAGGGGGTTTGGCTGGTCCCTCGCGTACCCTGGGCCCCATGGAGATCTGGATCAACCCGGCCTGTTCGAAATGCCGCGGCGCGCTGAGTCTGCTCGATGCGGAGGGTGCGGACTACACCGTCCGCCGCTACCTGGAGGACGTGCCGTCCGAGGAGGAGATCGCGGCGGTGCTCGGCAGGCTGGGGCTGGAGCCGTGGGACATCACCCGGACCCAGGAGCCGGAGGCGAAGGAACTCGGCCTGCGCGACTGGCCGCGTGACGCCGGCTCCCGTGAGCGCTGGATCGCGGCCCTGGCCGCCCACCCGAAGCTGATCCAGCGTCCGATCATCACCGCGCAGGACGGTTCGGCCGTGGTGGCACGCACGGACGAGGCGGTCCGGGACGCGATGGGGCGCTGAGAGGCCGCGCCGCGCGGGGCCGCCCCGCGCTTGCCCTCAGCCGCGGCCGGACTTCTTCGCCAGCGCCGTGCGCCTCTTGCGCAGACGCGCCTGACGCCGGCGGCTCGCCGCGCGCGCCTTGGCCTCGGGGCTGTTGTTCTTCCTGGGGCCGATCCGGAACATCATCCAGACGACCGATCCCAGCGCCGCGAAGATCATGATGCCGAGTGTCAGGGCCAGCCAGTCCGGCAGACCGCTCGCGTCGTAGTGCTGGTACCTCACTCCGCCCCCTCATTTCTCCCTGCCGCCGCGCGGCCACCTTGGTGGTCCCCCGCGCGGCCGGGCGGTCAGGACCGCCCGAGCTGTGCCTCCGCCTCGGCCAGGACCTCGGTGAGCCTCAGGCCGAACCGTACGTCACACGGGTGCGGTGTCCCGGTGCGGGCCGCCTCGGCGAGCGCGTCCACGGCCGTGCGGAACGCCCCGATCGCGTCGCCTCCCCCGGCGGGAAGGGCGGTCACCCCGTGCTCCCCGCGGAACTCGACCTCCGTTCCGGTCGCGGCGGCGGGGGCGTCCAGGGCGAGGGTCACGGTGCTGGAAGCCCCGGAGGTGTGCCGCAGCAGGAAATGCGCGGCGTCGGCCGGACCCGGGGCGGCGACCACCTGGGTCACGTCGCCCAGGACCGGGATCAGCACGGACAGGGCGTGCGGGCCCACGTCCCACAGGCCGCCCTTCTCACGGCGCCAGGGCGAGGCACCGAACTCGCTCTGCGCTCCGGGCGCGAAGAGCGCGCCGATCCACTGGGCGCGAGCCGTGAACCAGCCGCCCGCCGCCGCCTGTTCGGCCACCCATCCCGCGGTTCCCTCGGCGAAGCGCAGGGTGCAGAAGACCACGGAGGCCACACCGGCACCCTCGGCCGCCTCGGCGGCCTCGCGCGCACCCTCCACGGTGGTGGCGACGGGCTTGTCCAGCAGCAGATGGCGTCCGGCCCCGGCGGCGCGGGCGGCCAGCGGCGCCTGGACGTCCGGCGGCACGGCGAAGGCCACCGCGTCGCTCGTCTCCAGCAGCGCGTCGAAGCCGGAGTCTCCCGTGCGGGCCTCGGTTCCGTGGGCCGAGGCCAGCTCCCGCGCCGCCTCCGGCCGGCGGCCCCACACGCCGCTCAGCACCACGTCGGGGTGGGAGGCGAGTGCCGGGGCGTGGGTCATGCGCGCCCAGGGGCCCGCGCCCACGAGGCCGATCCTCAGCGGTGCGGGGTGGCGAGCGTGTTTCGTCATGCGGTCAGTCTGCCTGTCGGCCAGGAGGTGGGGAACCCGGGGGTGACGGGGCCCGGGGGCGGCACCGGAGGTCCCGCCCGGCTCGCCGGGCACGGTGGACCGTATCCAGTACGACACGGGATGAGACGGCCCGCGGGGCCCGCACCTGGCGTCCGGCTTTTGCCGGAAACCTCGGTAACACGTGGTTCACATTCGGGCAATGGCCGGGAAATCGCACCTTGCGAAGCTGCGCGTCATAGACCCGCAGCACCCGCAAAGGATGGCGTCCGTGACGTTCAAGGCTGAGTACATCTGGATCGACGGCACCGAGCCGACCGCGAAGCTTCGCTCCAAGACGAAGATCATGGCCGGCAGCCCCTCGCAGGACGTGGCGGATCTGCCCATCTGGGGCTTCGACGGTTCGAGCACCAACCAGGCCGAGGGCCACGCGTCGGACCGCGTCCTGAAGCCGGTCTTCGTGTGCCCGGACCCGATCCGCGGCGGTGACGACGTCCTCGTCCTGTGCGAGGTCTTCAACATCGACATGACCCCGCACGAGTCGAACACGCGCGCCTCGCTGCGCCCGGTCGCCGAGCAGTTCGCCGGCCAGGAGCCGATCTTCGGCATCGAGCAGGAGTACACCTTCTTCGACGGGCACCGCCCGCTCGGCTTCCCCGAGGGCGGCTTCCCGGCCGCGCAGGGCGGCTACTACTGCGGCGTCGGCTCCGACGAGATCTTCGGCCGCGAGATCGTCGAGAAGCACCTCGACAACTGCCTGAAGGCCGGTCTCGGCATCTCCGGCATCAACGCCGAGGTCATGCCCGGCCAGTGGGAGTTCCAGGTCGGTCCGCTGTCCCCGCTGGAGGTCTCCGACCAGCTGTGGGTCGCCCGCTGGCTGCTCTACCGCACCGCCGAGGACTTCGACGTCTCCGCGACGCTGGACCCGAAGCCCGTCAAGGGCGACTGGAACGGCGCCGGCGCGCACACCAACTTCTCCACCAAGGCGATGCGCGAGGGCTACGACGCCATCATCACCGCGTGCGAGTCGCTCGGCGAGGGTTCGAAGCCGCTGGACCACGTGAAGAACTACGGCGCGGGCATCGACGACCGCCTGACCGGCCTGCACGAGACCGCCCCGTGGAACGAGTACAGCTACGGCGTCTCCAACCGCGGCGCCTCGGTCCGCATCCCGTGGCAGGTCGAGCAGGACCAGAAGGGCTACATCGAGGACCGTCGCCCGAACGCCAACGTCGACCCGTACGTCGTCACGCGGCTGATCGTCGACACCTGCTGCACCGCGCTGGAGAAGGCCGACCAGGTCTGATCCGCCACCGCACGCTTCGAAGGGCACCCGCCGACGACGGGTGCCCTTCGGCGTGTGCGGGGGTCCCGGCCGGTCGGGACCGGACGGGGGGCCGTGACGACCACGGCCGCGGGGTGCTCGCACGGGCGCCCGTACCAACAGGTGGAAGAGGCCTGCTGCACCGCCTCGTTCTCTGGTCTAATGGGAGCATGGCCGGCTTCCAGTACACCTCATCGGGGCGCAGTGACCTCGAGCCGTTCTGGCCTTCCCGTCAGCATCACGACTTCGACCGGGTGTGTTGCCGCGCGAGGAACGCGCAGGCCCTCTAAAGCCGCTCACCCCGGTCTTCGGTCCGCGCGCACGACGCAAGTCCGTCCCTCGACGACTCCTCGCGCGAAAGAGCTGACCCTCATGGCGAACACCCGTACCTTCTCCACCGCAGCCGCGGCGCCCACGGCGACCGCCGCTGCCACACCGACCGCCCGCCCCCTGTCACCCGGCCGCCACCGGCTGCGTGCCGTCGACCGCGACGAGGTCGTCGAACTCCCCGACGTGGCGGGCTTCCTCCCGCCCGGGGCGACCTGGCTGCCCGCTCCCGCGCACACGCTGCCGGCCCTGCCGGGAAGTCCGCCCATGGTCGGCTACCTGCTGCTCGTCCCCGCCGACCAGCGGTCCGGGCCGGCGGGGCCCGCTGCCTCCGCCCAGCGCCCCGGGGCGGAGGCGGGCCCCGCCGGCGCACCGGCCGCGGGGCCCGTGCACATCGACTCCACCCGGCGCACGGCCGCGGTCGACGGTGTCACCCTCGATCTCACCTATCTCGAGTTCGAGTTGCTGGCACACCTGGTGGCGCACCCCCACCGGGTGCACACCCGGGACCAGTTGGTGACGACGGTCTGGGGTTACGGGCATGTGGGCGACGGCCGCACCGTCGATGTCCATGTGGCCCGGCTGCGCCGCAAGCTGGGACCCGAGCACCGCCGTTCGATCCAGACCGTGCGGCGGGTGGGCTACAAGTACACGCCCTGACCGCGCCGGCACCGGGGCGTGCCCGGGGGTCTCCCCCGCGTCCCTGGGTGGTGCCAGGTGTACCCCCGCCGGGTGGCGGACCGGCTACCGGCGGGGGCCGCGCCCGGGCCAGACTGGTCGCCGAACGGGATCCCGACGTGGGGCCCGGAGCAGGGGGGACACCGCCATGGGATCGGCGCGGGGCAGGATCCGGAGCAAGTTCCGGGCCGGGGGGCGGGCTTTCGTGCTCTCCTTCGAGAGCATCGCCGGATCGGCCACCCTGTTCGTCCTGTGGGTGCTCTCCGTCTCCTTCGTGCCGCTGGGCGTCGGGCTGGTCAGCACCCCGTGGGTCACGCGTCTGGTGCGCCGGCACGCGGACCGGCGGCGCGGCCTCGCGGACGCCTGGTCGGGCATCCGCATACCCGTCCCCTACCGGCCCTTCCCGCGGGACGCCCGCCCGGGCCTCCTCGGGCAGGCCGAGCGGACGCTGCTGATCCTGAGGGATCCGGCGACCTGGCGGGACCTGCGGTGGCTGTTCCTCGACATGACGGCGGGCTACGTCCTTCTCGTCCTCGCCTTCGGTCTGCTCCTCTACCCGGTGGAGGGGCTGGTGCTTGCGGCGGGGCTGTGGCGGGTCTTCGAGGACGACGCCTACTGGTACGCCTTCGTGCCGGTGGACAGCCAGACGACCGGGCTGATGGCGGCGGCGCTCGGGGTCGCGCTCTTCCATCTCGGGCTGTGGGCGAGCCGGCCCCTGCTGCGGCTGCACTTCGTGCTCGCGCGGGCGTCGCTGGCCCCCGCACCTGGGGAGCTGTCCCGGCGTATCGACCACCTCACCGAGACCCGGCACGAGGCCGTGGACAGCGCGGCGTCCGAACTGCGGCGCATCGAGCGGGATCTGCACGACGGGGCCCAGGCCCGGCTGGTCGCGATGGGGATGAACCTCGGGGCCATCGAGGCGCTCGTCGAGAAGGACCCCGCCCGGGCGAAGCAGATGCTGGCGACGGCGCGTACGTCCTCCGCGGAGGCGTTGACCGAACTGCGCGACCTGGTCCGGGGCATCCATCCGCCGGTGCTCGCCGAGCGCGGCCTCGGGGACGCGGTGCGGGCCCTCGCCCTGCGGATGCCGGTGGCGTCCGAGGTGACGGTCGAGCTGCCGGGCCGGGCGGACGCCCCGGTGGAGGCCGCGGCGTACTTCGCGGTGAGTGAGGCGCTGACGAACGCCGTGAAGCACTCGGGCGCCGACCGCGTCTGGGTGGACCTGCACCATCAGGAGGGCAGGCTGCGGATCTCGGTGACGGACAACGGCCGGGGCGGCGCCCTGGCCGGAACCGGATCGGGGCTGAGCGGGGTCGAACGCCGGCTGGGTACATTCGACGGCGTCCTGGCCGTCAGCAGCCCCGTGGGCGGCCCCACCATGGTGACGATGGAGATCCCTTGCGCGTTGTCCTAGCCGAAGATCTCTTCCTGCTCCGTGACGGGCTGGTGCGGCTCCTGGAGGCCTACGACTTCGAGATCGTGGCGGCGGTCGAGTCCGGCCCCGAACTCACCAGGGCCCTGGCCGAGTCGGAGCCGGACGTCGCCGTCGTCGACGTCCGGCTCCCGCCGTCGCACACCGACGAGGGCCTGCAGTGCGCCCTCGAGGCCCGCCGGCGCAGACCGGGGCTGCCGGTACTCGTCCTGTCGCAGCACGTGGAGCAGTTGTACGCCCGCGAACTGCTGGCGGACGGCCGCGGCGGCGTCGGCTACCTGCTCAAGGACCGGGTATTCGACGCGGACCAGTTCGTCGACGCGGTACGCCGGGTCGCTGCGGGCGGCACGGCCATGGATCCGCAGGTGATCTCGCAGCTGCTGTCCCGGCGTTCGGCCGACCCGCCGATGGGCGGTCTGACGCCCAGGGAGCGCGAGGTCATGGAGCTGATGGCGCAGGGCCGTTCCAACGGGGCGATCGCCGCGCAGATGGTGATCACGGAGCGGGCGGTCGCCAAGCACACCTCGAACATCTTCGGCAAGCTCGGCCTGCCGGTGTCGGACGACGACAACCGGCGCGTGCTCGCGGTGCTGGCGTACCTCGACCGGGGGTGAGCGGCCGGCCACGGGCCGGCCTCAGCCGGCGAACCAGCCCTCCGCGTCCAGACGGTACGCGCTCGGGGGCGTGATCGTGCGCAGGTCGGCCTCCAGGGCACGCACTCGCTCCGCCCCGAGCACCGCCACCCACTCGGCCCGGATGCGGTCGAAGCCCTGAGCGGATCTGGCCAAGACGTCGATGCCCCGAGTGGTGAGCCGGACCAGTTTGCGGCGGCCGTCGTCGGGGTCGTCGACCCGTTCCACGTATCCGAGGCGCTCCAGCTTGTCGACGGTCTTCCCTGCCGCCTGTTTGGAGACGCCCAGCCGCCTACCGACCTCGCTGGCGCTCGCACCTTGTGCCCCGACTGCCTGGAGCGCGAAGCCGTGAGCCGGGCGGAACTCCCCGTCCCCTTGCGCTGCCAAATCCCGGTGCAGCTCGTCGATGATCGAGCGGAAGCCCGCGAACAGCAGCAGGGGCAGCTCGAACCCCGCCCCTCCCTCCGTGCTCCCGCCCTCAGCCATTGCAAAACTCGACAACCTTGTTTACCTTTTCGTCAATCACGTTGTCGAGTTTAACGCGAGGAGCCTGCCATGCCCGCTTGGAACTTCCCCGATCACACCCTCGAATCGGCGCCGCCCGCCGCCCGCCGCACCATGGAAGCCATGGCTCGGAAGCAGGACGGCCGCGTGCCGTCCGGGGTGGCTCGGCTGGCCTCGTCGCCGGAGACGCTCGACGGCTTCCTCCGGGCGAGCGCCGCCTTCGAATCCACCACCCTGGACCCCCTGGCGCGCGAGGTCGTCATCATGACCATGGCCACCCGTAACGCCTGCCACATATGCGTGGAGCTGCACACCACGAAGCTGGCCGCGCTCGGCGCGGCTCCGGAGCTCGTCGAGGCTCTGCGATCCCCGGCAGGCAGGCCCCTTCCGGACGAACGACTGGAAGGCGTGCGCCGGTTCACCCTGGAGGTCCTCGACACCTCCGGCGCGGTCACGGAGGAAGCCCTCAAGCAATTCATGTCGCTGGGTCATACCCGGCGCAACGCCCTGGAAGTGGTGCTCGGTATCGGCACCTACACCATCTCGACGCTCGCCAACCGCATGACGGGAGCGCCGGTCGGCACCGTGGCCGTGTGACGGCCGTACCCGGACGTGGAACCGTCGCTGCTCGCACCGTGCGGCCGTCACGGCGTGTTCCGGGGCGGTGTCGGGGAATCCCGCATCCCGCCCCGGAGCGCACGCCGGAGTGACCATCGCACCATTCGCTCGTTCAGCTGAACATGCCCCCACTGCGCGCAGTACCGCCGTCCGCCGGCCGCCCGTACGTGGAACGGCCCGGCGGGGAGTGGCCGGATGCCACGCCCGCCGAGCACTACGCGCGGTTCGCGCGCATCGCCTACCTGGTGCTGGCCCCCTCGCTCGGGCGCAACCGGCGTGTGCTTTCGGCGCACTGGCTGACGCAGCGGGCGCTGGCGGGGGAACCGGGCCGGGATCCGGGGCAGGCGTACGCGCGGGTGCGTCTGCGGGTGGTGCGCTCCGCGCTGGAGGCGGGGTTGCCGCTGTTCCGGTTCGCCCGGCCCCGGCGTGCCCAGTTCCCCTCCCTGGTGCCGCAGGTGTGGGGGCTGCGGCTGTTCCCGCACTCCTGCGGTGCGGAAGAACTGGCGCTGGAGCAGGCGCTGGGCTCGGTGTCGGCCGCCTGCCGGGCGGCCCATGTGCTGCGGGGGCTGGAAGGGCTGGACGACGCGGAGGTCTGCCGGGTCCTCGACGAGGCGGGGGTGGCCGACCCGAGGGCGGCGCTGCTGGAGGCGGACGCGCTCACCGCGCCTCACGCGCTGCTGTCGTCACCGGAGTTCGATCCGTGCTCCCTCCAGGCCAGGCCGTCGGACGCCGCCCGGCGCGGGCGGCGCGGGCGGGCCCTGCTGGCCGGTGTGGGCGCGCTCCTGCTGTGCGGGACGCTGATGGTGATGCCCGGGGACGGGCTCGGTGGCCCGGACGCCGCGTCCGCGCCGCTGTACGCGCGTAACCGGACCGCCCAACAGGCCCTGGACCCGGCCGCGTTGCGCCGGGTGCACCCGGGCCTCTGGAGGGCTTCGTCCCGCAGGGACTTCACCGTCTGGCCCACGCGCGGCGACCGGACCGGGGACACCGGGCTGCTGGGCCGGGCGCTCGCCGTGTGGGCGCGGCCGGGAGAGGGGGTCGCCGTGTCGGCGACGCCGGGCACGCCCGACGGTCCGCCGATGGGACCGCCGCAGCTGCTGTACGCGGGCGAGGTCGGGGCGGCGGCGGTGGTGCTGTTCCATGACGGCCTGCGGGTGGTGCGTTACGCCGAACCGCGCAACGCGGACCCGTCGGGCGGTGCCGCGCTGG
The DNA here is from genome assembly GCF_042755185.1 of Streptomyces sp. NPDC059166. Lineage (NCBI taxonomy): Bacteria > Bacillati > Actinomycetota > Actinomycetes > Kitasatosporales > Streptomycetaceae > Streptomyces > Streptomyces sp. NPDC059166. The sequence goes on along the minus strand of NZ_JBHZCI010000022.1, from coordinate 16,023 downwards.
ACTTCGCGCGGGTGGACGGCGCGGACGCGGTCGCGGCGAGCGCGCTGGTGGTGCAGCGCCGTTCGGGTTCGCTGCGCTACCTGACCGCGCCATGGGTGCGGGAGACCGGTGTACGGGATCTGCTCGCGCCGTACGGTTCGGCGCGGCCGCTGTCCCGGGACCGGCACGGGGTGACGGGGCCGCTGGCGGACCCGGCCTCGCAGCAGGGCGGCTGCGGCTCCTGGCAGGCCCTGGAGGTGCGGGACGGCACCGCGGCGCGGCTGATGACGGATCTCGGGGAACTGACGCCCGTACGCCTGACGTCGGGGGCGCCGTCCGCCCCGCACGACGTGTCGGGCCCGGCGGAGCGGGCGGGCTGGGCGCGTACCGCCTGCCTCCTGCCGGCGGTGCGGTCGCACGGGGTGCGGTCGGTGAACTCGTGGCCGTACGCGAGGCAGCGGCTGCCGGAGGGCGCGGGCGAGGCGCTCTGGTTCTGCACCAGGGCGGAGACCTGGCGGGGTACGGGCAGCAGGGTCATGGCGCAGTTCCAGGCGCCTCCGGAGGTCTCCGGCGGCCCGGTCTCCCCGGGCGCGGTCGCGGCCCGCGCGCAGGACACCCCGGACTGCTCGACGCGCAGACCGCGGGTGCTGGCGGGTGTGCTCTGGAGGTCGGACGGCGGCCGGTGGTACGTACTGGCGGCGGGTTCCCGGCAGTTCTCGTCCCTGGCGGCCTCGGGCGGGGCACGCGGCCGGTCCGAGGGTCGGCTGCTGGCCCTGCCGACCCGGGAGGGCGACCGGCCACGGCTGGACGGGGTCCTCACCGACGGCAGCCGGGTGGGGTCGCTGCGCTGAGCGGGGGCCGCCGCGGCCCGGAGTGCTGCCGGAAGGCCTCCGGGGCCGTCCCGTTAGGCTGTTCGCCATGACGACCGGGGTGCGGCGCAGGATGGGCGTCGAGGAACGCAGGGCCCAGTTGATCGATGTCGCGCTGGAGTTGTTCAGCAGCCGTTCCCCCGACGAGGTGTCGGTCGACGAGATCGCGGCGGCGGCCGGCATCTCGCGTCCGCTCGTCTACCACTACTTCCCGGGGAAGCGCAGCCTCTACGAGGCGGCGCTGCGGCGGGCGGCCCACGATCTGGCGGGCCGGTTCGCGCAGGCGCACGAAGGTCCGCTCGGGGCGCGGCTGCTGCGGGTGATGCGCCGGTACTTCGACTTCGTGGAGGAGCACGGCCCCGGTTTCTCCGCGCTGATGCGGGGCGGCCCACGGGGCGGGTCGTCGACGGCGGACGTCCTGGCCGACGAGGTGCGTCAGGTGGCGTACGGGCAGATCCTCGCGCACCTGGGTGTGGCGTCCCCGCCCGCCAGGCTCGAACTGGTCGTGCGGTCATGGGTGTCGCTGGCGGAGTCCACGGCGCTGCTGTGGCTGGACGGGAAGCGTGTGCCGCGCCGCGAGCTGGAGTTGCAGCTGGTCCACGACTTCGCGGCGCTCGCCTCGGTGAGCGCCGCGTACGACCAGGAGATGGCGGGCATCATGCTCCGGGTGTTCGCCCAGGAGCCGGCGGACGGCCCGTTCGGCGAGCTGCTGTCCAGGCTCTCCGCCCTGGCTCCCGCCGCGCCGGCCGTCCCGCCGCAACGGCTGCCTCAGTCCTTGCGGTAGGAGGCGTCCAGGTCCCGGACCTCGGCGGAGCCGTGGACGGTCAGGCCCTCGACGGGCTTCAGGTGCCCCGCCAGCAGCTCCAGCACGGCTTCGGTGAGCCGTGCCTTGGTCTCGGGTGTGCGGCCGGGCAGCATCGCGATGGAGACGTTGACGATCGCGTCGCCCGCCGGGGCGTCACCGACGACGGACTCCTGCGCCCTGCGGAAGCGGGTCTTGCAGGCGGGCACCTTGGTGGACACGGTCTCGGCGACGAGCGGGTGCAGGGCCAGCGCGAATCCGCGGCGGTCGAAGCTGTCGTCGAGTTCGGCCGAGTAGTCGACGGTGATCTGCGGCATCGGGGCTCCCGTTGTCGAGTCGGTTGAGTACATGGACGGCGTACACGGTTGTGTACACCGTCAGCTTCGCGGGATCTCGCCGCCCGCACAAGGGAGTTCCGCGTGCCGGACACGGGACGGCCGGCCTCCGGCTCGCGGTCCCTGGGGGAACCGGAGCCGGAGGCCGGCCGGTGGTGCGGGGCGTCAGCGCGCGGAGAACACGGCGACCGTGCGCCCCGGCACCGTGAAGGCGCCCGAAGTCCTGTCGTACGAGGACTTCTTGACCACGGTGTCCGCGCCGGCGGCCTGGACGCGGTGCAGCGCGTACGCCTTCCCGGACAGCGCGGGGATCGTCTGCACCTGTGCGGTGGGGGTGGCGTTGAGGACCACGACGAGCCCGCCCAGGCGCATCGTGATCACCCCCGGTGTCTCGTCCTTGCCGGAGAGCGGGAAGGTCAGCGTGTCCTGGACCTGGGCGGCGGTGGCCAGACCGAAGTCCTTCTCACCGGTCCGGATGGTGAGCAGGTCCTGGTAGGCGTCGGAGGCGCCGCTGATCTCGGCGCACCCCGGGGTGAGCGCCGCGGAGGTGAGCAGGGGCTTGGCGTAGGACCACTTGGCCTCGTTGTCGGCGGCGGGCGGGAGCCCCCGGCCGAAGCCGTTGCCCTTGCGGCAGTCCCAGTGCAGCGCGTTGAACCAGTCGCCGCTGTCGTAGGAGTTGCGGTCCAGCGACTTGGAGCGCAGCAGGTCGGTGCCTGCCTGGGAGAGTGCCGGCCCCTGGGAGAGGACCGCTGTCGCCATGGCGACCACCTGCATACGGGCCCGTTCGGCGGGGGTGGTGTCCGCCGGGAGCTTGAAGGCGAGCGCGTCGTAGAGGGTCTCGTTGTCGTGGGCGTCGGCGTAGGCGAGGGCGTCACCGGGGGCGGCCGCGTATCCGGCGGGGGCCCCGTTGTAGTCGACGCCGGAGCCCTTGACCGTGCGGCCCTGGGTGTCGGTGAAGGTGTAGTCGGCGAGGTTGCCGGTGAGGCCGACCTTGATCAGGTCCTGGTAGTGGAGCAGCCGGGCCCTCTGTTCGGCCTGGGTGCCGTTGGCGGCGGAGGTGTTGGGGTCGGTGTAGAGGCCGGAGGCGAAGCCCTGGACGCCGGGGTCCTCGTCGAAGGGGCCGCCGCCGCGGACGGCGTCGCGGGCCCGGTCGGAGAAGGTGGCGATCCCGGTGCCGGCCATGTTCTTCTGGGTGGCCTGGACGAAGCGGGCGTCGTCGGCGATCTCGCCGAAGTTCCAGCCCTCGCCGTAGAGGATGATCTTCTTCCCGTCGACCCCGTCCTTGGCGACGGTCAGGGCGTCGAGTGCCTTGCGGACGGCCAGGATGTTGGCCTTGGGGTGGTGCCCCATGAGGTCGAAGCGGAAGCCGTCGACCTTGTACTCCTTGGCCCAGGTGACGACCGAGTCGACGACGAGCTTGCCCATCATGGTGTTCTCGGGCGCGGTGTTGGCGCAGCAGGTGGAGGTGGCGACGGTGCCGTCCTCCAGGAGCCGCTGGTAGTAGCCGGGGACGATCCGGTCGAGGACCGACTTGTCGTCCTGCCCCGAGGCGACGGTGTGGTTGTAGACGACGTCCATGACGGTCCGCAGCCCGGCGCCGTTGAGGCCCTGGACCATCTGCCGGAACTCGGTGGTGCGCTTCGTGCCGTCCGGATCGGAGGCGTAGGAGCCCTCCGGCACGGTGTAGTGCAGCGGGTCGTAGCCCCAGTTGAAGGCATCCTTCGCGGCGGCCTTCGTGACGCAGGCCTGCTGCTCCTCGGAGTCGGGGGCGTAGACCGACAGGTCGCAGGCCGGCTTCTGCTGGTCCTTCTTCTTCTCGGGGATCGTCCCGATGTCGAAGGCGGGCAGCAGGTGCACGTAGCCGGCCCCGGCGTCCGCGAGCTCCTTGAGGTGCTTCATCCCGTCGGAGCGGGTGTCGGTGAAGGCGAGGTACTGACCGGGGTGCTGGGAGGTGCTGTCGGCGATCGAGAAGTCGCGGATGTGCAGCTCCTGGATCTGGGCGTCCCGCAGCGGGACGGCCGCGGGCTTCTTCAGCGAGGACCAGCCCTTCGGGGCGAGCTTCGGGTCGTCGAGGTCGGTGACGAGGCTGCGGGCGGAGTTCGCGGTGAGGGCGGTGGAGTAGGGGTCGGTGACCTTGTTGGTGACCATCTTCTGGACGGAGGGCGCCCAGACGTCGACGGCGTAGCGGTAGGGCTTGCCGGTCCAGCTCTTCGGTCCGGTGACCGACCAGACGCCGGTGCGGTCGTCGCGGCGCATCTTCACGGTGCGGCCGTCGAGTTCGAGTGCGACGGTGCGTGCGGTGGGCGCCCAGACGGACAGCGTCGGGCTGCCCGAGCGGAAGACGGGCCCGAGGGCGGCTCCGCTCGCGGCCCTGCCGTAGAGCGCGTCCAGGACACCCGCGGTCTGCACGCCGGTGGCGGCGAGCAGGGCGCCGTTGGCGGCGCGCTGGGTGGCGATCAGCTGGCCGCGCAGGGATTCCCGGACCCTGTCCCGGTCGCGCGGGTCGACGGTGAACGCCGGGTAGTCCTTGAGGTGCGGGTACTTCGCCTTCTGCGCGTCGGTGAGCTGGGTGGTGCCGAGCCGGAGCCAGTGCCCCTCGTCGGAGAGAGCACCGTCGACGACGGAGATTCCGCCGTCCTTCGCGTAGACGAGCTGCTGGCTGGTGGCGTCGGTGGCCTTCACCTTCCAGACGACGGTGTCGGCGTCGATCCACTGGGCCTCGGCCTTGGTGAGGTCGGGCGCGGGCGCGCCGCCGGTCTGCGGCAGCAGGTAGCCGGGCTTGCCGCCGAGCATCCACACCTCGTGCCCGTAGGTGGCGATGTCGAGGGACTGGTCGCTGGGGAGGTCCTTCTCGTCACCCTTGTGCAGGATGTAGCTGAGCGAGGTGGCGCCGTCGGTGAGGGGGACCTCGAAGGTGGCCCCGTAGGCGTCGGTCCGCACGGGCTGCAGCGGCTTCGCCCAGTCGGTGGGGGAAGCGGCACCCGTCCAGGTGTGCAGCCCCCAGCCGGTGTAGTCGCCGTCGGCGCGGTGGTAGTGCAGGACGGCCTTCGAGGTGTCCTGGGGCGGGGCTTCGGGGGCTTCGGCGCTCTGGCCGTCCTTGCCCTGCTCGATCCAGACCTGCCCGGTGCGTGCGAGGTCGATCGTGCGCTCGGGTCCGTCGGCGGTGCCGTCCTTCTCGACGGTGTACGGGACGGAGGAGGCGCCCTCTTCCAGGTCGATCCAGGCGAAGGCGCCGTAGGCGTCGCGGCCGATGAAGTCGGCGGTGGCGTCCCCGGACTTCAGCTGCCAGCCCTCGTAGTCGCCGTCGGCGCGCTTGTAGTGGACGATCGCCTGGTCACGGTCGACGGCCACGGGCTTCGGCGCCGGGGGCGCCTGGCCCGCGGTCGTCGAGGCGAGGGCGCTGCCGGTGCGTCCGGCGCGGTCGACGACGACGGCCTTGTAGCGCAGCGGGGTTCCGGCCTTCACCGAGGCGTCGATGTGCTGGGTGACCTTGTACGGGGCGTGGTCGGCGGTGCCGAGGGTGACCCACTTGCCGTTGCCGGTCTGGGCGGCGAACACGACACGGTTCAGGTCTCCGCCGTCGACATCGGCGGTGACCTCGACGGTGCCGGTGGCTCCGGCGGCCGGTGCCTTCAGGGCGACCGCGGCCTTGGAGGGGGCTCCGAGCGGCTTGTCGGCGCGGAGCACCACGCTGGAGAGCGCGGGCACCGTGATCTTCACCGTGCGGTCGGACGCACTGCGGACCGCACCGGAACCGCCGTACAAGGTACGGAAGTTCATCCCCGCGGATGCGGTGGGGACCTGCACGGTCCGCGCCTCGGTGGAGCTGTTCGTGGCGACGACGTACTCGTAGGGCTTCCTGGCGTCCGTGCGCGAGTAGGCGTACACGGAGTCCTCGGAGAGGCGCTCGGTCTGGGTGCCGTCGCGCAGGGCGGGGTGCTCCCTGGTCAGCTTCGAGAGGGCGGCTATGGACCGGTAGATCGGGTGGGTGGTGTCGTAGGCGTCGGAGGCGTGCGTGCGGTCGGTCCCGATCTGGTCGTCGTCGAGGTAGTCGGCCGTCTTCGAGGCGAAGAGCGTCTGGCGTGCGTCCTTGTCGCCGCCGGCGCCGGTGTAGCCCTGCTCGTCGCCGTAGTAGACCACCGGGTTGCCGCGGCCGAGGAACATCAGCTCGTTGGCGAGGCGGGCCCGGTCGAGGAGTTCGGCGTCGGAGGCCTTCGGGTTGTCCTGCTTCAGGAAGGTCCCGATGCGGCCCATGTCGTGGTTGCCGAGGAAGGTGACCTGCTCGTAGGCGTTGGCCTTGTCGGTGGTGTAGCGGTAGTCGTCCGCGTAGAGCGAGGCGAGCTTCGAGGCCGGGGCGCCCTGGGAGGCGTACTGCCGGGCGGCTTCCTGGAAGGGGAAGTCGAGGGTCGCGTCGAGCCTGCCCCGCGTCACGTACGGGGAGGTGATGGCGGTGTCGGCGGAGTAGACCTCGCCGAACATGAAGAAGTCGTCCCGGCCGCGCTTCGCCGCGTATCCGTCGAGCGCGGTGGCCCACTGGGTCCAGAAGTCCAGGTCGACGTGCTTGACGGTGTCGATGCGGAAGCCGTCGATGTCGAAGTCGCGGACCCACTTCTCGTAGATCTTCTCCATGCCGGAGACGACCTCGGGGCGCTCGGTCCACAGGTCGTCGAGGCCGGAGAAGTCGCCGTACTCGGTGGACTCGCCGGCGTAGGTGGAGTCACCGCGGTTGTGGTACATCGTGGGGTCGTTCAGCCAGGCGGGGACCTTCTTCCCGGTGTTCACGGGGGTGTACGGGAAGGAGTCGGCGTCCACCTCCGCCACGCCCCGGGTGTCGTCGAAGGGACGGCCGTCCTCGTCGAGGTAGGGGAAGGCGCCCTTGGGCTTGTAGCCGTACTTCTTCTCGGCGTAGTCGACGGTGTCGGCGGTGTGGTTGGTGATGACGTCGAAGAAGACCTTCATGCCCTTGCCGTGGGCCTTGTCGATCAGCTTCTCGAGGTCGGCGTTGGTGCCGAAGTGCGGGTCGACCTGGGTGAAGTCGGTGATCCAGTACCCGTGGTATCCGGCCGACGCGTTCTCCCCGGTCCCCTGCACTGGCCGGTTCTTGAAGATCGGCGCGAGCCAGATCGCGGTGGTGCCGAGTCCCTTGATGTAGTCGAGCCGCTGGGTGAGCCCCTTCAGGTCACCACCCTGGTAGAAGCCCTTGTCGGTGGGGTCGTACCCGGTCTCCAGGCGTGTACCGGTCAGCCCGCCCCGGTCGTTGGAGGTGTCGCCGTTGGCGAAACGGTCCGGCAGCACGAAGTAGAACTGCTCCCGGGTCAGGTCGTGCCTGGCCGGCTCCTTCGCGAGCTTCGCGTCCGAAGGCGGTGCGGGCGGTCTGGGAGCGGCGGACGCGGAGGCCGCCGGCACGACGGGCAGCAGCGCCGCGCACAGGGCGGCGACGGCTCCCCGCCGCAGAGTGGTTCGGGACACGGGCGGGTACTCCTCGGCGTTCGGGGATCGGGCGGGTGGAGCGGTGCGGGCCGGGGAGTCCACCGTGGTGTCCCCGGCCCGCACGGGACGTGATCAGCTGCGCCAGACGTCGGCGGTGAGCGTGACCTTTCCGGAGGACGGGACGGTGGCGGTGCGGTTGGCGCCGCTCTCCCAGGTGACGTTGCCGTTCGCGTCCTTGCGGAGGTACTTGTACTCGAACGCGGTGCCGGCGGGCAGGGCCACGTCGAGCTTCCAGACGGGGTACGTCGCCGGGTCGAGCTTGAGCGCGGAGGCCGGGGCCCAGTTGCCGAGCGCGGCCTGGTTGCCGGTGACGTAGATGTTCTGGCCCAGCTGGGTCGTGGCGTTCACCCCGAAGGAGGCTCCTGACTGCCCGGTACCGGGGTCCGGGTCGGGGGTGGTGCCGCCACCCGCGCAGGTGCGGGCGTTCACATGGAGCGCGACGGCGGTGTTCGAACCGAGGGTGGCGGTGAACTGCCCGGAGCCGTTGACGGTGACCCCCTTGCCGGACTGCACGTCGCAGTAGTCACCCGCGGGCAGTGAGGTCTGGAAGGTGCGGGTCAGCGAGGAACCCTCGTGGTTGATCGCCACGTACGCCTTGGCGCCGCGCCCGAAGGCGATCTGGTCGCCGCCGTTGTCCCACCAGTTCGTGACGCCCTGCCCCCGGGCGGTGTTGCGGAAGCCCACCATGGAGGAGATCTCCCGCCAGGCGTGCTGGCACTTCCAGCCGTCGCTGTAGCAGGCGTTCACCTGGCCGCCGTTGGGCGGGCCTGCGTCCTTGTCGGACCACTCGTAGCCGGAGTGGACGTCCGGTGAGCCGTAGGGGTAGGCCAGCATGAAGACGCTCGCCAGGGTGTAGTTGGCGCCGTCCTTGTAGGTGAGGGTGTCGCCGCCGCGCTCGGTGTCGTGGTTGTCGACGAAGACCGCCGACTTCCCCGACTCCATGAAGCCCCAGCCCTCCCCGAAGTTCTTCAGGTCGGCGAGGTTCTGGCTGTTGAAGACCTGCTTGAGGCTGCGCGCGTACCGGAACTCCTGGACGTCCCCGGTGCCGAGGTACTCGGAGGGCGAGACGGCCTCGCCGCCCCCGTAGATCGCCTCCTGCTTCCAGTAGACGTTCGGGTCGGTGAGCCGGGACTTGATGTTCGCGAGGTCGCCGGCGGGCATGTGCTTGGCCGCGTCGATCCGGAAGCCGTCCACACCGAGCGAAAGGAGGTCGTTGAGGTACCCGGCTATCTTGCCGCGTACGTAGTCCTCGCCGGTGTCGAGGTCGGCGAGGCCGACGAGTTCGCAGTTCTGGACGTTGGCCCGGTCGCCGTAGTTGGTGATCTGCGACTGGCAGTCGTTCATGTCGTTGACGGAGTAGAGGCCCGGGTAGTCGTACTTGCCGTACGAGGACCCGCCGGTGCCGGTGCCGGACCCGGCGGACATGTGGTTGATCACCGAGTCGGCGACGACCTTCACCCCGGCCGCATGGCAGGTGCTCACCATGTTCGCGAAGGCCGTACGGTCCCCGAGGCGGCCTGCGATCTTGTAGCTGACCGGCTGGTACGAGGTCCACCACTGGGAGCCCTGGATGTGCTCCTGGGGCGGCGAGACCTGGACGTAGCCGTATCCGGCCGGGCCGAGGCTGTCGGTGCACGCCTTGGCGACCGAGCTGAACTTCCACTCGAACATGACGGCGGTGACGTCCTTGGTGCCGGGCGGGGCCGCCTGCGCGGTGGTGGCGGCGCCGAGGCCGGTGGGGACGGCGAGGGCGGCGGCTCCCAGGGCGAGCGCGAGCGCGCCGGACAAGGGACTGCGTGCCATGACTTTCCTCCTGCGGTGGGGGAAACACGGGGATGGCGGAGCAGCCTCACATGGCAACGCGCCGTGCCCTCAAGGCTCTTTGAAGGTTCTTGCAGCAAGGATGCAAACCCTGTGCGCAGCAGACCGTACGAGCCCACTCCGCCTCGGTCAAGCCCCTGGACACAATGCGATTACGTCCCGCTCACATCGCCGAAATCCTGGAGATTCCTGACTGCAAGGTCTTACGCAAGATATTGCGGGCCTGTTAAGTTCGTCCCGACTCCGGACCGGTCGGCCGGGGGGCCGGCACGCCGGGCCCCACGCGCCCGGCCGACCGGTCCGGTCACGACGTGGAGAGGCCCCGGAGTCGCTTCCCCGCCGGCCCACCCTGGGCCGACTCCGAGGCCTCTCCCGCGCGTCGCCCCGCCCCGACCCGCCCGCAAGGGCGGTGAATCGCAGGTCTCACGCGCCTCGGGCGTGGGAGCATGCGGTCGGCCGACGAGGGGGAAGCATGGGACTCACCTACAGCTATGCCACCTATCTGCGTCCCCGCCGGGTCGCGAGACTGCTCGGGCAACTGGCCGGCCTGGCGCCACCCGAGTACGGCGCTCAGCCGACCGAGATCATCCTCCCGGGCGGGGAGCGGCTCGTCGTCCCGTTCCGGTCCCAGGCGGCCCCTGGCGAGCCGGTCGACGCATCCGACGGCAGCGCGTTCGAGCTCGACACCTCGCTCATGTTCGAACCGGACGAGGCGCTGGTCGAGTACGCCAGGGACTACGGCCCCGCCGCCGAGCCGGACGGCCGTGTCCAGATCGGGTACGTCTACGCATCGGTGCGGTTCTCCTCGCACCTGCATCCCGGCTACGCGGAGGTGGACTGCTGGGCCGCGACGTCGGGGATGAGCCGGCTCTTCGCACGCTCGCCCAGCATCAGGAGGACCTTCACCGGCATCGCGGCGTCATCCGGCGGGGTGTGCTGCCTGTTCGACACCGGCGACGGCGGCCCGGCGCAGGTGTGCTGGATGGCCGACGAGGCGATCCGCGGGACGGTGCCGGACCCGTGGTACCCCGACCGGGACGCTCTCGTGGCGGGTTGGCCCGACCCCGGGTGACGGCTCCCGCCCGGGAGCCTTCCACCACGTCACGTGACGGGCGCATGCGTCGGCGACACCCGCACCCCCTCGTTCTCGCGCACGCCGGGCGTCGGGGCAGGCGGGTCACCGATCGCCGAGGGGTTCCTCGTCGAAGATCTCCTCGGAGAGCGGGAGGTGTGGAAGGAGAGGTCCGCAGCCACCGGGTTTCCGTTCGGATTCAGGCGACTGTCGCCAGGTCGTTACGGCAGTCGCCGCAGTGGCCGGGGTGGCGCGAACGGAAGGCCCGGTCGCAGCGGTCGCAGTTCTGGAGCGGGATGACGATGGCCCTGGGACGGGCCGCTTCCAGTTCGCGGGCGCCCGGCAGCGGGGGCGGCAGGAGCGCGGTGATCCGGTGCCGCAGGAGCTTGGCCGGGTGCTTCAGCGGTACGGGGAGGTCGGCCGTGAGGGCCTGCCTCACGGTGTCGGGATGCGCCTGGCGTTCGAGCCAGGTGGCCACCCCGGGTGCCAGCGCGCTGACATCCGCCTCGGACAGCACCAGTTGAGGAGCGAGGCGCCGGAGATCGGCGAGCAGCGCTGCGGCGGCGTCCCTCAACTCCGGAGTGAGCACCTGCGGCTGCGGCAGCGGCGGGGGCGGTGCCGTACGTGCGGTGGGGGCCGGGCCGAAGACGGGGGCGGGATCCGGCGTGGGGGCGGGGTCCGGCGTCGTGGGGGCGGGGTCCGGCGTGGGGGCGGGGTCCGGCTGCTGCGGGGGCCCGGTCCGCGTCGACTGCGGCTCCGGCGACGCGGGGCGCGTCGGCTGCGGCTCCGGCTGGGGTGCGGGCTCGGGAGGCAGCGGCGGCGGGGCGGGGGCCCGTGGCGGCAGTGGCCGTGCGGGCCTGGCCGGAGGCACCGGCTCGGCGGTGCCACGAGCGGGGCGAGGCGCGGACGCCACAACGGTGGCCTTAGCGGCGCCTGGCCGGTTGTACGACACCGTGCGTGTCACCACCCGGCCGTCGGCGAGGCGGACCCGGCTTCGGTGCAGATAGCCGGACGCCTCCAACTCCCGCAGGGCGGCGGCGATACGGGTCTCGCTCTCCGGGAAGCGTTCGGCGAGACGCTTGATTCCGATCTTCGCCCCGGCCGGCAGCGACTGGATGTGCACGGCCAGGCCGACCGCGACGAGCGACAGGCCTCGGTGCTGGGCGAGGTGGTTGCCGATGACGGTGAAGCCTGCGGTGTGCCGGACGTTGACGTGGATCACGCCCGCGGCGACGGGCCGGGCGCACGGGGGCGCGGTAACCTGCTGGGTATCCATCGGGAAGCTCCGTACTTCCTCGGTGGTCAGGCCCTCGATCAGGATGCCAGTCCAGTCGGGGGCCGTCTCATGTCTGCTTGGTCGGAGTGAGCATATGCCCGACAACGCCACCCAAATCCAGCTCAGTTGCGTCATGTCACCCGAGCGAGTGACGGAGCACGCATGCGGGACGGGTCGGGTGGGGATGGGTGATTTCCCCAGTCCTTTCAAAGCCATTTGATGTCGTGGGCGACCGGGTCGCGGCTCACCGGGTCGCGGGAATCCGCGCCCCGGTGAGCCGGGACGCGGCGCTCACCCGGCGAGATCGACCTCGGCCCAGACCGTCTTGCAGGGGAGCGGCCCGGCGTCGACACCCCACCGGTCCGCCAGAGCATCGACGATGAGCAGACCCCGCCCCGATTCCGCATCCGGAGCGGGCCGTTCCACACAACCAGGCGCGGGCGGAAGCCGGTCACCCCGGGTGTCGGTCACCTCGATCCGGAGCAGCGATCCACCGTGGATCGCGACGCTCATCCTGAAATCCCTCCCCTGCACACGCCCGTGCGAAGCAGCGTTCGCGGCCAGCTCGGCCACCAGGTGCGCAGCCGGCTCGACGGGAAGCCCCCAGTCCCCCAGGTGCGCCGTGGTCAGCAGGCGGGCGAGCCTGGCACCCCGGGGCGTGGGCGAGAGCAGCACGCTGAACTGCCTGGTGGGAGCGGAATGTTCGGTTCGAGTGATTTCTTGGGTCACACCGGTCAGCGTGAGCCTCTCGACCTACCGCGAGACGTGAAATCATGGTTACGTACAGTGACTGTCCACTCCTTGTCCAGCGCTGTCCCGGCTGTCCGGGGTGACTCATGGGGGACGACAGGCATTGAGGCAGAACGGGCAGCGCGTCTGAAGTGAGGCACGGATGAGCGTGGACGAGGCGAGCGCGGCGCAGGTGGGTAACCGCGCGGACGAGCCGGGATGGGAAGTGGACCCCGACGACGAGTCAGGGGTCGCGATGGCGGCCACGGTGGGTCGGCAGATCAAGGCATGGCGAGAGGCGGCGGGCCTGCGAGCGGGCGAGTTCGGGGCCGCGATCGGGTACGGCGAGGACCTTGTCTACAAGGTGGAGGGAGGAAGACGCATCCCCCGGCCGGAGTTCCTGGACAGGGCGGACGAGGTGCTGGGGGCGGGCGGGAAGATCGCGCTGCTCAAACGGGAATTGGCGGAGGTCCGATACCCGAAGAAGGTCAGGGACCTCGCGAAGCTGGAGGCCAGGGCCGTCGAGTTGGAGGCGTACCACCACCACAACGTCAATGGTCTACTGCAGACCGAGGAGCACATGAGAGCCCTGTTCGCCTCGTGGCTGCCGGCCTACACCCAGGACGAGACGGACCGGGCAGTCGCGGCACGACTCGCCCGGCAGTCCATCTTCGATCGGGCTTCGGCACCTTCCTTGAGCTTCGTACAGGAGGAGGTGACGCTTCGTCGTCCGGTCGGTGGCACAATAGCTCTACGTCACCAACTCGAACGCCTGCTGGAGCTTGGGCGCCTGCGCAACGTGGCCATCCAGGTGATGCCGACGCACAGGGAGGAGCATCCCGGCACAGGCGGATTGATCGAAGTCCTGAGATTCCCCGACGGCAGCGCCGTGGGGCGTTCGGAGGGGGCATTCGGCGGCCGCCCGGTTTCCGACCCCAAGCAACTCAGGATCCTCGGACTGCGCTATGGCATGATCCGGGCGCAGGCTCTTACGCCACGTGAGTCGCTGGCCTTCATTGAGCAACTGCTGGGAGAGACATGATCCAAAAGCCTTCCGCGGACGACGCCACGGAGCTGCACTGGCTCAGGAGCAGCTACAGCAGCAGTGGTGACGGCAACGACTGCGTCGAAGTCGCGACCACCCGAAACACCGTCCACGTCCGCGACTCCAAGAACATTCCCGGCCCCCGCCTCGGCTTCACTCCACGCACGTGGGGTGCGTTCCTCGCATACGCCTCCGGACGCTGACCAGCACTCCCGGGACCGCACACCGCGGCGCCTCTCCAGCCGCCGGGCAGGAGCCCGGCCTGCTGAAGCGTCCACGCGGCGCCGCGTGGGTCCGGCCGCCGAGCGGGCCGGCCCTGAGGGCGCGGGCGCGCCTCTGGGCGGGAGCGGTGTGCCGGCAGGCGGCAGGCGGCAGGCGGCAGGCGGCAGGCGGCAGGCGGCAGGCGGCAGGCGGCAGGCGGCAGGCGGCAGGCGGCAGGCGGCAGGCGGCAGGCGGCAGG
>NZ_JBHZCI010000022.1:0-2050 GCF_042755185.1 Streptomyces sp. NPDC059166 | reverse complement strand
GCAGCCCAACTGGCTGTGCTGACAAAGGAACTGGCCGTGTTCCCAGTAATGGGTCAGTAACGGCCGCCTCCTAACTTGCGCGCACCCCGTTCCGTTCCTGGAGGAGTGCCCTGATGCACCTGCCCCGATCCCCCCGGCGCAGATCTGCGGCGTGGGCGACGGCCGCGCTGACCTCGGCCGTTCTGCTGACCGGCGCCATGCCCGCCATGGCCGCCGCTGACAGCGCCCCGTCACCTAAGATCGATTCCACCCTGCTGAACGCCGTGGACAAGGGCGGCGAGGCGTCCTTCTTCGTCGTCCTGAAGGACAAGGCGGACCTGTCCGAGGCCAAGAAGCAGAAGACCCACGCCAAGAAGGCGAACGCCGCCTACAAGGAGCTGCGCGCCAAGGCCGACAAGAGCCAGAAGTCCCTGAAGACCTTCCTGGACAAGAAGAAGGTCGGCCACCAGGACTACTGGATCGCCAACACCGTCAAGGTCACCGGCGGTCAGGCCCTCGTCGACGAGCTGGCCAAGCGCTCGGACGTGGCCTCGATCGTCAAGGAGCGGACCTTCAAGCTCGACGACATCGAGACGTCCGACAAGAAGGTCACCACATCGCGCGCCGCCGCCCTGGGCGCGGGCACGGACTCGTCCGCGGACGGCACCGACGCCCCGGCGTGGGGTGTCTCCGACATCAAGGCCGACCAGGTCTGGGACCAGTACGAGGACCGCGGCGAGGGCATCGTCATCGCCAACGTCGACTCCGGTGTGCAGTACGACCACCCGGACCTCGTCGCGAACTACCGCGGCAACAACGGTGACGGCACCTTCAGCAACGACTACAACTTCTACGACGCGAGCGGGCAGTGCCCCACGACCGCGCCATGCGACAACAACGGCCACGGCACCCACACGATGGGCACCATGGTCGCCAAGAACGGCCTCGGTGTCGCACCGAACGCCAAGTGGATCGCCGCCAAGGGCTGCGCCTCCGACGTCTGCTACGACGACGAGCTGCTCGAAGCCGGCCAGTGGATCCTCGCCCCGACCGACCACAACGGCCAGAACCCGCGCCCGGACCTGGCGCCGAACATCGTGAACAACTCCTGGGGCAACAAGGACACCAGCACCCCGTTCTACGAGGACATCCTGGCGGCCTGGGACGCGGCGGGCATCTTCGAGGCGTTCGCGGCCGGTAACGACGGTGACGGCGTCACCTGCTCGACCACCCACCCGCCGGGCTCGCAGGCCGATTCCTACGGTGTCGGCGCCTACGACGTGAACGGCAAGATCGCCAACTTCTCCGGCTTCGGTCCCTCGCCGACCGACGGGAGCGCCAAGCCGAACATATCGGCCCCCGGTGTGCAGATTCCCTCCACCTGGCCGGGCAACTCGTACAACACCATCAACGGCACGTCGATGGCCACCCCGCACGTCGCGGGCGCGGTCGCGCTCCTCTGGTCGGCTGCTCCCTCGCTGATCGGCAACATCGAGGAGACCCGCAAGCTCCTCAACGAGGGCGCGCGTGACGTCGACGACACCCACTGCGGCGGCGACGCCGGCATGAACTATGTGTGGGGCAACGGCAAGCTCGACATCCTCGCCTCCGTCGACAAGGCCCCGCACACCGCGGCGACCGTGACCGGCACCGTCACCGACAAGGCGACCGGCAAGGCCCTGAACAACATCACCGTCCAGGCCACCGACACCGCCGGCGCGGTACGCACCGTCACCACCACCACCGACGGCACCTACCGCCTCCCGCTGCCCGCCGGCACGTACACCTTCGCCTTCACCGGCTACGGCTACGCGGCCGGCTCGGCCGAGGGCGTCACCCTCGCCGAGCAGCAGACCCACACGCAGGACATCGCGCTGGCCGCCGTCCCGGCCCACAAGGTCACCGGCACCGTCCTCGACGTCACCGGCAAGCCCCTCGCCGGCGCGACGGTCGAGCTGAACGGCACCCCGCTGGACGCCGCCACCACCAGCGCCAAGGGCAAGTACACCTTCGCCACCGTCGCCGAAGGCACCTACAGCCTCGCCGTCAAGCCCGCCGCCCCCGTGCTCTG
>NZ_JBHZCI010000021.1:91964-132188 GCF_042755185.1 Streptomyces sp. NPDC059166 | reverse complement strand
AGGTTCACGGCGAACGCCCGCTGGTCGATCACCCCGGGTCGGAAGCTGCGCCTGCCGAAGATCGGCGACGTCGAGGTGAAGTGGTCCCGGACGCTCCCCTCAGTGCCGTCGACGGTGACGGTGGTCAAGGACAGTGCGGGCCGGTACTTCGCGAGCTTCGTCGTCGAGACCGGCCCGCAGGAAGTCCTTCCCGAGGTCGTGCCCATGGTGGGTATCGATCTCGGGCTCGGGCACTTCGCCGTCCTGTCCGACGGGACGAAGGTCGACAGTCCGCGCTTCCTGCGCCGGGCCGAGAAGCGCCTGAAGAAGGCCCAGCGTGCCCTGGCCCGCAAGGTGAAGGGCTCCGGCAACCGGAACAAGGCCCGGATCAAGGTCGCCCGCGCTCACGCGAAGGTGGCCGACGCGCGCCGCGAGTTCCACCACCAGCTCTCCACCCGGCTGATCCGCGAGAACCAAGCGGTCGCCGTGGAGGACCTGGCGGTGAAGGGACTCGCCCGCACGCGCCTGGCCAAGTCCGTCCACGACGCCGGATGGTCGGCGTTCGTGACCATGCTGGAGTACAAGGCCGCCCGGTACGGGCGCACCTTCATCCGGATCGGCCGGTTCGAGCCGACCTCCCAGGTGTGCTCGCAGTGCGGCGTGAAGGACGGCCCCAAGCCGCTGCACGTCCGCGTGTGGACGTGCGGGGCGTGCGGGGCGGTCCTGGACCGGGACATCAACGCGGCGGTCAACGTCGCCAAGGCGGCCGGACTGGCCGTGTCAGCCTGTCGAGCGCAGGTAAGACCGGAACGTGTTCCGGCACCGCGCAGCGAAGCAGGAACCCACCCGACACCGCAGCCCTCAACGGCACGGTAGGCGGGAATCGCCGTCCTTCAGGGCGGCGAGGATGTCAAGGTCGGATTCATGGACCTCGATGCCCTGCTCGCACGCGCCGAAGGCCCCGTCACCCGCGCCCGCATCGGCCGTGATCTGGCCGCGCTCGGCCTCGCCGAGGGCGACACCGTGATGTTCCATACGCGGCTCTCCGCCCTCGGCTACGTCGCGGGAGGCCCACCGACGCTGATCAACGCCCTCCTGGACACCGTGGGGGAGCGGGGCACGCTCGTGGTCACCTGCGGCTGGCACGACGCCCTGCCGTACGGCTTCAGCGGCTGGCCGCGGCCATGGCAGGACGCCGTACGGGCCGAACACCCCGTCTACGAACCGGCGTCGAGCGAGGCGGACCACGACCACGGCCGTCTCCCGGAAGCCCTGCGCCGGTGGCCGGGGGCCGTCCGCAGCCGGCATCCCGACGTGAGTCTCGCGGCGCTCGGCCACGCGGCGGCCGAGCTGATGGCGGACCACCCGTGGGACGACCCGCACGGCCCCGGCAGCCCGCTCGCCCGGCTGGTCGACCGGGGAGGCCGGGTGCTGATGCTGGGCGCACCGCTGGAGACCCTCACCCTGCTCCACCACGCCGAGGCCCTGGCCGAGGCCCCCGGGAAGCGGTTCGTGGAGTACGAGCAGCCGGTGCTGGAGGACGGACGCCGGGTCTGGCGTCGCTTCCGTGACATCGACTCATCGGGCGGTGCTTTCGACTACTCCGCGGTCACGCCCGCCGGCCAGGACCCCTTCGAGACGATCGGCCGGGCCATGGTGGCCGCGGGAATCGGCCGCAGGGGAAGGGTGGGTGCGGCGGACAGCCACCTCTTCGAGGCGGCCGACGTCCTGGCCTTCGGGCGCACCTGGATGGAGGAGAACATCACCGGGCCCACCGGCACGGGACGCCCGACCGAGGGCGGCACCTGACCGGCGCGACGGAGCGCCACGGACCGCCACCGGACCGCCGGTGGTGGTGCCTGATGTGCGCGGTGCGGCGCGGTGCCGGACCGCCGTGGTGCTGCGGCGCGGTGCGGCACCGGACCGCCGTGGTGGTGCCTGATCGGCAGCGCCGGAGGTCCGGGGTTCCTGACCGGCACGGTCACCACCGGACCTCCGGACCTCCGGACCGCCGGAACATCACTGGATCAGGTCGGTGTGCGGATGCTCGGGGGAGTCCGGGCAGACGTATATCTGCATGTTGTCCGTGCTGCCCACCTCCACCGCGGTCGGCTGCGAGGGGCTGTGCCCGTGGTAGGAACCGGTGCGGGCGGCGGCCTGGTCCTCCTGCGGCGCCCAGCTGTGTCCGTCACTGCCGTCCCACTCCCAGGAGGCGATGGTCAGCAGCGGGACCATCCGTGCCTCGCACACGGCGCACGACCGGGGGTACGGGTCGGTGCGGCCCCACGGGGGCCAGCCACCGGCCTTCCAGCCGGGAGCGTTGCCCAGGTGGGTGCGGTAGAAGTCGGGCGGATACTCGTCGTAGGGGCTGTCCAGCTCGACTCCGGCCGCCCGCCACCTGTCCGGGTCCTCCAGCATCCGTCGCAGATCCGGGCTCAGGTCCAGGCTGTTGGGGTACTCGGTGATCGCCTCCGGCGCCAGGACGCACCGCTCCGGCACATATCCCGGATAGTCCGCCTCGTACGGTTCGGGTGGGTCGGTGAGGACATCGCCGACCTCTGCGGCCGATCGCCAGAACAGCGCGGTCGCCGGCTTGTAGTTCGGTTCGTGCTCGTAAGGGCACCAGAGGACCTGGAGCAGATCAGCCTGCCGGGGCGGCCGCAGCAGCGGTATGTCACGCAGGTGGAGCTGAGCCACCGGCAGCATCGGGACCGGGTGTTCGGCCGGTGGGTCACCGGCGTCGTACCGTGCGGCGAGCTGGGCGGCGCTGAGCTCTCCGAGCGCCTCCTCCTCGGGTGTGAGGGCGGGAGGCCGTTCGTCGGCTCGCCGACGCGACAGCAGGCGTCTCCGCAGCCGTATCGCGGTCGGTGACTCGCGGAATCCGGTGTCCACATGCAGGTGTGCGTCCGTGCAGTGCGGCCATGGTTCGTCCGCCGGCCACAGCAACGGCCCGCCGACCGAGCTGTCCCCGACCGAAGGGGACCCGGGGCGCGGATGCAGCCGGATGGCCGGCCGTGCGAGCGCGGCCAGCTCGGGGAAGACCGCTGCCACGTCTACCGGCCGCGGTGGAGTAGTACGTACGAAGCCCATGCCGTAATGCTGGCACCCGCCACTGACAGTCCCTCATCGGCCGTTCCCTGCCCGGGATCTGCCGTCCACAGCGGACTGCGGGTCCGGCGACTGCCTGCGGCTCCCGGAACGGTCGCGGGCTCCACGGCGGGCCGCAGGCTCCACGGAGGACCGCGGCGCTTCACGGCTCCACGGCGGACCGCAGCGCCACGGCGGACCGCGGGCTTCACGCAGTGCCGCCGGGAGTGCCGCTCACCGCTCCGTACCGTCGCGGAGGGTGAGGACGTAGGCCGCGGTGAGGGCCACCGCGCGGTCCTCGTCGTCGGTCAGGTCCGCCAGGGCGCGGGACGCCGTCGCCCCCGGGATCTCCGCGAGCGCCTGTGCGAGTCGGCGGCGTACGGCGGGGGCGGTGGCACGGCCTTCGAGGCGGCCGACCAACGCCGTGGCGATGAGGTCCGCCGGATCGGCGGCCGCGCCACCGCCATCAGACCCTTCACCAGGCCCCGTCCCTTCACCGGGCCCCGTCCGTTCACCAGGCCCCGTCCGTTCACCGGGCCCTGTACGTTCGCCGGGCCCTGGCCGTTCACCGGCTCCCGTCCGTTCGATGGGCCCCGTCCGTCCACCGACCCGCGACTGTTCGCCGGCTCCTGACCCTTCCCCGGCTCCTGATCCTTCCCCGGATCCTGCCCCTTCGCCGGACAGCGGCCGTTCGCCGGGCCCGGACCCTTCACCAGGCCCCGCCCCCTCATCAGGCACCCTCCGTTCCGCCAGTGCGCGCAGGGCGTCCGCCGCGTCCACGTCGTTCACGCCGTCGGCGACCATGGCCACCAGCGTGGGGACGAGCGCGGGGGCGTCATCGGCCAGGCGACGGGTCCCGAGGGCCAGGGCGGCGCTCCTGCGGACCACGACGTCGGAGTCCGTGAGGGCCTTCCGCAGGGGTGCGGCCACCATGTCCCCCGGCATCTCGGCGAGCGAGGCGACGGCGCGCCTGCGTACGGCGGTCACCGGGGAGCCGAGTGCCTCCGCCAGCAGCGCCACACCCGTGTCGCCCGACTGCGCCAGGGCCCACCGAAGAGCGCCGGCCACATTGGTGTCGCTCTCGCCCAGCGCGGCTTCCACCAGCGCCTCCACGGGGAGCTGCGCTTCCTCGCCCGAGGACAGGGCGGCGCGCTGGCGCGCCCCCGCACTCTCCGACCCCAGACCGTGGAGGAGCGAGACGGTCTGCAGTACGTCCTCCCACCCCGCCGGCTCGGCCGCGCCGATGCGCTGCAGCCGGGTGAGCAGAGCGGTCTCCGCCGCGATGCGCTCCCGCGTCCGGTGCACGAGGTCGTCGACGAGCCTCGCCGGTGTGAATCCGGGATCGTCCAGCGCCTGCCCGACCTCACGCAACGACAGGCCCAGCGACCGCAGGCTCTCGATGTGGAAGATGCGCCGGATGTCCTCGCCGGAGTACTCCCGGTACCCGCCGCCGGTGCGCCCCGTCGGGCGCACCAGACCCAGCGACTCGTAGTGCCTGAGCATGCGGGCGCTGACCCCGGACCTCCTCGCCACCTCACCGATCAGCACTGCCGCCCATCCCTTCGACCGTTCGTCCTCATCCCACCGGGCCGTCCGGGCCCAGGGCCACGATCCGCTTCGCCTCCTCCACCGCGAGCTCGAACCCGGCCTCCGGGTCGCTCAGGAGCCGCTCCGTGGCGAGGGCGTGCTGCCGGACCTCCGGGTCGGGGTCCGCGGTCGCGGCGCGCAGCGCCGGCCCGGCCACCTCGCCGAGTGCGACGACCGCCCGGCTCAGACTCAACCGCATGGCGCGCCCGCCGCGCCCCAACTGCGTCGCGAGTACGCCGACCAGGTCCCGCTCCTCACCCTCGGGCACCAGCACGACCGCCGCTCGCCAGGCGCTGCGCGCCACCTCGTCGTCCCGGTCGGTCAGCAGCTCCCGGGTGATCGCCGGCCACGCCTGCCCGTCCCCGATCTTGGACAGAGTGTGCAGCGACTGGCTCCTTGCCTGTGCCCGCTCCGACCCGAGCTCCACGAGCAGCGAGGGCACGACCTGCGAGGGCTCGTGGCGGGTGAGGGCCCAGGTCAGCAGCTCCCGTACCTGGAACTCGGGCTCGACCGCGCACCGCTCGACGAGCGTGCTCACGTACCGGGGGTCTGGGGCCGACCCGACGGCCATGGCCGCCCGCAGCCGCACCGAGGCGTCGTCCGCGCCCAGCGCCCGGAGCGCCCGCGTCGTGCCGTTGTCCTGCTCTGCCGTGATCATGGGGACCACCTCCTCGCCCCCAGTGGAGACGTTGCCACCGTGTCAAGGTCAAGCCGCCGGCCAGAGCGGTCGGGCGGATCCTGCTGTTCGACCGGGGTTCCCGGCGCGTTCACCAGGCATTACGGCGGCCAACGCCGAGCACCCAGACGATGCGTGCATGAACCACATGACTCGTGTCAAGGCCTCTTCCTGCGCCCTGGCCGCAGCGCTCCTCGTAGGCATCACCGCCCCCGCGGTCTCGGCCCACGGGGCACCCTCCCACGGCGCGCCCTCCCACTCCGGGCGTGAGTCCCACGCACGAATCCCCTTCACCCAGGCCGAGGTCACCGCCGAGGACGACGGCTCCTACACCGTCGAGTGGAAGGCGCCCGGGGTGCGCCACGTCTCGATCAAGGCGAACGGCCGTACCGTCGCCTCCGGCGGATCGGCCGGCAAGGCCACCGTGCGCGGGCTGCGCCCCGCCGACCGGCAGTGGTTCGACCTGGTGCCCGAGCGCGGTGGCTCCCTGCACCTCGCCGACCGGCTGATCAAGCTGGAGGGTTCCGTCAACTTCCGTGACGCGGGCGGTTACCGCACCACCGACGGCCACTGGGTGAAGATGGGCGAGGTCTACCGCTCCGACGCCCTGGACAAGCTCACCGACGCCGACCTGGCGAAGCTCCGCCGGCTGTCGGTCCACACCGTCTACGACCTGCGCATGGAGTCCGAGCGCACCGCCGGTGCCGACCGTGTCCCGGCCGGTGCCACCCACGTCGTCGCCGATGTCCTCGCCGGGTCGACGTCCATGACCACCATGCCGACCACCCCCGAGGAGGGCGTGGCGATGATGGTCCAGGGCGAGAAGTTCATGGTCAGCGGCGACACCGCGAAGGCGGCCTACCGGAGTGTCCTCGGCGGGATCGCGGACGACGGTTCGCGGGCCGTCGTCTTCCACTGCACGGCCGGCAAGGACCGTACGGGCTGGGCCAACGCCGCTCTGCTGACGGCGCTCGGTGTGCCGCGTTCGACGGTCATGGAGGACTACCTCGCCTCCAACGACTACCGCGCCGAGGCCAACGCCGCGGCCCTCGCCTCGATGCCGGCCGCGCAGGCCGCCGTCTACAAGCCCCTCATGGATGTGCGGGCCGAGTACCTCAACTCCGGTTTCCAGGAGGTCGGGAAGAAGTTCGGTTCGTTCGAGGCGTACGAGAAGAAGGCGCTCGGCCTGGACTCCGAGGACATCCGCGACCTGAAGCGCGACCTGCTGGTCGGCTGAGCCGGGTCCTCGCGCAGGGGGAGCGCGTGCCGGCGGCGTCCGTACGGTCGACCGGACGCCGCCGGAGCGGTCCTGGGCCCTGCCCTTCAACCCAGCAGTACGTCGTCGTCGCCGAGACGCTTGAGCTCGCGGTAGAGCACGGCGAGACCGGTGGCGACCTTCGCGGCCGAGACGACCGCGTCGACCAGCCGGAGGGTGTCCTCCTCCTGCCGGGCCAGCTTGGCCTCCTTCACGACGCCGAGCACACCGAACGCGGTGGTCCCGATCGATATGTACAGCCGGGACCTGGACTTCTTCTTCATCTTCGAACCCATGGTTGTGGAGCCTCCTCGGACAGCGGCTGCCCAGCTTTCCGCGAAGGTCACCTCACGGTTCCGGCCGGAACCCCGCCGTGTGGCCCGGACGCCGCACCCGGTGGGTCCTCACGGCCGCCGGGTGCCCGGGTCCCCGGCCACCGCTGCCCGGCGGACGAACCGCCGCTGCCAGGGCGTCTCGACCGCGCGGCGGTGGTAGTTCTCCCGCACCCAGGCGACGGCCTCCTCCGGGTCCATGCCCTCGAAGACGCACATGAGGGACAACGCCGTGCCGGTGCGCCCCACTCCGCCGCCGCAGCACACCTCGACGCGTTCGCTCACGGCCCGTTCATGGGCGCGGCGGAGCACGGCGATGGCGTTGCCGGGGTCGGAGGGGAGCCAGAAGTCCCGCCAGTGGATCCACGCGGATTCCCAGGGCGGCCCGGGCGGACGCCGGCCGGTGAGGTGTACGGCGAAGTCGGGTGCCGGACCGGTGGGTCGGCCGTACCTCAGCCCCCGCCCCCTGACCATCCGCCCGGACGGCAGCCGGACCACGCCCGGGGCGCCGGCTTCCCACGATTCGCTTTCGTACTTCGCGAGGTGGAGCAGGGCGTGGGACCGCCCCTGCCAGGTGCCGTCGGGCCGACCGACGTGGATGCGGGTGGTGATCCGGGAGTGCCTTTCGGGCCCGCCGCTGAGGAACGCGACGAGATCGCACGCGATGTCGTCGATGTCCTCCTCGGCCTCGGCCGTGCGAGCCGCGACAGCGAAGTGCAGGACCACGGCGCCCGGAAGCGGCTCGACGGCGATGCCGAGCATCCCCGGGCCGATCAGGCCCAGAGCGGCCTGACCGGTCTGCAGCAGGAGGTAGTTGCGGCGCAGCAGCTCACGTTCTTCGGAATCGGTGAGGTCCGGGGCGTAGTACTGCTCGGCGGGATGATCCACCGTAGAACGGTAACGGGCATCCCCGTAGCCGACGTTCGGATGGCACAGGGTGAACGCTTCCTCCGCCGGGGTGAGCGGATCCGCTGCCTCAGGGAGACCTGAGCAAGGTCCGGAGCCCGGCGGTGAACGTCCGTACGTCCTCCTCGCTGGGGCGGCCGACCTCCCTTGGTGCGGGCTCGTCGCCGCCGGGCTGCCTGCAGGGGCGGCAGAGGC
Source organism: Streptomyces sp. NPDC059166 (assembly GCF_042755185.1). Classification (NCBI taxonomy): domain Bacteria; kingdom Bacillati; phylum Actinomycetota; class Actinomycetes; order Kitasatosporales; family Streptomycetaceae; genus Streptomyces; species Streptomyces sp. NPDC059166. The sequence goes on along the minus strand of NZ_JBHZCI010000021.1, from coordinate 124,171 downwards.
CGTCCGGCAGCGCCTCGGCGCGGCCGGGGGTGCCGCACTTCGTGCACTCCAGCATCACCCGGCGCACGGGGGTGCCCGCAGGGGGCGGGGTCGGAGCGGTGGGGGCGTGCGGCGGGATCTTGTCGGTCAGGCGGCGGCGTACGAGGCCGAGGGGGGAGCCCACCTGCGCGGGAAGCCCCGCCGTAAGCGCCTGGGTGAGGTAGTCCGTGTCCACACCGCGCGCCAGCCACTCGGCGGCCCGGGGCTCCAGGACCGCGCAGTCGGCGGCGGACAGGGCCAGACGGGCGTCTACCCGGCCGAGCCCCGCGAGCGCGAGGTAGGCCGGGGAGGGGGATTCGGGCCCCGCGGGGGGAGTGGGCGAAGGCCCGGCGGGTGGAGCGGGCGGCACGTACGGCGCGGGAGGCGCGACGTGCGCCGCGCCCGCGTCGGCTCGCCACTCGGGCGACTCAGGCGACTCGGGCGGCTCCGGCGACTCCGGTGGCTCCGGCGACTCCGGTGCGGGGGCGGCGGATCCTTCGGGCGCAGACGGAGAGGCAGGCGCAGACACAGACGGAGCGGCAGACGCATACGGAGCGGCGGGCGCGGGGGACGCGACGCCGGGTGCACCGGGAAGGCTGGGCAGGGCGGGCAGGGCGGGCAGGGCGGAGGTGCTTTGCACGGCTGCCGGAACCGGTGGTACGAGGACACTCCCCGGCATCCGGGCCGGATCCGGCGCAGGTGCGGGAACGGGAGCCGGAGCGGAAGCAGCGGCAAAGGGCGCGGCAGGCGCGCTCGGCCCGACAGGTGCGGTGGGCCCGGAATGCGGGCCCGGGGCGACCGGTGGAGCGGCGGCAGGAGTGGTGAGCTCCGTCGTGGTCACCTCGGCCGACGCCCACCACTCGTTGTCGCGCGCCGTACGCGACCAGAACGTCCTTGACACCCAGCGGACTTGACCCTGCTCGCCGACCAGGCACCGTACGCGTCGCAGATACCCGGCCGCTGCCAGCGCCTTCAGCGCGGAGGCGACGGCCTGCTGGCCGTACAGGGGGAGTTGCTTGGCGAGGCTCTTGACGTCCATGGAGGCGCCGTCGGGGAGCTGGTCGATGTACCCGGCGATGTGCCGTTCGCGGGTCGGCAGCAGGGCGAAGGTGTCGGCGCGCCGGGGGAGTTGGCCGGGCATGGAGCGCTTGCCGTAGCCGGGCCTGGCCATCGGGTAGGCGGCGTTCGTACGCGCGGTGCGCTCGACGGGGTGTGAGGGTGCGGTTCCGCGCGGGGCGGGGATAACCTGCTGGGCAGCCACGGATCGCTTCTTTCGATCTTGCGGTGAGACCCCGGCCTGGTGTGCCATCACCTCGTCGGGGTCGTTCGTTTCCGGCACCGTAAGCAGTCGCCACTCTCCGCCGCAAGTCGGTCACGATTAGTCATACTTGCTGGCCGTGACGGGTCGGGGAGGTGGGGAGGTCTTCCCAACCAACCTTCTTTCCCACCCGGTTGAGGGCATCGCTCGGATCTCGGCTCTCGCGTCCCGGCCCTCGAATCCCGACCCCCGGGTCCCGAGGCTCAAGCTCCGGGCCGACGACGGGATTCCGTCCCTCGAAGGGGTGAACAGATCAGGCCGGAGCTCGACTCCCGGAGCTTGAGCTCCCAGCTACAAGACCCGAGCTTCGGGACGGGAGACGGTGGCACGGGACTCACACCCAGGCCCCCTCCACCCACCCCGCCCCGCTCAGCGCAGCGAGTCCGGCAGTTCCTCCCGGTGGACGATGCCCAGGCGCTGCGTCGCCCTGGTCAGGGCCACGTACAGATCGCTGGACCCGAACCGTCCCGGCTCGACGACCAGTACGTTGTCGAACTCCAGCCCCTTCGCCTCACGCGGACCCAGCAGCACCACGGTCCGGGTCAGGTCGGGTTCCTCGCCTGCGGTGACCCCGTCGAGCCGTCCCGCGATCTCCTCGTGCAGCGCACGCGGCGCGATCACCGCGAGACGGCCCTCGCGGGGTGTCAGCTCCTCGACGGCCCGCGCGACCGCGCCCGCCAGATCCGGGCCTGTCTCCCGCGTCCACGGCTTCTCGCCGGTCGACCGCACCGAACCCGGCGGCTCGAAGGACGGGTCCCCGGCCCGTATCACCCTCGCGGCCAGCTCCATGATCTCGGCGGGCGTGCGGTAGTTGACCCCCAGCCGCACGTGCTCGAAGCGGTCACCGACGTACGCTTCGAGGATCCGCTCCCACGAGCCGACCCCGGCCTCCTCCGACGTCTGCGCGGGGTCGCCGACCAGCGTCAGGGAACGGGTCGGCGAACGCCGCATCAGCAGCCGCCACGCCATCGGCGACAGCTCCTGCGCCTCGTCGACGATGATGTGCCCGAACGCCCACGTCCGGTCCGCGGCGGCGCGTTCGGCCGCGCTGCGGTGGTCGCCCTCCTCGTGGCGTTCGGCCATCCGGTCGGCGTCGATGATGTCGTGGGCGGCCAGGACCTCGGAGTCCTCCTCGTCCTCGAACTCGTACGTCTCCGAACCCCGCGACAGGTCCAGGACCCCCTGCGCGTACGCGACCCGCTCCTGCCGTACCGCCTCGGCGGCGGCTCGCTCGGCGCTGTCGTCGGAGCCCAGCAGCTCGGCGGCCTCGTCCAGCAGCGGCACGTCGGCCGGCGTCCACTCGCCGCCCGGTGCGCGCCTGATCGCCGCAGCGTCCTCCTCGGACACGTACACCGGCTCGGCCAGGTAGTCGGTGACGAACTCCTCCGGCGTGAGCTGCGGCCACAGCTCACCGATCGCCGCGTGCACCTCCTCACTGGCCGCGACGGCCTTCCCGATCTGCGCGATGTCGTCCGCACCGAGGAAGTTGGGCCCGCCGTACGGGTCGGCGCCGATCCGCTCGGTCAGCTGGGCGGTGAGTGCGTCGATGACGTGGAAGGCGAAGTACGGGCGGGCGAGGTTGTGCGGCAGACGCGTCTCGCGGGCGGCCTGCCTGGCCTCGTAGGCGATCTCCCAGTCCAGCACGAGGTCACCGTCGTCATGGGTGACGATCATCGGCGCCCCGGGCTCGGGCAGCGCCTGCCGGTCGCGTACGGCCAGCGCCAGCGCCTCCGCCATCTCCGCGCCGCCCTTCACTGAGGCCGCGCGGGGAGTGTCGGTGCCCCGGGCGTGCACGCCGGGGAAGAGCTCGGCCTGAGTGGCCAGCATGACCCCGGTCTCGCCGAGAGCCGGCAGCACCTCGCCGATGTAGCGCAGGAAGGCCGGGTTCGGGCCGACGACCAGGACCGCCCGCTTGGCCAGCAGCTCACGGTGCTCGTACAGCAGGAACGCCGCGCGGTGCAGCGCGACCGCCGTCTTGCCCGTGCCGGGTCCGCCCTCCACGACGAGGACACCCCGGTGCGGGGCGCGGATGATGCGGTCCTGCTCCGCCTGGATCGTCCGCACGATGTCGCCCATGCGGCCGGTACGCGCGGAGCTCAGCGCGGCGAGCAGCACCGCGTCGCCGCTCGGGTCCTCGAAACCGGTGCGCTCGTCGTCACCCAGGTCGAGGATCTCGTCGTGCAGCTCGGTCACCGTGCGGCCCTCGGTGGTGAGGTGTCTGCGACGGCGCAGACCCATCGGCGTGTGACCGGTGGCGAGATAGAAGGGCCGGGCCACCGGAGCCCGCCAGTCGATCAGCAGAGGCGTGTGGTCGGAATCGTCCTCACGAATTCCGATACGGCCGATGTGGTGCGCGGTTCCGTTCCGGAGATCGATACGGCCGAAACACAGGGAGCCGTCCACCGCGTTCAGGGCGGCGAGCAGCCCCGAGCGCTCCGAGACGAGCACATCTCGCTCCAGCCGTGCCTGCTGGCCCGTCCCCACCGGCGTCAGCGCGTCCTCGACGCGCTGCGCGGTGTCGCCACGCAGCGCGTCGACGCGGGCGTAGAGCCGGTCGACGAATTCCTGCTCCTTCTGCAATTCGACGTTTTCGCGAGTTGACAAAATCGCTCCCTGCCGGATATGGTGTTTCTAGTGGCCCCCTCTGAGGGGCCTTTTCTGTGGGCGCACAGAAACACTCAATATACGTCAGGAAATCCCCAACCAACAATTGCGGCCGGGGATTTTCCGTGTGACCGCCCGGTGGGTTCAGCTCCCGGCCTGGGCGAGCACCACGAACTCCGCCCCCCACGGGTCGAGGCACACCGCGAGCCTGCCGACCCCCTCGGCGTCGTCGGGTCCCATCTGCACCTTGCCCTTGCTGCCGGTGACCGCGGCGACCGCCTCGTCGCAGTCGGAGACGGCGAACACCGGATGCCAGTACGGGTGCCCGCCCGCCTGCGCGAGGTGCTCGGCGGGCAGTTCCATCAGGCCCCCGTGCATACGCTCCTCGGGGAGTCCGGCCGGCGTGATCATGGTGTAGGTGCCGCCACCGCCCGGCATCTCCGTCTCGCTGTACCGCCAGCCGAGCACGGAGCCGTAGAACTCCTTCGCCGCCGCCGCGTCCGTGGTGTACAGCTCCGTCCACGACAGCGAGCCGGGCACGTCCACCACCTCCACACCCTTGGTGGACCCGGGCTGCCAGACCGCGAACTGGGCGCCTTGCGGGTCGGTGTACTGGGCCATCCGGCCCCACTCGTCGAGGTCCGTCGGCGCCACTCGCACCGTGCCCTTCGCGGCCTCCACCGCACGGGTGGTGCCGTCGGCGTCGGCGACGCTGTAGTAGATCATCCAGGCTGACTTCGCGCCCTTCTCGGTGAGCTTGCCGAGCCCGGCGACGATCTTGCCGTCCTTCCGGAACATGCCGCCCTCCGGCTCGTCGGGCGCCCCCATCGCCTCGAAGCTCCAGCCGAGGACCGTGCCGTAGAAGGCGGAGGCACCCTGGACGTCAGGGGTGCCGAGGTCCAGCCAGCAGGGCGAGCCAGGGACAAAATCGGTGGTGATCACAGCGCCATTCCCTTCCGGAGATCCTTCTTCTCAGCGTGACACCGCCCCCGGGGCACCGCCCGTCGAGCGCCGTCTCCCCGGCCGTGCCGCCAGGCGCCGTCTCTCCGCCCGTCCCTTGTCCCTCCTCCCGTGCCGCCGGGCGCCGTCTCTCCGCCCGCCCGTCCCCACGTCTCGCCGCCCGTGCCGACAGGAGCACGCTCCGGGCACGGGCGGCGAGACGTGGGGCGGTCAGGTTGCGGTGACCCGCTCGCCGCCGGACGGTGGTGCGGTGACCGGGGCGGCACCACCGCTGTCCGGGACGCCCCGGGGGCGGGAAACGAGGAGAGACCATGCGCGACGCCCTCCGCGGTACACGAGCCCGCCGCCCCGCCGACCCCTTGCGCGGGCGGGTGGCTGTCGTCACCGGAGCCGCCCGCGGGGTGGGCGAAGCCCTCTCAAGAAGCCTCTCCGAGGCCGGCATGCGGGTGGCCCTGCTCGGGAGGGAGAGGGAGACGCTGGAAGAGGTCGCCGCGTCCCTGCCCGGTCCGACGCTCTGCATCGAATCCGACATCACCGACCGTGCGACGCTCACCGAGGCGGCCCGCCGGGTGGAAGCCGAACTCGGCCCCGCGAGCGTGGTCGTGGCCAACGCGGGCATCGCGGTGAGCGGTTCCTTCACCGGCACGGGCCCCGAACTCTGGCAGCGGGTCATCGACGTCAACCTCATCGGATCGGCCGACACCGCCCGCACGTTCCTGCCCCAACTGACGGCGACCAGAGGTTACTTCCTGCAGATCGCCTCCACGGCCGCGTTCGGTGCCGCGCCGATGATGAGTGCCTACTGCGCCTCCAAGGCCGGCGTGGAGTCGTTCGCCCTCGCCCTGCGCGGCGAGGTCGAACCGGACGGGGTCCAGGTCGGCATCGCCTACCTCCACTGGACCCGCACCGACATGCTCAGCGGCATCGACGAAGACCCCGTCCTCGAATCCCTGAGACGCAACCAGCCCCGCGCCGCCCGCCGGGTACACACCCCCGGCCAGGTCGCCGAATGGCTCACCCGGGGTATCGAGCACCGGGCCCCGAACATCTACGCCCCACCGTGGCTCCGCCTGTGCCAGCCGTTGCGCCCCCTGTTCCCGGCAGTCGTCGCCCGGACCGCCAGGCGCGAACTGCGGCGACGCCCGCGCGAGGCGATGACCACCTCATCCGGGGTGCTGGGGGCGGGAGGACGAGCCGACTGGGACTCCTACCAGGCCACCCACCGATCCCACGGACACGGGACGAGGCAGGGCAGCTGAGGCGGATCCGCTGAGACCGGGCCGTTGAGGCAGGGGTGCGGAGACGGGGCAGCGGCGACGGGGCGCGCCGGCGACGGGGCCGGTGAGGCAGGGGCGCAGCGACAGGTCCGCTGCAGCAGGGCAGCGGAGGCGGGGCAGTGGAGACGGGGCATCGGAGGCGGGGCGCCGCGGCGACGGGCCCGTTGAAGCGGGGCCCGCTCAGGCAGGGCCGCCGGGACGGGGCCGGCCGAGCCCCGCCGGGGGCTTCAGCCGCACGGGCATCCCCGCCTCCTCCCGGCGCGGCTCCGCTCCGGGGTCCGCCCGCAGCACCCGGGGCCGAGCGGCGATGGCTTCCCCTGCACTCCGGAGGAGTGTACGTTCGTACGTACCAGGTCGGGGCGTCCGTGGGCCCCGCAACGTCTTCCGAAAGAGCTCACCTCTGATGGACCGGGCCACGAGCCGCCGCCGCACGGCGTTGTTCCTCTTCTTCCTGATACCGGGCCTCTCGGTCTCCTCCTGGGTGACCAGGACCCCGGACATCAGGGATCAACTGGGAGCCTCCACGGCACAGATGGGCCTGATCCTCTTCGGCCTGTCCGTCGGCTCCATGCTGAGCATCCTGATGTCCGGGGCCCTGGTGGCACGCTTCGGCACCAGGCCGGTGATGGGCGTGGGCACGGCTCTGTTCGTCGTCAGCATCGCCGTCATCGGAGTCGGCACCCTGCTCGCCTCGGCGCCCACCGTCACCCTCGGGCTGCTGCTCTTCGGTCTCGGGATGGGCGGCGGCGAGGTCGCCGTGAACATCGACGGAGCCGAGGTCGAACAGATCACAGGCCGCACGGTGCTGCCCACCCTGCACGGCTTCTTCAGCCTCGGGACGGTCGTCGGCGCCTGCGCCGGAATCCTCTGCACGGCCGTCGAGTTCCCCGTGGAATGGCACCTGGGCGTCGTGGCGCTCCTCACCGCCGGCATGTTCGGCTACGGCATCCGCGCCATCCCCTCCGGCGTCGGCAGGACCAGGGGGGCCCGGCCCGCAGACGGCGGCACCGCCCCGGCCCGGGCGGCCGTGTGGAAGGACCGGCGCCTCCTGCTGATCGGCGGCATCATCCTCGCCATGGCCCTCGCCGAGGGCGCCGCCAACGACTGGCTGCCCCTGCTCATGGTCGACGGCCACGGCGTGGACCCGGCCCTCGGCTCCGCCGTCTACGCCGGCTTCGCAGCGGCCATGACCCTCGGCCGCTTCTGCGGGACCTTCCTCATCGACCGCTTCGGCAGAGCCCTCGTCGTACGGGCCAGCGCGCTCTCCGCCGCCCTCGGACTCACCCTCGTCATCTTCGCCGACTCGCCCGTACTCGCCGGTGCCGCCGTCCTCCTCTGGGGCCTGGGCGCCTCGCTCGGATTCCCCGTCGCCCTCTCCGCGGCCGGCGACTCCGGCCCCGACCCGGCGGCCCGCGTCAGCCTCGTCGCGATGATGGGCTACATCGCCTTCCTCGTCGGACCCCCCAGCCTCGGTTTCCTCGGCGACCACTACGGCCTGCGCGCCGCCATGGTCGTCGTCCTCTGCTTCGTCGCCGTGGCGGTGTTCCTGGCACCGGCCATCGGGGGGCGTAGGGGTGCGACACAGGGAGGGCCCACGTCCGTTCCCGGCTGCGACCCGGGGGCTGAACACACCCAGGAATCCAGCGAACGGCCCCTCACCGAACGGTGACACCGGTCGGTGAGTGCCCCCGGCACCGGACGGCGTGAGCCTCGGTGAGATCTCTCGCCATCGTTCAACGCACCCTGTTGACCTGGGGAAACCGCAGGCTGCACACTTACTCGGCCCCCGCACGGGGACCATGAGGGGGGAGCAGCATGATCACGTGTGAGTCCTATCAGGAACGCTGCGAGCAACTGTTCCTGGCCGGAGGAAACGCAGCTGTACGGCGCGCGGCGCAAGAAGGGCTGGACGAACTCGGCCCGCTGGCCGATCTCTACTGCTGGCTGGCCCTCGGGCATGCGGTGGAGGACGACGACGACCACGACGATCAAGCGGAGACGGCGTTCCGGGCCGGGCTCGCCCTGGACGGGAACCATTTCGGACTCCTCGCCGGATATGCCGAACTGTGCCTGCGCGCGGACGCCTTCGAGTACCCGGGGCGTGCCGCGCGAGCGGTGCAGCTCTCTCGACGTCTCAAGGAACTGGCCCCTCTGTCCGAGGAGGCCGCGAAGCTCGCCGCCGCGGAGCGTTGGGCGCGGCGCGGCTATTGGGAGGACATCAGGATGCAGGCGGTGCTCCGTGCGACTGCGGGGCGCGACACCGAAGCCCAGGCTCGCGCGCTGGCCGAGGATCTTGCGCAGGGCCGTGGCCCTGCAGCGCCGGACGCGGACATCGCCGACCGTGACACCGCTGTGCGTGCCGCGACGATGGCCGCGCTGTCCGGACCGTGGAACGCCCCGGTCCGTGTCCTCGGCCGCCACCGTACGGCCGCCTGGTCGGTCTGTTTCATCCTCTGCTTCCTCACCAACACGCTGCTGCGACAGACCGGCGTGGTCACATCGTTCAGCGTGTGGGGGTGGGGCTGGATGGTTCCTCTCCTGCTCGTCGACCGCCGCTTCGCCGCAGTCCGGAAGGAGGCGGAGGCCGACTACGTCGCCCGTCTCGAAGCCTCACTCTCCGCCGGACCACGCTGACGAGACCGAGTGGGCTCGATCCCATGCCGGCGCCCTTCGTGCCACCCGTGGCCCGCTCCCGTAGGACGGCCGTCGACGTCGGGAAGCGGCGGCGCTCAGCCTCGGCACGCGGTCCATTCGCACTCGGCCCAGACAGTCTTGCCCGGGCCCACGCGGTCACACACGCCCCAGCGGGTGGACAGCGCCGCGACGAGGACAAGCCCACGGCCGCATCCCTCGACCGGACCCGAACGGACAAGAACCGGCCGAGCCGGATGGGTGTCCGACACCTCGACACGGATGATTCGAAGGGTGTTCTCACATGTGAGCCGCAGCGCGAAGTCCCGTCCGGGAACGCGGCCGTGCAGTACCGCGTTGGCGGCCAGCTCGGCGACGACGACCGTCACCGCCTCGTGGTCGGCGGCCCCGGGCGGGAACCCCCACTCGGTCAGCTGGACGGCGGTGAGCAGACGCGCGAGACGCGCCCCGCGGCGGGTGGACGAGAAACGCTGGTCGAACGCGCGGTAGGTGCGGCCCGGTCGGGTGTGCAGCTCTGTCATGGCGTCAGCCTGCGCGTACGTGAAGCCCCCGCGGCAGGCACGGCACCCATACAGATCGGCTTGTACGGGCTCACCGACTGGACCGGGTCGGTCACGACCCGTAACCATGGGGGCGGGCCCGACCGATTCCGGGCCGTGGGGCTGCGGCACGGAGAGATGCGGGCGCGACATGGCTACGGAGTACGGCGGCGGGACCCACGCCGGCGGCGACACCTCCCCCTCGGACGGCCTCAAGGCGTTCGGAGCCGTACTGAAGGCGCTCCGGGAGGAAGTGCAGCTCACCCAGGAGCAGTTCGCGGCCCTGGTGCAGTACTCGGTGGCGTACGTCGCCAAGATCGAGCAGGGCAAACGCTTCCCGCCGCGGGACCTGCTGACCCGCTCGGAGGACGTCCTGGGCGCGACCGCCTGCCGCGTCCTCACCGCCGCCGCCGGCAGCCTGTCCCGGAAGGCGGGCCTCGCCTCGTGGTTCCTGCAGTGGGCGGCGATCGAGGAGGAGGCGGTGACGCTGTGCGCGTACGAATGCCGCGCTATCCCCGGGCTGTTGCAGCCCGAGTGCTACATCCGTGCCGTTTTCGAGCGACGACTGCCTCCGCTGTCGAGCGAGCAGATTGAGCAGCAGGTGGCCGCGCGGTTGGAACGCCAGCATCTGCTCGCTGACAGGCCCAATACGGCTTTCAGCTTCGTCATCGAACAGGCGCTCCTGGAGCGCCACTTGGGTGGACCTGTGGTGACTCACACACTGCTCGGTCATCTGCTGGAGCAGGGCGAGCGACGGAACGTCGAGATCCAGGTGATGCCGCTTCGGCAGTACGACCACGCCGGCATCGACGGCTTGATGTACCTAGCCGAGAGTGGACGGCACGAATGGGTGGGGTACTCCGAGGGGCAGCAGTCAAGCGTGCTGATCACCTCGCCGCCTGACGTGAGCGCGATGCTCCAGCGCTATGGCAAGCTGCGTTCGCAGGCCCTCGGCAGTGAAGCCACGGCGAGCCTGCTGGACCAGATGCGAGGAGCGCTATGAGGACCAACGACCCGGTTTGGTTCAAGAGCAGCTACAGCGGCAGCTCGGGTGACAACTGTGTCGAGGTCGCCCTCTGCTCCGATGCTGTTCTCGTACGGGACTCGAAGGACATCCCCAGGCTCCCGCTCGCCATCTCCCGACATGCGTGGTCGGACTTCGTCACGTGCGCGTCCGAGCTGCTGAGCTGACCTTCCGTGCCGAGCCATCGAGGGCCACGTGCTCGACCGGTGTCCCCCGTGGACGACTTGCTCGGCAGGTGCTAGCCGGCTGCGATCGCCGAGTAGGTGAGGACGTCGGCGGGGATCTGGTGCCGCAGCCTCCAGACGATGGCCATCGGCTTACTTCCCTTGTGCTTGACGTACTCGGCGGGCCCTAGAAGCATCCACGGTTGAGGGCCGGCGATGTCGGTCTTCTTGTAACGACGCACGAAGAGCAGTACGTGAGTGCCCTTTTGGCCGTGTGTCTGATAACGGATCCCAGTCGGCGAAGAGTCCGAGGTCTGGTTCTGCGACTCCCAGTGGAACAAGGTGTCGTTGAGGGCGTAGTCCTTATATCGGACCTCCGGAGAGAAGTCCTTCTCATCTTTTTCGAGTGTGATCAGGAGAGCGTCAGTCTGAACTCCTTCGCACCACTTCACGCCCTCTCGGAAATGGCCGGGCATGAATCCATTCACGGTTGATTGGCCGAGGGCAGGAAGGATCTCCTCCCTACTGTATGACGCGTGGACAGCCAGGGGAAGGCTTGAATGAGTGCCGAGGAGTGGCAGTGGGACGTGGTCCGCTTCCTCGAGGGCGTGGGTGAGGACCTGTCGCACTTCGGTGCGAAATGCCCTCTGATGGGCGAGTGTATCGAAACCGGCCTGGTAGTTGGAGAATCCACCGCCCAGAGGCCAAAGCGAAAAGAAGAGCATGCGGGCATAGGCTTGCTCTTGCTCGGACAGGAGATCGTAGGTCGGTGCTTCGTCTGCGAGAAGCTTTCTGTATGCGGCGACGCGAATTGGGTCATCCACATGGAGGAAGGCGGATACCCTCTTCAGCAAAGCTGCTTCGCCGATAGGTGCTTCTTCGTTGAGGAGCTTTGCGCGGCGTAGCAGGCCTGTCCAAGAGTTTCCGGTTCCACGGTAGAGCTCCTTGATGTTTCTGCCGCTCTCCTTGAGGTAGCCGGAGAGGCTGGGTTCTGCGTAAGACGCAACCTCTCTAGCGAGCTGTGTGACATTCACTCCGATTTGGCTTCGAATGTTCTCTATGATCACCTCCTTTGCCTTCGACTCAAGCACGATCTGACAGCCTGAAGGCAATTGCGGGAAGCCTTGCTCAATGTTGTTGAGAAGACGATTGCGCGTCAGATTGGTCAGAGCGCGGAACGATTCCTCGAAGCGAAACTCCTTGCGGTGCTGTCCGATGAAGTCCAGCACGGTGAGCACGGCCTTGTCTTCCGTACGGCGAAGACCGCGCCCGAGTTGCTGAAGGAAGACCGTCGCGCTGGCCGTAGGGCGAAGTAGGAGCAGGGTGTCGACGTCTGGAATGTCCAACCCCTCGTTGAAGAGGTCCACTGAGAAGATGGCCTGCAGTGAGCCCGTGCGCAATTGCTCCAGTGCTTCTTTGCGCTCGTGGCGCGGGGTCTCGCCCGACAGTGCGACGGCGTTGAGACCGGCCCGCCGGAAGAAGTCCGCCATGAAGTGAGCGTGAGCGACTGAGACGCAGAAGCCCAATGCGCGCATCGCTCCAGGGTCGCTGACCTTGTCCAGTACCGCTCGTACGACAAGGCGGGCTCGGGCTTCATTTCCGGTGAAGAGGTTGCCGAGTGCCGTCGCGTCATAGTTGCCGCGCTTCCACGCCACGGCTCGCATGTCGGTATTGTCAGTGATGCCGAAGTAGTGGAAAGGGCTCAAGAGCTCATTCTCTAGAGCTTCCCACAGACGCATCTCTGCGGCAATTCTGCCATCGAAGAACTCGTCCTGGATGTTCCGCCCATCCATGCGTTCCGGAGTTGCAGTGAGGCCGAGAAGTTCTTTAGGTGAGAAATGATCAAGGAGGCGTCGATAGGTGGGGGAAGTGCCGTGATGAAACTCGTCGATAACGATGATGTCGAAGTGGTCTGGCGGGAATCTGTCGAGTATGCGGGTGCTGAGAGACTGTACGCTGGCGAACACGTGGGTCCAGTGGTCAGGAATCTCGCCCGCGTAGAACAATTCGCCGAAGTTCGCATCGATGAGCACGTTCTGATAGACGCTCAGTGATTGCTCAAGGATCTCCTTTCGGTGGGCCACGAAGAGTAGTCGAGGGTCACGGCCCAGCGTGTTTCGAAGGTGCTTGAAGTCCAGTGCGGCCATCACGGTCTTACCGGTGCCGGTGGCAGCTACCAGCAGGTTGCGATGGCGGTCATGAACGGTTCGCTCGACCTCGAGACGCTCAAGCATGTCTCGCTGATGCGGGTACGGTCGGACTTCGAGGCCGGAGAGAGTGATGGCGTTGTGTTGATGCTGGGGGGCTCCGCTCGCGCGGCGCAGAGCTTCGTCTAGCCGTTGCCCATCAGAATCCGGGTCGTAGGACTCAAACGCCTGATCGCTCCAATAGGCATCGAAAGTTGCCTCGAACTTGCGGAGGACCGAGGGCGTGGCGACGGACGAGAGGCGTACGTTCCATTCGAGCCCGTCGAGGAGCGCCGCCTTGGACAGATTGGAACTGCCCACATACGCGGTATCGAAGCCACTTGCTCGGCGGAACAACCATGCCTTCGCGTGCAAGCGGGTTGAGCGAAGCTCGTAGTTGACCTTCACCTCTGCTCCGAAGTCTCGGACCAGGCGATCCAGAGCCCGACGTTCCGTGGCTCCGATGTAGGTGGTGGTCAACACCCGTATCGGGATGCCGCGAGCGCGCGCGGAGGCAAGAGGTTCTTCAAGGATCCGGAGTCCGTGCCACTTGACGAAGGCGCAGAGGAGATCAACGCTGTCCGCTGTAGCCAACTCGGCGCGGAGCTCGAATCCAAGGCTCGGATCCTCTGGCGAGTTGGTGATGAGCGCTGTGTCCGACAGCGGAGTAGCCGGCCGGATGGCGTAGACGCCAGGCGCTTCCTGCTCGGCGATCGACATCAACTGCCGAGGGCCGTCCGTGACTAGATCAACCCACTGAGCGGCGCCCTCAAGGGTGTTGAGCGACTGCAGGATGTGATTGACCGCGAGTACCTGTTCACTGGGGGAGAGACCTTGGAGTACCTGCCGCACCGTGTCACCAACATGCCGGGCCAGAACGTGTGGGGTGGACTCCGCCCCCACCAGCGCCTCGATGGAGCGCCACCCCGCTGCGTCGAGGTGCCTCATCCGCTCTTCGAGTCGACGGGTGATTAGCGTCTCGTAGAGCCCGACTACCGGTGCGTCGCCTGAAGTCCCTTGAACCATGGCCGAGTCCCCCTCGCCTCGTCAGTTACAGGTGAAGTTGTATCAAGGAGCGATGCGCCTCGTGCTGTGCGGCGCCTCTCACACTGGGCTCGCCTCGACCAAGCTGGCTGAATGGCCGCGCAGTTGGGTAACGAGTTCAGGAAGTCGGCCACCGGAGCGAGGAATCGATGTCACCTGTGAGCGTTCATCTGAAACCCAGGACCGGCAAGGAGATCACTCTGGACGACCTGCGGGAACTCGTACGGAAGACGGACAAGCTGCCTGGCAGGAGTCCGATCGTCGCGGTCTGCAGCAGCAAGACCTCGAGGGTCGAGTCCCTGGACATCGAGATCGTGGAGTGATCCGCCCTCCGGCCGGGCGGGCGGGTCCCGCCGGCCGGATCGCTCGTGCGCGGGCATGGGATGCCCAGGCGGCCCCACGCACCGTGTGCGTGGGGCCGCACCTGCGTCCCGGTCGCGTAGCGTCGCCGCCCCTCCCGCGCCCGGACCCAAGACCGCCCGAAGACACGGACGGGCTGGTCGGGGCCCTGTCCATCGGTACGGGCCGCCTCGCGCGTTCCGGCCCTCCGGTCGCGCCCCCACCGTCCCCGCGCGATGCTGGTCCGCGTACGTGTCGTCGTGGGCGGTGGCTCGGTCCCGGGTGCCGTGGCGGGGGGCGAAGGAGCTGGGTTCATGGCTGATGCGCCGCTGATGGTGGTGGACGCCGCCGGGCTGGTCACCGGGTGGAGCCGGGAGGCCGAGCGGCGTTTCGGGGTGGCGACGGCCGACGTGATGGGCATGCGGGTGATGGACGTGCTGGCCCTGGACAGTCTGCGCCCTCCGCCGGAGGCCGAAGGGCTCACCGCCGAGGCGCTCCGCCTGGAACCTCTGGGCGCGACGGACTGGGCCCTCCGGTCGGCGGGGGAGGGCGGCGATTCCGATGCCGTGCTGGACGCCGTCCTGCTGGAAGTGCTGTTCACGCAGGTGCGTGTGCACACCTACGTCCTCGACCCGCACATGCGTGTCCTGCGGGTCAGCGACTCCTCGGGCGACCGCGACGCCGACGAGAACACGCGTCTGCGCGGACAGGCGTTCCGCGACGTGTGCCCGTTCAGGGACCCGGAGGCGGTGGAGGCGGCCCTGGCGGAGCTGATCCGCACCGGTGTGCCGGTCATGGACCAGGAGTACGAAGCGCGGCCGCACGCCTTCGCCGGGGGACGGCACTCCTTCGAGATCACGGCATTCCGGCTCCGGACCGGCCGGACGACCCACCAGGAAGGCATGAATCCGGATCTGGGGGTCCTCGTCTTCACACGTGACGTCACCGAGCAGACGAGAAGCCGGGACCGGGGACGCGCGCTCGACGCGGTGCGGGGCACGGTGGGCCGGACCCTGGACATCGAGGCCACCTGCCGCGATCTCGTCGACGCGCTGGTGCCGGATTACGTGGACGTCGGCGCCGTGGAGGTGGTCGACACCGTGCTGCGGGGCGACGCGCAGCCGCCGGGCCCGCTCGGCCGCGGCGTTCCGCTGCACCGGGCCGCGTACGGGGGCAGCAATGTGCCCGCCCACCCGATCGGTGACGTGCGTGCCGTGCCGTACGGGACGCCGTTCCAGAGGACCCTGACCGACCTGCGTACCCGGGTCGTACCGCTGGACGGCGCCACCTGGCTGGACTCCGACCCGGCGCGGGCCCGCTCGATCCGGCAGGTCGGGGCGCACACGCTCCTGCTGGCGCCGATCACACTGCGTGGATCGGTGCTCGGGCTGCTGACGCTGTACCGCTGCGGCGACTCCGATCCGTTCACCGAGGAGGACATCCCCGTGGTGGAGGCCATGGCCTCCCGCGTCGCGCTGGGCATCGACAACGCGCGCCGCTACATCCACGAGTACACCCTCGCCAGCGCGCTCCAGCGCCGGCTGATGCCGCAGCGGACCGTGCCCCAGCCGGCCGTGGAGACGGACAACCTGGTGCTGCCGGGCGTGGGGCCCGCCGTCTGGTTCGACACGATCGCGCTCTCCGGTGCCCGGACCGCGCTGGTGATCGGCGAGGTGCACGAACGGGGTATCCAGGGAGCCACCGCCATGGGGCAGCTGCGCACCGTGGTGCACGCCCTCGCCGCGCTCGATCTGGAGCCGGACGAGCTGCTGGCGCGCGTGTACGACACCGCGGCCAGGCTGGCGGAGGAACGAATGGAGCTGCCCGAGAGCGATCCACTGCACCGGGAGCCACTGGAGGGCAGCTGCACGTACGCCGTGTACGACCCGTTCGCCGGTACGTGCACGCTCGCTTCGGCGGGCCACACCGCGCCGCTCGTCGTCGAGGCCGACGGCTGCGTCAAGGTCATCGAGGTGATCGCGGGACCCCTGCTCGGCACCATGGAACGTGAGCCCGTCGCCGCAGTCTCCTTCCCGCTCGCGGAGGGCAGCCTGGTGGCGCTCCACACCAGTGCCGTGGACCGTTACGCGGTGCCCGGCGAGGCGATGAGCCAGGCGCTGTCCGCTCCGGAGCGGTCGCTCCAGGAGATCTGCGACGCGATCGCCTACGCGCTCCCCGACACCCCGGAGCTGCGCGGCGCCGCCGTCCTGCTCGCCCGGGCCCGCGCCATGCCCCCGGACCGCTACGCCACCTGGGAGCTCCCCTACGACAAGACGGCGCCGGCGACCGCGCGCCGGCTCACCTCCAAGACGCTCGCCGACTGGCACGTCGGAGCGGACACGGGCGAGGCGACCGAGCTGATCGTCAGCGAGCTGGTGACCAACGCCGTGCGCTACGGCAGCCCCCCGGTCGAACTGCGCCTGATCCTGGACCGCGGGCTGACCTGCGAGATCCGGGACAGCAGCAGTACCGCCCCGTACATGAAGTACGCCGGCGCGGTGGACGAGGGCGGGCGAGGGCTGTTCATCATCTCGCAGCTGGCCTCGCTGTGGGGCACCCGGTTCGCCTCGGAGGGCAAGATCGTCTGGTCGGAGCAGACCATCGCGCACGGTGAGGGCCCGGTCGACGAGACCGCCGAGGGCGGCGACGGCGAGCGGCAGGGGGAGGGCGACGGTGAGGGGGCGACGGAGGGCGAGGACCGGCCCGGCGGGCAGGGGAGCACCGGCTGACCCGGCCACCCGCGGGCGCACCGCCCGTCCCGGCCCACTCGCGCCCCTACCGGTGAACCCGGCCACCCGGGGACGTCACCCCGTCCCGGCCCGACCGCGCCCGTCCCGGCTCACCCGCGCCCGTTCCTGAACCCGGCCACCCGGGGCCGTACCGGCTGCCCCCGGCCCGCGCGCCCTCCGGCCCGACCGCGTCCCTACGCGCTCTCGGCCAGGGTGTGGGCCACCAGCGCGTTGGCGTGGCCGTGCCCCAGGCCGTGTTCCGCCTTGAGCCAGGCGACCAGCTCCATGTGGCGGGTCAGGTCCGAGGAGCGGATGAGGTCCTTCCACTCCGCGACGGGACGTCCGTACTTCTTCTCGATCGAGGGGAAGTAGCTGGCGGGTCCCTTGACTGCTGCGGTCATGTCTCGCGTCCGTCCCATCATCCGTCGGTCCTGGAGCCCCCGGACGCCGGCGCCCTCCGGGGTGACCGGGGGCGCCGGCGGTTCCCCGAGGCGCTGTCGGGAGGGTGGACCGGCGGTGGGAGCGGAACTCATCGGTGTGCGGCGGGCTTTCCCGGCGCCGGCCTCAGTCCGTCCCGTGGCACTCGCGGTACGGGTTGCCCGAGCCGCACCAGCAGGCCGCGTGGCGTGCCGGGGGCCAGGGGACGGCACGCCCGCGGGCCGCCAGCGTCGTCGCGTACTGGGGAAGCAGGTCCGGGTCCGACGGGGACGACGCCTCGGACGCGGCGAACGCCTCGTACGAGGGGACGGTGCCCGCGACGATGCCGAGGTTCTGCGTGCCCCCGGCGTGCAGGTCCCGCAGCGCGGCCTCCAGGGTGGCCAGATGGTCCGTGTACGAGACGTACTCCCGGGCCAGCTCGGGGTAGGCCGCGAGGAGTTCGCGCAGTTCGTCCTCGGGCCACCGGAGCACGGCTACCGGGAACGGGCGGGACAGCGCCGTGCGGTAGGTGCCCAGCTCTGCGCGGAGCCGGGTGATCTCGGCCCGCAGCTCACCCGGGTCGGAGGAACCGAGGGACCAGAGGCGCTTCGGGTCGTGAAGCTCGTCGAGGGGCACGGCGGCGGCGTGCAGGGTGTCGGCCAGCTCGTCCCAGGCGTCGTGCCCGACACCCATCAGCCTGCGCACCCGGTGCCGGCCGGTCAGCAGGGACTGCGTCGCGTAGGGGACCTCCTCGCCGGGAGCGAGGAGCAGCGTCAGCGCCGTCGAGAAGAAGTCGTGGGCCGCCTCCAGCTCGTCGTGCGCCTCCAGGGTCTCCGCGGCGATCTCCCACGGGGCGGCGTCGAGGGGGCCGGCGGCGCGGATGCCGTCGATGATCGCCCGTGCTTCCGCCTCGTGGCCGTACTCCCACAGGTTGGCCGCCTTGAGCGCCTTCACCAGGTGGGGGTGCTCGACGGGGATCTCGGTGGAGCCGAGCAGTTCGTCGTAGAGGGTGCTCGCGCGTGCGCGCTCACCGGCGAGTTCCAGATGGGCCGCTGCCTGGAGGAACAGCGGTTCGTGGTCCTCGGGGTACTGCGCCGCGGTGCGGAGCAGGCGCTCGGCTTCGGTGATGTGGTCGGCAGGCGTGTCGGGGCGCATGGACCACACCGTACTGCGGGACGGGGGCGAGGTGAGAGGGAGTGGCCGGAGTGCCGGTGGAGCCCGGACCGCGGCGAGATCGCTCGGCGCCACGGCGGGGACGGACACCCAGGACACCTCTCCCGCGCCGCCGGTGGCCGGCATCGAGGGCACCCGCCCCCACGCGCCTGCGCGTACGGTGACGGGCCCGGCCCTGGCCCAGCGGCCCGGTCGGGCGGGTGCTCCCCGCTCCTCGTCGACTCCAGCGGCCACCGGACGCCGATCGTGTATAACGAATGAAGGAGACATTCGAACGCGAAAGGGAGGAGGGCCGGTGAGCGACGCCATGAACCAGGTGCGCCGAGCCGTCGCCCGCCTCTTCCGTCCGGCGGCCTTCCTCGTCCTCTTCCTGACCGAGGTCCTGCTCGCCGAGGGCGGCAGCCTCTCCGCCGCCGTCGCGCTCGCCGCCACCGCGGCCGCAGGCTCGGCCCTTCTCGTCTCCTCCGTCATCAGCGCCCGCTGCGCCGCCCCCGTACCCCGTACGAGAGTGCGCACGGCCATGCGCGAGCGCGAGAAGCGCACAGCGTTCCTCCCGCAGCGTGACCCCGACGCCCGGGGCCGCACCAGGCCCCGAGCTCCCGGGGCCGCCCTCCTGACGGCCGCGTAGAGGGCACACTCTTCCATCGCCTTCCGCGCGGGTCGTCCTGCCGAGTCACCCACTCCCCGGCACGACGAGACCCCCGGAGGGCTCACCCATGTCCGCAATCATGTCCGCGTTCGCCAGCCTGGTCGGCGCCTTCGCCGACCTGCTCGAACCGCTGTTCCAGCACGCCTCCACGGCCGCCGCGATCGTGCTGATCACCGCCCTCGTACGGCTCGCCGTCCACCCGCTCTCCCGTGCGGCCGCGCGCGGCCAGAAGGCCCGCACCAAGCTCCAGCCGCAGATCGCCGAGCTCCGCAAGAAGCACGCCAAGAACCCCGAGCGGATGCAGAAGGCGCTCATGGAGCTCCACGCCAAGGAGAAGGTCTCCCCTCTCTCCGGCTGCCTTCCGAGCCTGCTCCAGATGCCCGCCTTCTTCCTGCTCTACCACCTCTTCTCCAGCCGGAGCATCGGCGGCGAACCCAACGCCCTCCTCGGCCACGAGCTCTTCGGCTCCCCGCTCGGCGAGCGCTGGCACGACGCGCTCGCCCAGGGCGGGCCCTTCGGGGAGCACGGGCTGGTCTACCTCGTGCTCTTCGCGATCGTCGCGGCGGTGGCCACGTTCAACTACGGGCGCACCAAGAAGCAGATGGCGGCGAACCCGGTGACGCCCACCACCGGCCCGGACGGACAGCCCGTGCCAGGCATGGGCGCCATGACCAAGGTCATGCCGCTGATGTCCTTCCTCACCCTGTTCTCCGTGGCCTTCGTGCCCCTCGCGGCGGCCCTCTACATCGTCACCAGCACCACCTGGACCGCCGTCGAGCGCGCCTTCCTCTACCGGCTGAGCCCCGCCCCGGAAGCCGCTGTCGCACCCGCCGTCTGAGCGGTCCCGGTCCAGTGTGTGAACAGGGTCTTGCGGATTGATCCGACGTCTTGGAGGATCGACCAAGCCTTTCGCTGGCCGCAACCCATCGACGGGCTCGACCTCGACCAAGGGGAGATGGACCGTTGAAGCTTCTTCGAGTGGGTACGGCCGGTGCCGAGCGTCCGGCACTGCTGGACCGTAACGGGACTTTGCGTGATCTTTCCGGCCTCGTCACCGACATCGACGGCGACCTCCTCGCCGACGCGTCCGCGCTGGCCCGGGTGCGCGAGGCGGCCCAGACGCCCGACGTCCTCCCTCCGCTCGACGCGAGCGGCCTCCGGGTCGGGCCGCCCGTCGGGCGGATCGGCAAGATCGTGTGCATCGGGCTGAACTACCACGACCACGCCGCCGAGACCGGTGCGTCGATCCCGGAGGAGCCGATCCTCTTCTTCAAGGCCCCCGACACCGTCGTCGGGCCCGAGGACACCGTGCTCGTCCCGCGCGGCAGCCGGAAGACCGACTGGGAGGTCGAGCTGGCCGTCGTCATCGGCAGGACGGCCCGCTACCTCGACTCCGCCGAGGAGGCGCTCGGACACGTCGCCGGCTACGCCACCGCCCACGACGTCTCCGAGCGGGAGTTCCAGATAGAGCGCGGCGGCACCTGGGACAAGGGCAAGAACTGCGAGACCTTCAACCCGCTCGGCCCCTGGCTCGTCACCGCCGACGAGATCCCCGACCCGCAGGCGCTCCCGCTCAAGCTGTGGGTCAACGGCGAGCTCAAGCAGGACGGCACCACGGCGGACCAGATCTTCCCGGTCGGCGAGGTCGTGCGCTACCTGAGCCACTTCATGACGCTCTACCCGGGCGACATCATCAACACCGGCACCCCGGCGGGCGTGGCCATGGGCCACCCCGAGCCCAAGCCCTACCTCCGGTCCGGGGACGTCGTCGAGCTCGAGGTCGAAGGGCTCGGCCGCCAGCGCCAGGAGCTCAAGGACGCCTAGGGTCTTTCGTTCGGATCAGGCCGGATCAGGGCTCCCGGAGGGGACGGGCTCCCGGAGCGGACGGGCTCCGGGAGCGGGGACACGGACGGGTGAGGGGCCGGCCGGTGGTACCGGCCGGCCCCTCACCTCTCCCTCAGTCCCGGGGGTGTGCGACGAACTGCTCCAGGGCCTCCACCACCAGCGCGTGGTCCTCCGCCTGCGGCAGGCCGGAGACCGTGACCGAGCCGATCACGCCCGCGCCCTCCACCGCGATGGGGAAGGAACCGCCGTGCGCGGCATAGACGTCCGGGTCCAGCCGCGAGGACTCGTCGAACGTCGTGCCCTTCGCCCGGAAACGCGTCCCCACGAGGTAGGAGCTCTCCCCGTACCGCTCCACCACCCGGCGCTTGCGCTCGATCCAGGCGTCGTTGTCCGCGCTGGAGCCGGGCAGTGCCGCGTGGAACAGCTGCTGGCTGCCGCGGCGGATGTCGATCGCGACCGGGGCGTGCCGCTCACGGGCCAGAGACACCAGCAGGTTCCCCAGCGCGTAGGCGTCGTCGTAACCGAAGCGCGGCAGGGTCAGCCTGCGCTCCTGGGCGATGAGCTCGGAGATGGTCGGAGCACTCGGGTTCACGCGTGCCGCTCCTCTTCGTGGTGGGGGACGAGCGTCACGGACACACCCTCACGGGCCGAGCGCCGTGCCGCCTCCAGTACGTCGAGCGCGGCGGCGGCCTGCAGGGCCGTCACCGGGTTCCCGCCCTCGCCGCGCAGCGCCGCGACGACCCCGGCGTAGTACGCCGGATAGTCGCCGGGCAGCGTACGGACCGGGTCACCGCCGCCGGTCAGCGGGGACTCGCCGGAACCGACCCGGCCCCACAAGGACACGGGCTCCTCGCCCCATGGCTCCCCGGGCCGCGGACGGGCCCCCTCGCGGAGGGCCGCCTCCTGCGGGTCCAGGCCGTACTTCACATAGCCGGCCTTCGAGCCGAGCACCCGGAAGCGCGGACCGAGCTGCGCCGTCGTGGCGCTCACGTACAGGTGCGAGCGGACACCGCCGGCGTGCGTGATCGCGATGAAGGTGTCGTCGTCGGCCGCCGCGCCGGGGCGGCGTACGTCGGACTCCGCGTACACCTGCACCGCCGGGCCGAAGAGCGTGAGCGCCTGGTCGACGACATGGCTGCCCAGGTCGTAGAGCAGCCCTCCGATCTCCTCCGGGTCGCCCGACTCGCGCCAGCCGCCCTTCAGCTGCGGACGCCACCGCTCGAAACGGGACTCGAAGCGCTGCACCTCACCGAGCTCGCCCTCCTCGATCAGGGCCGCCAGGGTCAGGAAGTCGTTGTCCCAGCGACGGTTCTGGAAGACCGACAGCAGCAGCCCCCGCTCCGCCGCCAGCGCGGCCAGTTCGCGGGCCTCGGCCGCGGTGCCGGCGATCGGCTTGTCCACGACCACGGGGAGCCCCGCCTCCAGTGCCGCCCGGGCGATCGGCACATGGGTCTTGTTCGGTGAGGCGATCACCAGCAGGTCCAGCTCGCCGGCGAGCGGCCACAGCTCCTCGGGCGTGGCCACGATCCGCACGCCGGGGAACTCGGCGAGGGCCTGCGCGCGCCGCTCCTCGTTCGAGGTGACGACCGTGTCGAGGACGAGGCCCTCGGTCGCGGCGACCAGGGGGGCGTGGAAGACGGAACCCGCCAGGCCGTAGCCGACGAGCCCGACGCGAAGTGGAGCGTTGGCTGTCATACCGACCACTTAAGCAACGCTGTTGCCAAAGTGCAAGCGATGAGGACAATGGTGGGGTGAACAGGAGTAACGGCAGGAGCGGCGGAGTGAACCTCCCGGCCCTGCGCCACCACAACGCGTCGCTCGTCCTCGACCTGCTGCGGGTGGCCGGCGAACAGGGCATCAGCCGGCTGGAGCTCGCCGAGCACACCGGTCTCACCCCGCAGGCGGTCAGCAAGATCACCGCCAGACTCCGCACGGAGGGCCTCGCCGCCGAGGCCGGCCGCCTCGCCTCCACCGGCGGCAAACCGCGCACCGTGCTCCGCCTCGTCCCGGACGCCGGATACGCCGTCGGCCTGCACCTGGACCGCGACGAGCTCACCGCCGTCCTGGCCGACCTGGCAGGCACCACGGTCGCGACCCGCACCTTCCCGCTCGATCTCGGAGCCCCGGCCGCCGACGTCCTCGCCACGGCCGCCCACGCGGTGCGGACGGTACGGGACTCCGCCCCGGAGGCCCCCTTCGGCGCGGCCCGGCAGGTCTTCGGCGTGGGCGCGGCGCTTCCCGGCCCGCTGGACCACCGCGGCGGGGTGCTGCACCGGGTCACCGGCTTCCCCCAGTGGGACGGCTATCCGCTGCGGGACGCCCTCGCCGAGCGGACCGGCCTCCCCGTCGTCCTCGACAAGGACACCAACGCCGCGGCCCTCGGCCTTGCCCTGCGCGAACGCGCCGACGCCGACTTCGCCTACCTCCACCTCGGCACCGGCCTCGGCGCCGGACTGGTCCTGGGCGGCGCCCTGCACCGCGGGGTGCGCACCGGCGCCGGCGAGTTCGGGCACCAGACACTCCAGCTGGACGGCCCTCCCTGCTCCTGCGGCGGCCGGGGCTGCGTCGAGGCGCTCTGCCTCGCCGCCGTCTCACGCGGCGACGTCGCCGAGGCGGCCAGGGTGCTCGGGGCGGGCGCCGCCAACCTCGTGGGCCTGCTCGACATCGACCGCGTCGTCCTCGGCGGCCGTACCGTCGCCGCCGACGAGGACGCCTATGTCGAAGGCGTACGCGCCGTCGTCGAGGAGCGGGCCCTGCGGGAGGGCGTCACCCCGGCCGTGCCGGTCGCCGTAGCCGGCGGAGGCGACCGTCCCGTCGCCGAGGGAGCGGCCCAGCTGGTCCTCGCCCCGCTCTTCGGCCGCGCCGGCGAGGACGGCGGCACCCGCGCCTGAGCGCGGCCGGCCGGGTGGACTTCGGCGCCCGAACGGGCGGAGTACGCCGCCCGCGGGTGGCGGGCCCACGCGCGTGCGTGGCAGCGTCGCACCCGGAAACGTACCGCCCAGGCCATACGTCCGGCCGTGCGTGGCCGTGTCGGCGCTCCAGCCCTCTGTGGCCGACCGCCCCGGCCGTTCGCGAGCAGCGAAGGGTGACCCCCATGCCCAGCAGACCCCCCGCGCGCCTGCGTGACGGCCGCGCCCTGACCCGCCTCGGACTGGCCGCCGGGCTGGTCGTACCGGCCGGTCTCCTCGGTGTCCCGGCCGCCATCGCCATCCCGGTCACCGCCCCCGCCGTGTCCGGTGCGACCGCCCCCGCGGCGGGCCAGGAGGCCGCTCCGGAGCAGGCGGAGTGCGGCGACCGGCAGGCCGAGGACTTCCCGATCGAGACGAGGATCCACGGCGGCCCCGACACCTACGCCTCGGGCGGCGGCTACGGGACCTGGTACCTGGACCTGGAGAACACCACCTCCGCCCCCTGCCACGCCATCCACCCCGTGCTCGTCCTCACCGACGAGGAACGGACGCTCACCGCCGAGCAGATCCAGCTGGAGTTCACCGAGCGGGCCCACCCCGACGAGGAACACCGGGTGAGCTGGGAGTCCACGGACCGCGACGAACAGATCGGTGTCTTCGGCAGCGGGGAGCAGGACGACGACTTCGCCGGTTTCACCGTCCCCGCGAAGAGGACGGTCACCGTCGAGGTCCGGATGGCCTTCACCTCCGACACCCTCCCCGGCAAGGTCACGGCCCGTGCCGCGATCGTGCAGCGGCGCGCCGCCGCGGACGCGGGGACCGGCGACGAGCAGACCGGCAAGGCGGCCGACGGGGACTGGGTCGGGGAGTCGGAGGCGTACGAATTCGTCATCGTCGACAGCGGGATCGAGGCACCTCAGGTTCCGGGGCGCACCGCGGAGGCGGAGGGCGACGCCGTGCCCGAACTCGCCCGCACCGGCCGCGACCGTGCGCTCGCGGCCGGCCTCGCCTCCGGCGCCCTGGTCCTCGCCGGGGTCGCGGCCGTGGCCGGGGCGAGGCGGCTGCGGACCCGGCGGCGCTGACCGCGGCCCGGATCCCTCTTGATCGGCAGGTTCCGCCAGGAGGAACCCGCGGCCTAAGATCGAGGCGTCGGCGCTGCACAGCGCGGTGCCGCCGGCGTCCAGCACCCCGGGTGCACAGCGCGTACGGCAGGAGTCCGTCACATGGCAGAGCGCAAGCCGATCGAATCCTGGCTGACCGACATGGACGGCGTCCTCATCCACGAGGGCACCCCGATCCCCGGCGCCGACGCCTTCATCAAGCGGCTGCGGGACTCCGGCCTGCCCTTCCTGGTCCTCACGAACAACTCCATCTACACCGCCCGCGACCTGCACGCGCGCCTGAAGCGCATGGGTCTGGACGTGCCCGTGGAGAACATCTGGACCTCCGCGCTGGCCACCGCGCAGTTCCTGGACGACCAGCGCCCGCGCGGCACCGCCTACGTCATCGGCGAGGCCGGGCTCACCACCGCGCTGCACGACATCGGCTACGTCCTCACCGACCACGAGCCGGACTACGTCGTCCTCGGCGAGACCCGGACCTACAGCTTCGAGGCCCTGACCAAGGCGATCCGGCTGATCAACGGCGGCGCCCGCTTCATCTGCACCAACCCGGACGAGACCGGGCCCTCGGCCGAGGGCCCGCTGCCCGCGACCGGTTCGGTGGCCGCGCTGATCACCAAGGCCACGGGCAAGTCTCCGTACTTCGCGGGCAAGCCCAACCCGCTGATGATGCGCACCGGCCTCAACGCCATCGGCGCCCACTCGGAGACCTCCGCGATGATCGGCGACCGGATGGACACCGACGTGCTCGCCGGGCTGGAGGCGGGCATGCAGACCTTCCTCGTCCTCACCGGCCTCACCGCCGAGGCCGACATGGACCGCTACCCGTTCCGGCCGTCGACCGTCGTCGACTCGATCGCGGACCTCGTCGAACTGGTCGACCTGCCCACGCCGTAACCCGACCGGGCTACAGCGGATGCGGGCTGACCCCTCAAGCGTGAACCTCTCCTCAGGAGGTTTACGATGCGTTCACTGCCCCTCACGTTCTGTGCCGTCATCGCGGCCGGGACGATAGCCCTTCCCGCGTCCGCCGCCCCGGCCCAGTCGAAGGCCGACGACTCCAGGGACGAGAAGCGTTCGGGAACGGTCTCGGTCAGCCCGTCCCGTGTCTCCCCCGGTGGGGAGGTGGAGCTCCGGACCGACGCCTGCGGCAAGGGCAGGTCGGCCCGGGGCAACTCCGAGGCGTTCGCCACAGAGGCGCGCTTCGAGCACGACGGCGGCAAGGAGCTCGTCGCCGAGGCCCGGATCCGGTCCGACGCCGCGCCCGACGAGTACGAAGTCTGGGTGACCTGCAAGGACGGCCACGGCAAGGCCACCGGCACGTTCACCGTCGTCCACCACAGCCGCCCCTCGCCCGTCGCCCCCGTCCGGGCCGGCGGCGGAGGCACGGCGGTGCTCGCCGAGGGCACGGCCGACGAAGGCCCCGGCACCCCGCACACCGTGATCGGAATCGGGCTCGGCGCCGTGGCCGCCGTGGCCGTCGGCTTCCGTGCCGCACGCCGCCGCCGTCCGGCGCGGCACTGAGATGAGCACCACGGACCGCCCCGCCGGTGCGGGGCGTCTGCTGACCGGTGTCACCTGGGCCGTGCTCCTGCTGGGGCTGTGGCTGTGGGGCCGCGCGGCCACCGCCGGGAACTCGGCCCCCACGACCGGTGACGTCGCCGCGGTCGGACGCCCCCTGGGCGTACCGCTGCCCCCGCCGCACGACCCGCTCGACGCGGCGGCACCCCAACGCGTCGAGATCCCCTCCATCGGGATCAAGGCGAACATCGTCCGGCGTGGCCTGGACGGAGAGGGGGCCATCGAGCCCCCGCCGTTCTCGACCCCGAAGGCGGTCGGCTGGTATGCCGACGGCACCGAGCCCGGCGCGGAGGGGGCGGCGCTCTTCGTCGGCCACGTCGACACCGAGAGCGAACCCGCCGTCTTCTACGGGCTGAGTGCCGCCAGGCCCGGCGAGAAGGTCCGGGTGAGCCGCGCGGACGGGAAGACCGCCGAATTCACCATCGACGACGTCCAGGTCTTCACCCGCGAACGCTTCGACGCGCAGAAGGCCTACGGGCAGCGTCACGACGGGCGGGCCGAGCTCCGCCTGATCACCTGCGGCGGCACCTACGACCGCGAGTCGCACGCGTACACGGCCAACGTCGTCGTGTCCGCGTACCTGACCGACGAGATCGACGGCGCGAAGAGCCGCGTCTGAGGGCGCCTCCCGCGAGAGGCCGCCTTCCACCGCGGCCGCTCACCCACGGTGCCGAAGACCGACCTGGCCCGGCCGGCGTCAGCTCCCCACGGAGCCCGCCGGCCGGGCCGGTCCTCGACCACACCGTCCGGGCGCGGGAGGCTGCCCGGGCGCGGCGCGGGAGACCGGAGTGGGCGCCACTGTAGGGCCGGCGCTCCGCACGCCCAGTGGATTTCCGGCAGGTTGTCCTGATCCGGCGGGTGGGAACACCACCCGGGCCGCCGGCCCGGACCGTGCTCCTGAGCACATGCGAAGAGGCCCCCTCACTCGGTGAGGGGGCCTCTTCGTTGCGTGCGCCGTCAGGGACTCGAACCCCGGACCCGCTGATTAAGAGTCAGCTGCTCTAACCAACTGAGCTAACGGCGCCTGCTGACCTGGAGAACATTACCCGATGTGCGGGGGTGCTCCTGACCAATTCCTTCCCGCCTCGGCCTGTCGGATGGTCGTTTTGTCCCTTTAATACCTCAACATGAGATATGCCGAAAAGGTGAGATGCGGGGGATCCCGACGCTGCCGAGAGGAAGAGGGGTCGCGCATGAGTGTGCCGGTCTTCGAGGAGTACGAACCCGAAGCCGACTGCGGCTGCCGGGGCTGCGCCCTGCGGCGCCGCACGGCAGCCGCCGCCCCGCCCGTGCGCCACGGCGGGCACCCGGCCGCGCACGGCGCACGCCGTGCGCTGGTGCTGGTCACCGCCACCGGCGTGGCCCTCTCCTGCGGAGCCGGGCAGGCCGCCCCGCGGGAGGCGGGGCAGGACGGCGCGCGGGCCCGTACGGCGGCTGATCCGCAGCCCGGCAGTCCACAGGGCTCCGTGGGTCCGCTGAACAACGGCGGAGCGCCGGGGGCGCCCGGCACGGCGCAGCGCACGACCACCCGCACCGCGATCATCGACCGCGCCAAGAAGTGGGTCACCGCCAAGGTGCCGTACGACATGACGGCGTACTGGTCGGACGGCTACCGGCAGGACTGCTCCGGCTATGTGTCGATGGCCTGGAACCTCGGTACGAACGAGTGGACCGGCAGCCTCGCCGGCTTCGGGACGAAGATCGCCAGGGCGGATCTCCAGCCCGGCGACATCCTGCTCTTCCACAACCTGGCCGATCCGGCGGTCGGATCACACGTCACGATCTTCGGCGGGTGGGCCGACGGGACGCACACCCACTACCTCGCCTACGAGCTGACCAGCCCGAAGGCCCGCAAGGCGACGACGCCGATGGCCTACTGGACCAACTCCTCCAAGTACGTGGCCTACCGCTACAAGGGGATCGTCAGCGGGTCGAGCGACAGCGGAACGGCGACCGCGTTCCCGGGGGCCGCGAAGTTCGGGGCCGGAGCGGACAACGCGCACGTGACCCGGCTGGGGAAGATGCTCATCGCCCACGGCGGCGGACGCTTCTACACCCAGGGCGCCGGCCCCCGCTGGGGCGACGCGGACAGGCGCGCGACCCAGGCCTTCCAGCTCGCGCAGGGCTGGAAGGGCAAGGAGGCCGACGGAATTCCCGGCCCTCACACCTGGAAACTCCTGGTCCAGGGCACCGGGCGCAAGATCCCCGCCGCCGGGGCCGGCAGCGCCCCGGGAGGCACCGCGGCCTATCCGGGACTGAGCCACTTCCAGCCCGGCAGGTCGAACAGCCACGTCGAGCGGCTCGGGGCACAGCTGGTGCGGAAGGGGTACGGCGCCCACTACACGACCGGTCCCGGTCCGCGCTGGACGGAGGCCGACCGCCGGAACGTGGAGGCGTTCCAGCGCGCCCAGGGCTGGAACGGCGCGGCGGCCGACGGATACCCGGGGCCGGAGACGTGGCGCCGGCTCTTCGCGTGACGTCGTGCAGGCGGGACGGATGTGGCTCCCAGCCATCCGGCGGGGCCACGGCCCGACTGCTGTGAACGGCTGACGGCTTGACGGCTTGACGGTGTGAAGCAACGCAACGCAACGGAACGGACATGACGGAGGCGGAAATGCGGTCCACCGAGAACGTACGGGGCGAGTGGGACGAGCTGGGTGAGTGGGATGCGCGGGCTGCGGTCCCCGGGCCGCCCGGTGTCCTGGGCGGGCAGGAGGAGACCCCGGCGGCGCCCGACCAGTACGTCACGGGGGTGCCGGGACCGGGAGCGGAGCCGTCGGGGAAGCGGATGCGGTGGCCGGTGGTCGAACGGCCTGCCTGGCCGGTGGTGAGCCCGCCGGCTGCGGAGGCGCGCACGGAGCGGACCGGGGCGGTGGCGGATACGGCGGCGGAGCCGGCCTCCGAGGCGGAGGCTTCAGCGGTGTCGGGGACGGCGGGCATTCCTGTGGGCGGTGCGCCGGCGGGGGACCGTCAACCCACGGCGGAACGCGTCGCAGCCGGGAGCTCCGGGCCGGCCGGGGATCTCGAAGCTGCCGGGGATTCCGGCCCGCTGCCGGGTCCGGCACCCGTGCTGGAGGTCCGGCCCCCGGACGCCGAGGCGGACGCCGAGGCGGACACCGAGGCGGAGACCGAGGAGGAGGCGGTCGTGGCCGCGGAGCCCCGGCTGGTCACGCCGCGTCAGGAGGACGGCCCGATCTCATCGGTGGAGGAGATCCCGGCGGATCTCGGGCCCGCCCTGGACGCGATCGCCGTGGCCGGCCGAGGGGCCCCCACCGACCGGGCCGTCACCCTGGACCTGGATCTGGATCTGGATCTGCACCCGGGCCGGGATCTGGACTCGGGCCGGGATCTGGACCTGGGCGGGGACCTGGACCTGGATCTGGCGAAGGGCCCTGACACCGAGATCCTCCCCGTCGCGGTACCACCTACCGCCATCGGACCGGAGGGGCAGGCCGTCCCGCACGACAGAGCGACCACACGCGACGAGGCGCACCCGCACGACGAGGCACACCCGCACGACGAGGCGCACCCGCAGGACGGGGCGCAAGCGCTCGGGGGCACGCGAGCGCGCGACGTACCGCAGCCGCCCGACCGGGCCGACGCGCACGGCCCGGGGGAGGCGGCGGTGCCGGACCTGCGGAAGCCGGGGACCGCGGAGGCCGGTGGGCCCGAGCGTCCCGGCCGGGCCCCGGTGACGCTGACCGTCGGTGCGGCGGACCCGGCCGCCTGGCGGGCGGCGGGACGCAGGCAGCCCGTCATCTCCACCGAGACCACCGCGCCCATCCCCGTCCACCTCCTCTTCCGCGACGACGAGAAGCCGGGCCCGGTGGGCGCCGAGCCCCGGCAGCCCGGCAGCGGCCGCCCGCCCCGCCCGCGCTCCTCGCAGCCGCGCCGCCCCGGCAGGCCCGCGCCCCTCGCCGACCCCCGCCTGGCCGAGAGGCCCGGCCCCGCCCTGCCCGGCTGGGCCGCACTGCTCACCGCGGCGGCCGGGACCGTCGCGGGGCTCGCAGCCCTCTGGTGGCAGGGCGCGCTGCCCGACGCCATCAGCGAGGGGCTGGGGCTGGACCGGCGCGCCTACGGCGGTGTGGGTGTCGGAACCTGGGCGGTGCTCTCGCTGCTGGGGGCCGTGGTGCTCTTCGCGCTCTGCGGCCTCGGCCGGGGCCGGGCCGGCCATGCCAGCGTCCTGACCCTCTTCGGTGACTACCGGGGCAGCGTCCGCAGGACCGGGCTCCTCTGGATCTCCCCGCTCCTGCTGCGCCGCAGGACCGACGTACGGCTCAGGCACTGGCGCAGCGAGCCGCTGCGGGCCGTCGACGCGAGCGGTACGGGCCTGCACGCCGTCGTCCTCGTCGTGTGGCGGGTGAAGGACACCGCGCGGGCCGTGCTCGGAGTCGCCGACCACGAGCTCTACCTGCGGGACCAGGTGGAGGCCGCGCTCGCCCGGGTGCTCTCGCAGCTGCCCGCGGACGCCTTCGAGGAGGAGACCCGTACCCTGCGTGACGCCGAGGCCGTGGGGGACTCCCTGACCCGGATGCTGCACGCGGACTGCGAGCCCGCCGGTATCGAGGTGTACTCGGCGCAGCCGACCGAGATCGAGTACGCGCCCGAGGTCGCGGCGGCCATGCAGCGCCGCCGGGTGGCCGCGATCGACGCCAGGCACCGCGACGGGGTCCTGACCGCGGTGGTCGACGCCGTGGACGACACGGTCGGCCGGCTGACCGCACGCGGCATCGTCGAGCTCGACTCCTACGAACACAAGGCACTGGTAAGGGACCTGACGGTCGCCTTCTACGCCGGCCGGGGCGGTGGGGAAGGGGCGTGACCGCTCGCGGTGGCCGGGGGAGGCGCACCGAAACCCGGCGCACATTGGTCTGGACATGTTCATGGCTTGTCAATAATCTGGACTTGGTCTAGACCGCAGTAACGCGCGCAGCGGAGCCACGTAATCCCCAGAACCTCCCCCACGTTCTCGAGGAGTGACAAGCATGCGGAAAAGGGCGAGCGCGGCCTTCATAGGCCTGGCCATCGCGGGTGTCTCGATGTTCGCGACCAGCAGCGCCAGCGGTCACGGGTACACGGACACACCCATCAGCCGGCAGAAGCTGTGCGCCAACGGCACGGTGACCGGGTGCGGCAACATCCAGTGGGAACCGCAGAGCGTCGAGGGCCCCAAGGGCTTCCCGGCGGCAGGACCGGCGGACGGCAAGATCTGTTCCGGCGGGAACGGCCAGTTCGCCCAGCTCGACGACCCGCGCGGCGGCGGCTGGCCGGCCACCAAGGTCACGGCGGGGCAGGGCTACAGCTTCCGGTGGCAGTTCACGGCCCGGCACTCGACGAGTGACTTCCGCTACTACATCACCAAGAACGGCTGGGACCCCACCAAGCCGCTCACCAGGGCCGCGCTGGAGTCGCAGCCCTTCATGACGGTGCCGTACGGGAACCAGCAGCCCCCGGCGACACTGACGCACCAGGGCTCGATGCCCACGCAGAAGACCGGGAAGCACATCATCCTGGCCGTGTGGAACGTGGCGGACACGACCAACGCGTTCTACGCCTGCTCCGACGTGCAGTTCTGACGCGAGGGCCTGACCCGAGGGCCCGCCGCGGCACAAAGCACAGTGGCCGGTCTCCCCGAAGGGAGACCCGGCACAGTGGTGT
>NZ_JBHZCI010000021.1:0-91954 GCF_042755185.1 Streptomyces sp. NPDC059166 | reverse complement strand
CGCGGCCCCGCCGCCCCACAACCACCTGGGGCCCCCCACCCCACCGGGACCCCCGCCACTGTGGTGTCTGTGCGCCGTCAGGGACTCGAACCCCGGACCCGCTGATTAAGAGTCAGCTGCTCTAACCAACTGAGCTAACGGCGCCTGCTGACTCGAAAATAATACCTGGTGTCCGGGGGTGCTGATGACACGTGCCCGCCCCTCCGCCGCGTGGCCCTCGCCACAGCCGGCCGGCGCCGGTGGCGGCCACGGATCCGCTGCTGACCACCGCCGGCGGCCGATCCAGGCGATGTCCCAGGCCGTCGTGGCCTCCCCGGGGCTCTCCGGAACAGGCGGCCTCCCGGCCGTCCGAGGGGCCGGGAACACCGGCCGGCGGCACCGGCGTGTGCGGGCCCGCCCCTGACCTGCGGGCCCGCAGCACCTCATATATACAGAGCAAGGAGTCTCAGTGGCCACCCACTGCCGGGGCGCGCCGCGATCCACCGGATCTGCGTCCGCTGCTTCGCCGACGCCGAAGCGGCCGGGGGCACCGTGCTCCCGGGACCACAGGTCAGAGGGACAGGGACAG
The DNA here is from genome assembly GCF_042755185.1 of Streptomyces sp. NPDC059166. Lineage (NCBI taxonomy): Bacteria > Bacillati > Actinomycetota > Actinomycetes > Kitasatosporales > Streptomycetaceae > Streptomyces > Streptomyces sp. NPDC059166. Next base: position 91,386 of record NZ_JBHZCI010000021.1, on the reverse strand, counting down.
CAGCACCGGAGCCGCGCGCCGGTTCAGTGTCGCCGCCGCGGCGCGCAGCCGGTGGGCGTGCTCGACGGGGAGCGAGAGGGCCAGGCAGCCCGCCGACGAGCCCGCGGTCAGCGGGACCGCCGCGCACACCGTGCCCACGGCGTACTCCTGCAGGTCCAGCACCGGCACCGTCGCCGGCTGGCTGTCCAGCTTCGAGAAGAGCACCTTCTCGCTGGTGATCGTCCGCGAGGTCAGACGTGCGATCCGGTGCCGGGACAGGTGGTCGCGCCGGGCGTTCTGGTCGAGCTGGGTCAGCAGGCACTTGCCGATCGCGCTTGCGTGCGCCGCCGAGCGGAAGTCCACCCACTCGTTCACCGCGGGCGTGCGCGGCCCGTCCGCCACCTGCGTGACGCGGATCTCCCCGTCGACGTAACGGCTGACGTAGACCGCCGCGCCGAGCGAGTCCCGCAACTGCGCCAGCGTCTGCTGGAGCTTCGCCTCCAGGGCTCTTCTGCGGGCGGCTCCGGAGCCGAGCTCCAGGAGCGAGGAGCCGATGACGTACGCCCCGTCGGTTACCTGCTCGACGTATCCCTCGCGGCGCAGTGTCAGCAGAAGGGGGGCGAGGTGCCCGGGCGGCAGCCCGGTCTCCCTGGAGATCCGGGCCTCGGTCACGCCGCTGCCGTGCGTGGACACGGACTCGAGCACGCGCAGGGCGTACTGCACCGAGTGGAACGGCGCCTTCGGCTCGGGCTTCAACGCCACGATTCCCCCCTTTAGGGCCTCTACGAGGTTGTGACCACCAAGCTCGTTCCCACGATAGTCGCCGGATGGCTCATTTGGAGGGGGGTGTCCGAGAGTTGCGGGTGCGCCCCCGTCCCGTCAACTGGGGCGCACCCTTCTGGCATATGCCAAGGTCACGGGCTTCATGCCAAAGGCAAGGTCACAGCACCGCGTTGAGGAACTCGCGCGTACGTTCGTGTTCGGGCGCGGTGAAAATCTTCTCCGGGGAGCCCGACTCGACGACCCGTCCCGCGTCGAACATGAGCACCTTCTCCGACACGTCCCGGGCGAAGTTCATCTCGTGGGTCACACAGAGCATCGTGATGTCGGTCGTCCTGGCGATGTCGGTCAGCAGATCCAGTACCCCGGCGACGAGTTCGGGGTCCAGGGCGGACGTCACCTCGTCGAGCAGCAGGATCTCCGGGCGCATCGCGAGCGCGCGGGCGATCGCCACCCGCTGCTGCTGGCCGCCGGAGAGCTGGGACGGGTGGGCGTCGACCTTCCCGGAGAGCCCGACGAGGTCGAGCAGTTCCCTCGCCCGGACCTCCGCCTCGTCCTTGTCCATGCCGAGGACGTTGACGGGTGCCTCGGTGATGTTCTGGAGGACCTTCATGTTGGGGAAGAGGTTGAACTGCTGGAAGACCATCCCGATCTTCTTCCGGGACTCCCGCAGCTCCTTCTCGCCGGCGGGCTTCAGCGCGCCGGACGGCGTCCGCACGTGCGAGAGCGGGGAGCCGTCCACCCAGATCACGCCGTCGCTGACCCTCTCCAGGGTCATCAGCAGACGCAGGATGGTGGTCTTCCCCGAGCCGCTCGGCCCGATCAGCGTGACGTGTTCACCGCGTCGCACGGTGAAGTCCAGCTCGTCCAGGACGACATGGTCGCCGTAGCGCTTGACGACCCTGTCGAAGCGGACCAGCGGTTCGACCCCGGCGGCCGGGAGGTCCACCGCCGCTTCCGTGACTTTCCTGAGGGGGGCGGGTTCAGTGGCCAAGGCGCTTCTCCAGCTTTCTCATCAGCAGCGAGGTCGGGTAGCTCGCGACCAGGAAGACCAGGCCCGCGAGCGTCCACGCCTCCGTGTAGGCGAAGTGGTCGGCCCCGTACTTCCGGGCCTCGAAGACCATTTCCTGCACGGTGATCACGGCGAGGAACGGGGTCTCCTTGAACATCGAGACGGCGTAGTTGCCCAGCGCCGGCAGCACGTTGCGAACCGCCTGCGGAAGGATCACCGCCTGCCAGGTCCGGCGGGGCGACATCGAGAGCGCACGGCAGGCCTCCCACTGCCCCCTGGGCACACCGTCGATGCCCGCCCGGTAGACCTCGGAGGTGTACGTGGCGTAGTGGACGCCCAGGACCACGATGCCGACGGTCAGCGGTTCCACCGAGGTGAAGACGGCGGCCGCGCCGACCAGTTGCACCAGCAGCGGGGTGGATCGCACGAACTCCATCACGGCCTTCACGGGCACCGTGACGAGACGCGAGGGGGCACGGCCCGCCACGGCGATCGCCAGGCCGAGCACCGCCGCGAGGAGCGTGCCGAGCAGGGTCGCCAGCAGGGTGACCCGGAAACCCTCGAGCAGCAGGGGGAGGGCCTCGCCCGCGGCGTCCCAGTCGAACGTCTGGTTCACCGGGCACCTCCGGCCGTCGGTACGGGTCCGGCGCTGCGGGTCCTGAACAGGCCCCGGGCGCCGGTGTGCAGACCGAGCCGCCGCTTGGCGGCCCGCTCCAGCAGGTTCATCAGCAGGGTCATCGCGTAGGCGAGCACGAAGTAGACCGCGAGCAGCAGCAGATAGGCGATGAGGCTCTCACCGGTCAGGCTGCGGACGTGCTCGATCGCGGTCATCAGGTCCGCCGCCGAGAGCAGCCACAGCAGCGGGGTCGCCTTCAGCAGCTGGATCAGCAGGTTGGTGAAGGAGGGGATCATCTGGACCCAGGCCTGCGGCAGGATCACCCTGCGCATCCGGTGGAACGGGGACATGTTCAGCGCGACCGCCGCCTCGTACTGGGCGCGCGGCACGGAGTTGACCGCGCCCCGCACGACCTCGGAGCCGTACGCGCCGAAGTTCAGGCCCAGCGCCACCACCCCGCAGAGCAGGGGCGTCAGTTCGTACCCCGTCAGCTGCGGCATCGCGTAGTAGAACCAGAACAGCTGGACGTAGAGCGAGGTGCCCCGGAAGAACTCGACGACGGTGCGTGAGACCCCGCGCACCAGCAGCAGGCGGGTGCCCGCCATGAGGCCGAGGACGAACGAGAGGGCGAGGGCGAGCAGGGAGCCCAGGACGGTCGCCTCGACCGTCACCCACAGGCCGGACGAGATCTGCGGCAGTTCGTCGCCGAAGGTGGAGAAGAAGTCACTCATACGGTGTGGTCCGTCCCCGTCAGCCCTTGCACAGGTCTGCGGTCTTCAGCGTGGCCGGGGGCACCTCGGTCTCGCCGAAGCCGTACTCCCGGAGCAGCTGCACATAGCGGGACCTGTCCGAGACGATCTTCTTGAGCTCCCGGTTGAACGCGTCGCGCAGATCCTCGTTGCCCTGGCGGAACACCGCTCCACCGGGGGAGAACTGCTGCTTGCCGTCCAGTTCGGGGACGAAGGCCTCGGTCACCTCGGTCTCCGGGTTGGTCTTGGCCAGCCAGCGCAGCGAGATGCCGGTCAGCAGGAACGCGTCGACCCGGCCGCCCTTCACGGCGTCCGCACCGTCCTGCGGCTTCTGAAGCGTCTTGATCCTGCTCTCGGGGATCCCGGCGCCCTCGGCGTACGAGGCCTCGACCGCACCCGACATCACACCGACGGTGACGCCGGCCTCCTTCGCCGACGCCAGGTCGGTGAGCTTCTTCGGGTTGCCCTTCTTCACCATCAGGGCAGTCGGCGAGATGAACTCCGGCTCGGAGAAGATGGCGTTGGCGCACCGCTCGGGGGTGATGGCCATGCCCGCGCTGACCACGTCGTACTTCCCCGCCTGGAGGCCGGGGATCAGGCCGTCCCACTCGGAGAGCGTCGGCTTCAGCTCCTCGACGCCGAGCGCCTTGAATATCTCGCGGTGCAGGGTGGGTGCCTCGCCCTTGAGCTCCTTGCCCTCCATGTAGCCGTACGGGGCCTCGTTGGCGTAGGCGACCCGGACGAAGCCCTGCTTGCGGAGCTTGTCGAGCGCACCCTCACCGTCCGCGGCGCCGGCGTCGGTCTTGCTGCACGCCGACAGCAGGCCGGGGACGACGAGCAGACCTCCCACGGCCGCCGATCGATTGAGGAAGCTCCGACGGGACAGGTGAGGGAAGTCAGCCATGGTTCGCGGTCTCCTGAAGAACTCGGGTGGTCGAACAGTCCGGACAGGGTGAGCACCTGCCCGATCCCGGCGCCTTATGCAGCAAGCGCTGCCATGTGATCGAACGGTGGCCGGAGGGTGACCCTCCCGTGTCCCGGCCTGGGCGCAGGGCGACGGCGGGTGTGCGGGGCGTGTTCCCCTGCCCGGGCGTATTCATGACTGTCCGTCATGTACGGGTTCAGTGGCTGATGTCCGTCGAAGGTACGTAACCGAGCCGCATGTCCACCGTGTTGGGCAAAGGTGCTCCTTCTGCCCAGAGTTCGTACATCGAGACGAACTGCTCGCCCAGCCTGTCCCGCCAGCCGGCCGTGTCCCCGCTCATGTGCGGGGACACCAGCAGGCCCGGCACGTCCCACAGCGGACTGCCCGGCCCCAGCGGCTCCTCCTGGAACACGTCGAGCGCCGCGCCCGCGAACCAGCGCCTGCCCAGCGCCTCCGCCAGGTCCTCCTCGACCGTCAGCGCGCCGCGTCCCACATTGACGAAGTGGGCGGAGGGCTGGAGCAGCCCGAAGAAGCGCGCGTCGAACATCCCGCGGGTCTCGGGCGTCAGCGGGGCCGCGGAGATCACCCAGTCCGCGCCGGATGCCAGCCGCCCCAGGTCCTCCACACCGTGGATGGTGCGCCGGGCCGTACGTCCGACCAGCGCCACCCGGACGCCCAGGCCGTGCAGCAGCCGCATGATCTCCCGCCCCACGGGCCCCGCGCCGACGACCACCGCCCGGCTCCCGGCGAGCGTCATGGTCTCCCGGTGGCGCCATACGTGGCGCTGCTGGAGCCCGAGCGTCCGGGGCAGGTCCTTCGCGAAGGCGAGCACCAGCCCGGCGACGTACTCGGCGATCGGCAGTTCGAAGATCCCGCGGGCGTTGGTGACCACCGTGGAGGAGCCGGCGAGCGCCGGGCACAGCAGCCGGTCCACGCCGGCGCTCGCCGTGTGCACCCAGCGGGGGCGCGGCCCCTCGCCGGGCCAGGCCGCGCGGACGGCGTCGGAGGCGAAGTCCCAGACGAGCAGGACATCCGCCTCGGGCAGCATCCCGGCCAGTGTCCGCTCGTCGGCGTGCCGGACCACGGCCCTGCCGGTCAGCCGGCCGAGCCGGGGCGGCGGGTCGGCGTCCAGGACGAGGATCACGGGAGCGTTCATCGGAGATCACCACGCTCGCACCGGGGCGGGAAGCCGTCAACAGGAAGCCGGGGCCGCGGGAGGAACCGCAGGTCAGGCCCTCTGCGGGCGACGAGCCGGGGGCACAAGGGGAATACTTGTCCCAGGCAGGGGCACCGGTCACACGAGCGACGCAGGACATCCGGACACACGGGAAGGATGGACATGACGACCGTAGGACTTCTCTACCCGGGCCACGCCGCGGAGGACGACTTCCCGCGGATCGAGGTCATGCTGGACAGCGACATCAGAGTCCCGCTCTTCCACACCGACATCGACGAGGACACCCGCCGCACGGGCAGCCTCCGGGAGGCGGGCACCCCCGAGCGGCTGGCCGCCGGAGTCGAGGAACTGCGGATGGCCGGCGCCGAGTCGCTGGTCTGGGCGTGCTCGGGCGGCAGCTTCTCCTACGGATGGGACGGCGCCCACCAACAGGCCGCGGGGCTGGCCAGGACCGCGGGGCTCCCCGCCTCCAGCACCTCCGTCGCCTTCGTCCAGGCCCTGCGGGAGCTGGGTGCCTCCCGGGTCGCCGTCGCCGCGTCCTACTCCGAGGACGTCGCCGCGCTCTTCGCCGGATTCCTGGAGGAGGGGGGCGTCGACGTGGTCGCCACCCGCGGAGGCGGCATCATCTCCGCGTCCGAGGCCGCCGCAGCGGACGTGGAGCTCCTGAAGGAGCTCGCCGTGGCCGGCGACCACCCCGACGCCGAGGTGGTGCTGCTCCCCGACAACGCCCTGCACACCGCGGCGCACGTCCCCGAACTCGAGGAACTCGTCGGCAAGCCGATCCTCACCGCCAACCAGGTGGCCGTCTGGGAAGGGCTCCGGCTCACCGACCGCCGTGTCTGGGCCCCCACCCTGGGCACCCTCTTCGCCACCCGCGAACCCCCGCCCGGCGCCGCCGAGCCCCGGGGCATCGAGGTGCGGGAGTAGCCTCCGGGGCAGGACGCCGGGGTGCCCACGGGAATAAGCGGAGCCCCCCTCCTGTTCGCACTCTCCGGTACAGATACGCAGCACCGGAGAGGTCGGAAGACGTGGACGAGAACCGAGGCGACGAGATTCGCGGCACCGCGGGCGGAACGGCCCCCGTACCCCTCTCCGTACTCGACCTGGTGACCGTGGGGCAGGGCCGCACCGCCACGCAGGCCCTGCGCACCGGCGTGGACATCGCGAAGCTGGCCGAGAACCGTGGCTTCCACCGCTTCTGGGTCGCCGAGCACCACTCCATGCCCGGCGTCGCCTCCTCGTCCCCCGCCGTGATCCTCGCGCACCTCGCCGCCCACACCGAGCGCATCCGCCTCGGCTCCGGCGGAGTGATGCTCCCCAACCACGCCCCGCTGGTGATCGCCGAGCAGTTCGGCACCCTGGAGGCGATGGCCCCGGGCCGCGTCGACCTCGGCCTCGGCCGGGCCCCGGGTACGGACGGCGCCACCGCCGCCGCCCTGCGCCGTACCGACCGGCTGAACGAGGGAGCGGATGACTTCCCGCAGCAGCTGGCCGAGCTGATCCGCTTCCTGGACGACGACTTCCCCGACGGCCACCCCTACGCCCGTATCCACGCCGTCCCCGGTCCCGTGCAGGCCACCTCGCCCGGAGGTGTGCAGTCGCCCGGCCGGCCGCCGGTGTGGCTGCTCGGCTCCTCGGGGTTCAGCGCGCGCCTCGCCGGCGTCCTCGGTCTGCCCTTCGCCTTCGCCCACCACTTCTCGGCCCGCAACACCGTGCCGGCCCTGGACCTCTACCGGGAGTCGTTCAAGCCCTCCGCGGTGCTCGACGCCCCCTACGCCCTCATCGGCGTCGCGGCGCTGGCCGCCGACGACGAGCGCGAGGCCAGGCGCCAGGTGCTGACCGGCGCCCTGTCCATGGTCCGGCTGCGGACCGGCCGCCCGGGACTCGTGCCCACCCCCGAGGAGGCCGAGGCGTACGACTTCAGCCCCATGGAGCGCGAGTTCGTCGACGGCTGGCTGAAGGACATCGTCCACGGCACGCCGGACGAGGTCCGCACCGGCCTGGACGACCTGGCCAAGCGCACCGGCGCGGACGAACTGATGATCACGGCCAACGCGCACGGCGGCGAGGCACGCCTCCGCTCCTACGAACTCATCGCGGACGCCTACGGACTTCCCGGCGGAGCCTGAGGCCCCGGGGCCCGGCCCCGCCGGGCCCCGCCTTGCCCCTGACCGCGCAGTCATCGCTGACGGCGACGGCTGACCGCTGTCCCCGCCCATCGCCGCCCCCGTCGACGGCTGATCGCTGTCCCCGCCGACCGCCGGCCGCCGGGACCCACGTGTCAGCCCCCGGGAGACCTCGAACCGATCAGCTCCGTGATCCGCTCGGGAGCCACCGCGCGCGAGTACAGCCAGCCCTGCCCCGTGTCGCACCCGATCCGCCGCAGCCGCTCCGCCTGCCCCGAGGTCTCCACGCACTCCGCGGTGACCGTCAGACCGAGGCGGTGCGCCAGCTGCACCATGGCCTCGACGATCGTCTCGTCGGCGGGGCTGGGGTGGGCGCCGTCCTCGTAGCGGAAACCGCGCACGAAGGATCCGTCCAGCTTCAGCACCGAGACGGGCAGCCGGCTCAGATAGGCCAGGTTGGAGTAGCCCGTACCGAAGTCGTCGATCGCGATCCTGACCCCCATCGCGCTGAGCGCCTCCAGCACCCGCAGCGGCCTGCCCGACGAGCCCATGACCGCCGACTCGGTCAGCTCCAGCTGCAGCAGACCGGGCTCCAGGCCGGTCTCGGCGAGGACCTCCGCCACGTCGGCGACCAGGTCGGAGTCCCTGAGCTGGCGCACCGCGACATTGACGCTGATGAACAGGGCGGGCTCGTCCGGGTGTTCCAGCTGCCAGCGGCGCGCCTGGCGGCACGCCGTGCGCAGCACCCAGCGGCCCAGCTCGACGATGGTGCCGTCCTCCTCGGCGATCGGCACGAACCGGCTCGGCGCCAGCAGCCCGTACCGCGGGTGGTTCCACCGCACCAGGGCCTCCACACCCCGTACGACCTCGTCCGCCATGCCGACCAGCGGCTGGTACTCCAGCGTGAACTCCCCGCGCTCCACGGCCGGACGGAGCGTGGAGGAGAGCGCCTGCCGGGTCATCCGGTTCGCGTTGCGCTCCGCGTCGAAGAGGGTCCAGCGGGCCCGGCCGTCGTCCTTCGCCCAGAACAGCGTGGTGTCCGCGGCCTGCATCAGGTCCGTGGCCGAGGTGCCGGCCACGGAGCGCTCCACCACCCCGATCGACGCCGAGACGGACAGCCGGTGGCCCGCCACGTCGAAGGGCTGCTGGAGGGCGGTCAGCACCGAGCGGGCCAGCTCGGTGAGCTGGTGCGTTCCCGAGGAGTCGTCCACCAGGATCGCGAACTCGTCACCGCCCAGCCGCGCCACCAGATGGGCTCCGGTGCGGTGGTCGTCGGCCTCGGCGCAGTCGGTGAGCCGGCCCGCGACCGCGGCCAGCAGCCGGTCGCCGGTGTGGTGCCCCAGGGTGTCGTTGACCGCCTTGAAACCGTCGATGTCGAGGTAGCAGAGCCCGATCCGCCCGCCGTCCGCCGGATCGAAGGGCGGCGCACCGTCCTGGAGCGGGGGAGAGCCGAGAGCGGCCGTGAGCCGCTCGAAGAACAGGGTGCGGTTGGGGAGCCGCGTCACCGGATCGTGCATCCGCAGATGGCGCAGCCGCTCCCGCAGCTCCCGCCGGTCGCTCACGTCGGCGACGGACAGCAGCACCCGGTCCGGACCGGTCTCCCCGCCACCCATCGGTACGACGGTGACCTCGGCCCACAGCGGCCGGCCGTCGGCGTGCTTCAGCCGGCGGGTGGAGCGCATGCGGGGGCGGGCGCCGCGCAGCACCTCGGTGTACGCGCGCCGGGCGGAACTCTCCGGGGCGAGACCGACGAGGTCGGCGGCGCACTGCCCGGTGAGGGTGGCCGGATCGGTGCCGAGGAGGCCGCCCAGCGCGTCGTTCGGACTGACGATCCGCCCCAGGTGGTCGACGACGGCCATGGGCAGGGCGGCGGCGGCGAACGCGGCGCGGTAGTCGCGCAGCTCCGAGAGTACCGAGCCCGGGCGGTCACGTTGTGTGACCTCCGGTGGCCCGGTGCCGGGGGACGCCCCGGCGCGGGGCGCCGGCTCTTCGGATGTTCCGCTCACCGCTCGCTCCCGCTGTGCAGATCGGTTGAACACGTGTGGACGGTCGGGGGGGGCGTGGAGTGGAGCGCCGCGCAGGAGGCGGGAACCACGCAGGAAAGCGAGGTGAAGCATAGAGGCTGGGGCCCCCGGCGTTCCAGCGCGTTCGGCGTTTCGGGCCCGCGGCACGCACCCGGCCCGCGCCCGATCGGAGTCCGGCCCGCAGGCACCACCCGTAAGCGTTTTGACGGTGGTTGATCTCCTTTGCGCTGATCTGACGGTTTCAAGATCCCGAGTGAGCGAATGTGACTTTACGTGATGAGGGTTGCTCCGGTGCGGATGATCACGCCCTGTTGTGCTGACCCGTGCGGGTCAGCACAACAGGGCGTGCGAGGCGGAATCGGAACAGGGTGAAGGGGATGTCCCGCGCTCGCCACCCGGAGGTAGATGTGCCGCGTCAGCACGGATCCGGGGGAGTGGAGAGGCCGAGCCTGCGCGGCGTGGCCGCGGCTCTGACCTCCCTCATGGCGCTCGCCGCCACCGGGCTCGTCGCCGGCCCCGCGGTGGCGGCCGCGCGCGACGCGGGACCGTGCGCACTGCCCCGCACCGGGGCGCACCACTCCCTCGGCCTCGACACGTGGAACGACGCCTACCCGCGCCCCGACCGCGGCCTCGACGCCGTCATGGTCTTCCTCTCGTTCCCCGACGCCGAGCCCGTCGTGTCGCCGCAGGTCCTCGCCGCCGACTACTTCCCCTCGACCACGGAGTTCTTCCAGCGGGCCTCCTACGGGAGGTTCACCCTGCGCGCCGAACCCCAGCGGCACTGGACCCGCATGCCCCACCCCTCCACCTGGTACGGCATACAGCGGGACTGGGGGTCGGAGCGGCGCAGCGCCTACCTGCGTGACGCGATCGAGGCGGCGGACGAGGAGACCGACTTCTCCGACTACGACATCGTCTACCTCGTCGCCGACCCGGACGCGCCCGGAGTGGACTCCGACGCCACCAAGGTCGTCAACTTCGACCGCCCGCTGCGCGCCGACGGGGCCGACATCAGGCGGGTGGTCACCGTGTTCGAGGAGCACCCGCCCGACCGGAACGTCCTCGCGCACGAGACCGGGCACGTCTTCGACCTGGCCGACCTCTACCACCGGCCCGAGGACGGCAAGGGGGACTGGGACACCTACGTCGGGGACTGGGACGTGATGGGCAGCCAGTTCGGACTCGCCCCGGATCTGTTCGGCTGGCACAAGTGGAAGCTCGGCTGGCTCTCCGGCTCACAGGTCGTGTGCGTACAGGGTGACTCGGACCTCACGCTGGAGCCCATGGCCGAGGTGCCCGTCCCGGGCGCCTCCCTCGGGACCCGTCTCGCGGTCATCAGGACCGGCGCCGACACCGCGCTCGCCGTCGAGGCCCGCGGCGCCACCGGCAACGACCGGACGACCTGCAGCGAAGGCGTGCTCGTCTACCGCATCCGCAACACCACTCCTTCCGGAGGCGGCCCGGTCGAGGTCCTGGACGCCCACCCCGACTCCGACGCCTGCTGGGACCGGTCGGTCTACCCGCCTCTCGCCGACGCCCCGCTCCGGGAGGGCGAGCGCTACACCGTCCCGGGTGAGCGCGTCCGCATCGACGTCGCCGACCGGACCCGGTCCGGGGCCTGGACCGTCCGCATCACCATCGGCCCCTGACAGGGCGCGGGACAGACGAAGAAGCCCCCCTCGCAAACGCGAGGGGGGCTTCTTCCGTCGGTGCGCCGTCAGGGACTCGAACCCCGGACCCGCTGATTAAGAGTCAGCTGCTCTAACCAACTGAGCTAACGGCGCCTGCTGACGTCGTAGACATTAGCACCCGGATCGGCGGGAGGAAAAATCGAATTCCCGGTGGCCGACGGTGCCGCCGACCTGCCCACTCGCACGCAGGCCCACAGGAGCACGTCGGGGCCCGGGAGCCATGGGTTCCGGGTGTCCGGGGCGACGACCCAGCGAGGACCGTCCGAGCCGGACCCGCCGGTCAGGGGAGGTACCGTGACGGCGTCACCGAGGCCGTGGCAGAGCACCGGCGGCAGTGCTCCCCGGTGCCCGCCCGGGCCGTCGGGGCACCCCGTGCCCCACTCCTCCCAGGCCACCAGCGACGGCAGCCGCTGCGCGGTGCCGGGGGAGGCGAACAGCAGCATCCGGCCCCGGTGGACGGCGACCGGGCCGGATCCGGGCCCCTCCGCCCAGAGCCGTTCCAGCATCCGCCGTCCGAACAGCGCGGGCACGCTGACGATGTCGAACGCGGTGCCGCAGGGCAGCACGCCGGGTGAGGCGGGCCGGTCCTCCCACTGCGCCAGGGTGCTGCGGGGATGCGCGGTCGCGCCCGCCAGCCAGGCCGCCCCGGACGAGGTGACATGAGCGGCCCTGTCGCCGGCCCCCTCCTCGGGCCGGTCCCGCAGCAGAGCGAAGAGGCCGCCGCCGTGGCTCGCGCCCGCACCGGCCCGCAAGGTCGTCTCGTCGTTCAGCCATACGCTCATGGAGTCATGTCTACCGGCGGTGACGGTACTGTTCCGCGGAGTTGCCGAAACGTCTGACGGGACGGACCCCGGAGAGGTATCTTGCCCGGCGGCATATGCCACAGGTGTACCCGTGGTGACCGGGCCGCCCGCCGCGCCGGACTCCGGACGGCCCCGGGAACCGGTGTCAGGGCGCGGGGTCGTTCAGCAGGGAACGGCCGAACTCGATCATCTTCTTGGCGTAGTCCTCGGTCCACTCGGCGCGCGCCGCTATGTCCGCGGCGGTGAGCCGGTCGAACCGGCGGGGATCGGCGAGCTGGGCGGCGGCCACCGCCTGGAACTCCACCGCCCGGTCCGTCGCCGCCCTGAAGGCGAGCGTCAGCTCCGTCGCGCGGGCGAGCAACTCCTTCGGGTCCTCCATCGACTCCAGGTCGAAGAAGTGCTCCGGATCGGCCACCGCCTCCGACGGCTCGAAGAGCAGCGGCGCGGGACGCAGCCTCTGCCGCTCGTTCCGTTCGGGTTGTGCCATGTGCTGTTCCCTCCTCGTACGGCCGGACGGCCACCTTCCATTGTCCAGCCCGGCAGGACGGCCACGTCCGTGTCGTCCACGGCGGACGGGACCAGGAGAGCGCTGCCCAGGATCAGGGCGTCCAATGCACGCGGTGCTCGGCCAGATGCGACAGCACCGCGTGATTGGCCTCCCAGCCGTCCGGGAACTTCACCGTCACACCCAGCTGGACCGGCTCCGTCGACGGGTGCTCGTCCAGCAGCTCGGCCACCCCGGCACGGCAGACCACCACACACGCGTGGCGATGCCGGGAGGCCAGCACGCAGAGGCGGCCCGTCTCCAGATGGAACGCCGTGGCGTCCGGCCGCCCGGACAGCGGGTGCAGCACGACCGTCACGTCGAACTCGCGGCCCTGGAGCCGGTTCGCCGTGTCCACCGCCACACCCGTCACCCCCAGCTCCGCCAGGGCGGCGCGGACCGCGGCGGCCTGGTCGCGGTGGGCCGTGCCGACCGCGACCCGCTCCGCCGTCACCGGGACGGGGCCCTCCGCCCGCTCGCTCGTCGCGGCGCCGCCCCGGTCCAGCAGCCGGCGCACCACCAGGGCCACCGCACGGACCGCCTCGGGATCGGTGCGCGGGGTGTGCCTGGCGGGCAGCTCCAGCAGCCCCCAGCCCGACTCGGCCGCCTCGTCCAGCACCCGGTCCGGCCCGGAGCCGTCCGAGGGAACGCCGAACGACAGGCGTCGTTCACCGTGGTCCGTACCGCTGCGGAACGGGGTGTACGGGTAGAACGCGCCGGAGACCAGGGGCGCCGCCGAAGCGGGGAGGCGCCAGGACACCGGCAGCCGGTGCTGCGGCAGCTCCGGGTTGTGCGCGAGGAGGGTCGAGACGGCGCTCGCCGACGGGTCGTACGTGAGACCGGCCCACTGGTCGGCGCCCACGATCGAGAACGGGTCGAGCTGCCCCGGATCACCCACGAACAGCGCCCGCTCGAACAGCCCGGCCACGGCCAGCAGCGCGTCCGACCTCATCTGGTAGGCCTCGTCGACGATCGCGTGGCCCCACGGCTCGACGTTCTTCACGTGCGCCCACTTGGCGGCCGTGGAGATCACGATGTCCAGGCCCGCCAGATCGGCCGCCTTCGCCGACTTGCGTACGTGGTCCAGACCGTCCAGGACCTTGTCGTACGGATCGGAGTCGTTGCTGTGCAGCCGGCCAACCGGCAGCCCGGGCGCCTTCTCGGCGAGGCGCACCACCAGGTCGTCCACCTGGGCGTTGGTCTGCGCGACGACCATCAGCGGCCGGCCCGCCGCGGCGAGCTCCAGCGCGGCCCGCACCACCAGCGTCGACTTCCCCGCGCCCGGCGGGGAGTCCACCACCACGCCCCGCGCGGGGGAGCGCAAGGTGTCCTCCAGGATCGCGTCGGTCGCCCGCGCCGCCGCGGCGCCCGGGTCGGTCACGGCTGTCACAGCAGGTCCTCCGAGGTCACGGGATCGGGCAGTTCGGCAGGTCCGCCCGGCGGGCCGCCGTGGGTCCAGGGCGTGTCCTCGGGGGCGGGCAGCCCGGGACCGCTCCGCTGGTCGTGTTCGAAGAGGGTCCAGGCGATGCGGTCCCCGGCGGCGGGCACCGACCCCGGCGCGGGCTCCTTGCCGCGGCCCATGCGGTCGGTGATCCGCAGGACCAGACGGACCGGATCCTCGGGGCCGGAGGGCCCGGCCGCACCCTCGCCGGGCGCGTACCCGACGAACTCGGCCGTCTGCGGCTTGCCGTCCAGCGACCGGTAGACCTTCGTCCGTTCCCCCAGGTGCGGGCGCTCGCCCGTCAGCACCGTGACCAGCGGGCGGGGAGAGGGCCGCTTCGACTCGCTGTACGCCATCTCGACCTCGGTGACCTCCGCGACGAAGGCCTCACCCGCCAGCCTGCGGCCCGCCAGGACCAGCGGATCGTCCAGAGCCTCCTGGGCGTCCAGCTGCGCCTGGGCCGTCTCGCGCGAGGCCAGCTTCTGTGCCGCCGTCACCGCGTCGTCCCTGCGGGGCTGCGGGGGTTCGCCCGCCCGCACCCGGTCCCGGTGCGAGGTGAAGGACCACCGGTCGCGTCTCCAGCGGTCCTCGGCCCTCGCACCCTCCGGAAGCTCCCGCAGCAGGTCCAGGCCCCGCCACACCGCATGCCAGGTAGGCAGCATCACCCCCGCGAGCAGCTCCCTGACCGCCCTCTCGGCGTCGCCCAGCTCGCCGAGCCGCGTGTCGGCGTCGAGCCCGTCCTCCGCCGCGGCCAGCGCCGTGCGGGCGCGGTCGAAGCGCTCGATCGCCGGAGCCAGCAGCTTGTTGTCGAACGCCGGATCCGTCGCCGGTCCGGCGGGCGGGCACAGGAGCTGACCTGCCGCGTCCCGCTCCAGCTCCGCCCGGAGGGCCGCCTCGGCACCCGCCATACCGCCCGGCGGATCGAGCCAGGCGAGCAGCGCCCCGAGGTGCTGGTCCTCCAGACTGCTCTGCCCCGTCGCCCAGTGGCGGTTCAGCAGATCCGTCGCGGCCAGCAGCAGCGAGGACCCCGGCACCCTCGCCCGCTCCCCGTAGTGCGTCAGCCAGCGGCCGAGCAGCGGCACACGGGCCGGTGCCGGGTAAGGGGTGTCCGGGTCGTCCTCGGCCGTGCGCCGGAACCGCATGGACCGGCCGAGCAGCCGTACGAAGTCGACACCGGCCCTGCTCGGCACGATCAGCTGCGCCGCGTCCGCGCACAGCTCGACCTCGACCTTGACCTTTTTCCCGGTCATGGGGTCCGTCTCGTTGCGCTCCGCCGGCTCGACGACGTCGGCGTACGACTCGATGTGCGGCAGCACCGCCTCCGCCAGCTCGGCCAGGAACGCGGACCTCAGATCCCGGTCGCGCGGCTGGGCCACGACCAGCAGACGCGGAGCGGTGCGGTCCGTGCCGACGAGCGCTCCCAGCGGGGCGCCCGCCTCACCGGCGGTGGTCAGCGGCACCAGGACCAGGGGACCGGCCGTCAGGTGCCGGTGCCGCACGGTGGCCAGCGGCTGTGCCCGCCCGCTCTCCACCGCCTCCAGCCGGGCCAGGGTGGTGATCAGTGACATGGGACGCCGCCCGTCGCACCCGCCAGCGCCTCGGCGCGCAGCGCGGCCGCCCTGCGCAGGGCGGCCACCGTCGGGTCCGAAGGGTCGCCCTCCTTGCCGGCCGCGGCGGCCAGCACCCCGGAGACGGTGGTCAGACCGCCGAGCTCACCCCGCACACCGCGGCCCAGGGACTCCACCGCACCCTCGGCGCGGGCCTTCGCCCGGCAGTGGAAGGCGAGCTCGCACGCCGCCAGGCACTCGGGGGCGTACGCGGCGGGGACCGCCTCGACGGCGCTGCCCAGCTCCTCGGGGGAGCGGCACGGGTCGAAGGTGGTGCCCTCGGGCAGCGCCGCGGCGATGTCCTCGACCCGGGTCAGCCTGGTGAGCTGGCGGCTGGTGACGGCGCGCTGCCTGCGTACGTCGACGACCGAGGCGGCCGGCAGGTTGGAGAAGTCCTTCGGGCAGACCAGCAGGATCCGGTGCGCGACGCGTGCGCCCTCGGTCACCGCGGCCGTGCGCTCCAGGGCCAGGACGTACACCGCGGACTGGCGGGCCGCGGCGCCGACCTTCGCGGCGTCCGCGGAGCTGTCGATCATGGGGAAGGACTTGATCTCGACGACCGTCCAGGTGCCGTCCGGGTGCACCACCACGGCGTCCGGCTCCAGATAGGCGGGCGAGCCCGCGACCTCCAGCGCCAGCATCGGGTGGTCGAGCAGCGTCCAGCGCCCCGAAGCGGTGGCCTCGCGCAGCGCCAGCGCCGTACGGGCGGCGCGGCCCTCGGGTCCGGCTGCGGTCAGGTCGGGGACCTCCGCGGCGGAGGGTGCCTCGGCGCCCTCGCCCAGGTGCTCGATGAGGAGGCGCAGCAGTTCGGTGCCGCCGTCGGCCTTGACGCGCGCCTCGAAGGCGTTGCCGCGGACGAAGGCGAACTGGGACTGCCCGAACGCCGCGGGGGATCCGAGCGCCGTGGCCAGGGCGGCCTTGTCGACGCCCGCGCCGTCGAGCAGGGCACGGCGTCTGCACCCCGGGTTGGCGGCGAGAGCCGCGAGCGCGCGCGCGTCGAGCGGGTGCGGCGCGACGGTCGGCCCGCGCAGCTCAGCGAGCCGCTGCCGGAGTGTCGTCGGCTGCGGCCGCGGAGCGGGCGCTCGCGTCGCCGGAATCTGCGGAGGCGGTCCGCCGGCCGGGTATTCGCTCACCCGCGGAAGTCTTGCATCCGTCACTGACAATCGTGGATCTCGAGGGCGCGGCGGATACGGGCGTACGCGCGAACACCCTGCCCATCCGGTACTTGACGCGGTCGGCGATCCGCATGAACGGCCTGGTCAGCAGGGCGCCGACGGCCATCACCGCCGCCCCGGCCACGGCATCGAGGAAATAGTGGTTCGCCGTGCCCATCACGACGAACACGATCGTCAGGGGGTAGGCGACGCCCGCCGCGCGGACGAGCGGATGGCGGCCGTGGCGCCAGAGCAGTACCCCGCACCACACCGCCCAGCCGACGTGGAGGCTCGGCATCGCCGCGTACTGGTTGGTCATCCCGCTGAGGCCCCGCGGGGCGCTGGCGCCCGCACCCCACCAGCCGTAGGAGCTGTACTGCGCCATGGTGTCGACGAAGCCGTGGTGGGCCTCGAGGAGGCGCGGCGGGCAGGTCGGCAGCAGGGTGAAGCCGATCAGCCCGAGGAGGGTGGACGACATCAGCCAGGTACGGGCCGCGCGGTAGACGGAGGTACGGCGGCGGAAGATCCAGATCAGGATCGCCGGGGTGACCACGTAGTGCAGGGAGGCGTAGGCGAAGTCGGCGGGCACGCCGAGCGAGGGGTGGGCGGTGAGGAGCCGGTTGAGCGGGTGCTCCGCGTTGATGTGGAGAGCCTTCTCCAAGCGGAGTATCGCCAGCCCGTTCCGCACCGCCCCGGGTATGTCCTCCCGGACCAGCAGCCGCCCGAGGGAGTACAGCCCGTAGACCACGGCTATCAGCGGGAGCTCCGTCCACCAGCGCGGCCGGTGACCCGAGATCGGTGTCCCGGCGGTGGCGTACGGCATCCGGTGGCTCTCCCCTTGTTCATGCGGTCGACGGCGGGCGTTCAACCGTACGGCGGTCGTGTGCCCGCTTTTCCTCCGGGGGCACGTACCCCGTGCGCCCGCCCGGTCCCCTGGTCCTGAGAGGGACGCGGCCCCCGCCCCGCAGGTTGCCCGGCGAGGGGGTGCGGGATGATGGGACGGGCTCCGCGTCCGCACCGGTCACCGGCCGGCCGGCCGCGTCCGCCACCGAGGAGCCGTCCCGGACACCGCTGTCCCGGACCCATCAGATCCTAGGGTCACCGGATCACCGGATCTCAGAGTTTTCTTCAGGGAGAGCCGTCATGGCACCGCGAATCCTGCTCGCCCGGCACGGCCAGACACAGTGGTCGGTCCAGGGCAATCACACCGGCAGGACCGACATTCCCCTGCTCGACACCGGCCGCGAGGGCGCGAAGCTGCTCGGCGAGCGGCTGCACCGGGAGCCGTGGGGCGGTCTGCCCGGGGTGGAGGTGCGCACCAGCCCGCTCGTCCGGGCGTCCGAGACCTGCTCGCTCGCCGGCTTCGGCGACCGTGCCGAGCCGTGGGACGCGCTGATGGAGTGGGACTACGGGGACTACGAGGGCCTGACCCCGGCACAGATCAAGGCGGAGCGCCCCGACTGGTTCATCTGGCGTGACGGCGTCCCCGGCGGCGAGACCCTCGCCGAGCTCACGGAACGCGTCGACGAGGTCGTGGCGTGGGCCAGGTCCGCCGAGCGTGACGTCCTCGTCTTCGCCCACGGACACGTCCTGCGGGCGCTCGGGGCGCGCTGGCTGGGCGAGGACGTGTCCTTCGCGGCGCGGATCCGCCTGGAGCCGACGTCCCTGTCGGTGCTGGGATGGGCGTACGGCCTCCCGGCCCTGGAGCGGTGGAACGACACGGGCCACCTGGACCGCTAGGGGCTTCCCGTCCCCGCAACGGCGGCGGGGCGGGGGACGGGACCGGCCTCGGCCGTGCGCCCTCAGGCGACGGGCGGCAGTTCCTCGTAGCGCTCCAGCAGTGCGGCGACCTCCGGGCCGCCCTGCGGTCGCAGTGCGCCGACGGCGTGCGCCAGCATCCCCCGGATGCGGGAGGACCGGACCCGGTCCAGCAGGTCCAGCACCGCGTGCCCGGCGGCGGCGGCCTCGTCGGCCGTACCGGCCCGGGCCAGGTCGTTCGCGAGCTGCGCTCGGTAGAGCGCGAGGTTGCGGGTGAAGTGCGGATCCTGGAGCCGGGTGGCCCGGCGGGCGTGCAGCGCCGCCCGCGGCCAGTCGCCCAGCGCCGACCAGCACTGCGCCTCCAGCAGTTCGAGCTCCGCCTCGCGGAAGAAGCTCATCCACTCCGGGTCCGCGTCGCGGGGCCCCCGCCCGAACGCCGACTGCGCGCGGCCGATCGCCAGCTCGCACCCCGTGCGGTCCCCCAGCAGCGCCCGCGCCCCGGCCTCCCGCAGCGCCAGCAGGGCGAGCAGCCGCGGTGAGCCGAGCGGCCGGGCCGCCCGCTGCCCGGCCTCCGCGGCGCGGACCGCCTCGCGGGCACGTCCGGTGTCCCGGGCGAGGAAGGAGGCGTTGCAGAAGGCGTGCGCCTCCAGCGCGGCGTCGCCCGACAGCCGAGCCGTGGCCAGCGCCTCCGCGTAGTGGGAGCGGGCGTCCTCGAACCGCCCCGAGTCGTGGGCCAGCCAGCCCACCGAGATCGCCAGCTCGCCCGCACCCGCGTGCAGCCGGTCGGCCGTCCCGCGCCGGGTCGTGGTGCCGGTGTCGAGTAGGGCGTACGCCGCCCTGAGCGGCTGGAAGGCCCGCCGGTAGAGGCCGTCCGCACCGTGCCGGTCGTCCAGCAGACGGATCCGGCGCACGGCCTTCTCGACGGCGTCCACCTCGGCCTCGCCGACGCGGCGCTGCGATGGGACGCCGAGCGGACCCGCGGCGGCGGGACGGCCTGACAGGCCCAGGGACGCGGCTGCCACCGTGGCGGTGCCGCTGGTCATGAACACGCGACGCAGCACGTCGCTCTCCTCGTGGATGTCACTGTCGAGCGTGGGGGGTGTGGTGGGAGGGGGCACCGTGCGGGCCCCCCGCCCGCGCACGCTCTCGCGGGCGAGGAAACCCAGGTCCTCGAGGCTCGCCCCGGGGAACATGTGCAGGAAAACCCGTTCGTACGCGTAGTTGGGGCAGCGGATCTCGCCCGACTCCACGCGCCCGACGTACCGGGCGTCGCACGCGACCTGTTCACCGATCTCGCGCGCGGCCCGGCGGACCGCGGCCGCGAACTCCCCGGCGGAGCGCTGTCCGCGCAGCCGCCGGAAGGCGAGGTTGGGAACTGCCCGTGTCGACACCATGGCTGGGCCCTCTCTGGTGCAAGCCGGGCTCCTGCTTCCGGTGCCCCGGCGGAGCAAGAACGTACCTTCTGTGACAGGGCGCACACGCTGCGTTTGCCAATAAATCAGACATCTCACCCGTGATCCGCCATGAACTGCCACCCTTTGCGGCGGCATGCCGCCGTAGCCCTTGACGCCGTCGGAGCGTTGGTCCATGAGGAGACGGGGCGTGGTCCCGTCTCGTCGAGACGAAGAGGAGGGGTTCCCTTGCCTCACATGGGCCCGGAAACCGCACCGTGCGACCTGGTGACCGTCCCGGCACGTCAAGGGCTGGAGGCCGTGGACATCCTGCGCAGGGGCGCCGACCAGGACTGCGTCGGCCCGGTCCTCCACGACGGCGCCTGCGCGGTCCTCGGCTTCCTGGTCCCCTCCGGCACCGCGGAGGGCTGGGACGTACCGGGCAGCGCGTGTACCAGGACCGACGGGCGCGGCCTGCGCATCCCGGCCGATCCGCCCTCGGTCGGCGGGGGCTGGCTCCTTCCGCCGGTCGCGGAGGCCCCGGTCACCGACCCCGCCGTGCTCAGGGCGGCCCTCGACCAGGCGGCCCGGCTCATCGAGGCGGCCGACGACCGCCGCTGACGCGATAATGGGCAGGTGGGCGGAGCCTCCGCCACCGCCGGCCCGGGACGCCGGCGTACCCGCACGGTGAGCGAGGGCGAACGCGTGGCACGTCGAGGTACGGCCAGGGGAGCCGGCGGCCGGGACCGGTCCGAACGCCGGCAGGAAGCCCTGACCGCGACGGTGGACGGCGGCGTCGCCGAACTCGTGCCCGACCGCGACCGTCCGCGTGCCTGGACCCTGGTGCTGGACGGCGCCCCGCAGTCCCATGTCGACCTGGACGACCCGGCGTACCTCTCGTTCGAGTACCAGCGCAGGCTCGGCCATGTCATCGATCTCGCCGCACCGCCCGGACGCCCCCTCCAGGCGGTCCACCTCGGCGGCGGGGCCCTCACCCTCGCCCGGTACGTCGCCGCGAGCCGCCCCCGCTCCACCCAGCAGGTCGTCGAGATCGACGCGCCCCTCGTCCAGTTCGTACGCCGGGAACTGCCGCTGGACCCGCAGGCCCGGATACGCGTCAGATCGGTGGACGCCAGGGCCGGCCTCGGCAAGGTCCCCGACGGCTGGGCGGACCTCGTCGTCGCCGACGTCTTCAGCGGCGCCCGTACCCCCGCGCACCTCACCTCCGCCGAATTCCTCGGAGAGGTACGCCGGGTGCTGAAGCCCGGCGGCCAGTACGCCGCCAACCTCGCCGACGGCCCGCCGCTCGCCCATCTGCGCGGCCAGGTCGCCACCGCCGCCTCGCTCTTCCCCGAACTCGCCCTCGCCGCCGACCCGACCGTCTGGCGCGGGCGGCGCTTCGGCAACGCCGTGCTGGTCGCCTCCGACCTGCCGATCGCGGTCGCGGAACTCACCCGCAGGGTCGCGAGCGACCCGCACCCCGGCAGGGTCGAACACGGCCGCGCCCTGGCCGACTTCACCGGCGGCGCCGCCGTCGTCACCGACGCCTCGGCCAAGGCGTCCCCGGCCCCGCCGCCGGACGCCTTCACCTGAGGGCGTGCCCCGCGGGCGGACCGGCCTACTGCTCCACGGTCTCGACCATCGGCGGATGGCCGTTCCAGGTGCAGAAGACGGAGACCGTGGAGCCCGCCCCGTCGCCGAAGTCCACCCGGATCCACTCCGGTTCGGTCCACACCTGCATCGACCAGCCGGGCTCGGGAGTCGCCGAGACGAGCTTCGCCGAGTCGTCCGCGAGCTCCAGGACGACCCTCCCGCCGCGCGTCGGATAGCTCTTCACATCGTCCGCCGCCGCCCGTGGAGCCGAAGGCTCCGGCCGGCTCGGACGTGTGGCCGCGGGCCGGGACGAAGGGCGCCGGGAAGGCGCGGACGAAGGTGAGGGCGAGGGCGTGTCCGCGGGAGCCGGAGAGCCCGCCGACGGCGTCGGCCGCGCCCGGTGCGTCGACGACGACACCGGCACGTCCGTCTCCTGCCCGCCGCGCGCCCCCACCGAGATCGGCACGGCACGAGGCGGGTCGTACGCCGTCCCGGACATGACGGTGTGCACGCCCCACCAGGAGAGGGTGACCGCCGCCCCCGTCGCGAGCGACCAGGCGATCACGTGTACGAGTCCTCGTTGCATCGGGCACATCCTGCACCACGGGGCAGGGGTTCGTCCCGGAGGGGACCGGGTTCCTCCGGATGGGCTACGGTGCCGCCCATGCCTAGTGTGCTCGTGGTCGAGGACGACCAGTTCGTACGTTCCGCCCTCATCCGGCACCTGACCGAGGCCTCGCACACGGTACGGAGCGTCGGCACCGCCCTCGAAGCACTGCGCGAGGTCGCCCACCACCGCTTCGACGTCGTCGTCCTCGACCTCGGGCTCCCGGACCTCGACGGCGCCGAGGCGCTCAAGATGCTGCGGTCCATCACCGACGTGCCCGTGATCATCGCGACCGCGCGGGACGACGAGGCCGAGATCGTCCGGCTGCTCAACGACGGCGCGGACGACTACCTCACCAAGCCCTTCTCCGTGGAGCACCTCTCCGCCCGCATCGCGGCCGTCCTGCGGCGCACCCGGGGGCCGGGGGCCCAGGCACCGCCGCCGCGCGTCCTCCAGGTCGGCGGTCTCTCCATCGACCCGCTGCGCCGGCAGGCCGAACTGGACGGCACCGCACTGGACCTGACCCGCCGCGAATTCGACCTGCTCGCCTTCCTGGCGGGCCGCCCCGGCGTCGTCGTCCCGCGTCGTGAACTGCTGGCCGAGGTGTGGCAGCAGGCATACGGGGACGACCAGACCATCGACGTCCACCTCTCCTGGTTGCGCCGCAAGCTGGGCGAGACGGCGGCCCGGCCGCGCTATCTCCACACCTTGCGCGGAGTCGGCGTCAAACTGGAACCACCGGCCGGTGCACCGGGGCAGCCCGCATGAGATGGGCCCTGGTCAGGGTCTGCCTGGCCGTGACGGCCATGGTCGTGATCGCGTTCGCCGTGCCTCTCGGACTCGTCGTCAGGGAGATGGCCCGCGACCGGGCCTTCACCGACGCCGAACGGCAGGCGGCCACCATCGGCCCCACCCTCACCATCACCACCGACCGCGCGGAACTGACCAAGGCCGCCCTCTCCACCGAGCCCGGTGGCCGAGGACGGCTCGCGGTGCACGTCCCCGCCCTCGAACCCGGCGGCACCCCGCTGGAGATCGGCGTCCGGCGCGCCACCGCGGAGGACGTGGAGACCGTACGGGTCTCCGGGCGCGCCTCCATCGCCGAGGTCGGAGGAGGTTCGGTGCTGCTGCAGCCCACCGCGTTCGGATCCGGAGGCATCGCCGTCGTCGAGGTGTTCGTGCCCGAGGACGAGGTCTCCAACGGTGTCGGGACGGCCTGGCTGGTCCTCGCCGGCGTCGGGATCGCACTGATCGTCGGCTCGGTGGCCGTCGCCGACCGGCTCGGCGTACGCATGGTGGAGCCCGCCCAGCGGCTCGCGGGTGCCGCCCACGACCTGGGCGAGGGCAGGCTGGGGACCAGGGTCCCCGAGGCCGGGCCCACCGAACTCCGCTCCGCGGCCGTCGCGTTCAACTCCATGGCGGACCAGGTGGTGCGGCTGCTGGCCAACGAGCGCGAGCTCGCGGCCGACCTCTCCCACCGGCTGCGTACCCCGCTGACCGTCCTGCGCCTCAACGCCGCGTCGCTGGGGGAGGGCCCGGCGGCGGAGCAGACCAGGGCGGCCGTGCAGCAGCTGGAGCACGAGGTCGACACGATCATCAGGACGGCCAGGCAGCAGCGCCCGCAGACGCAGGGCGGGCCTCCGGGCGCGGGCGCCGGATGCGACGCCTGCGAAGTCATCCGGGAGAGGATGGCGTTCTGGTCGGCTCTCGCCGAGGACGAGGGTCGCACGGTGCGCCTGGCGGGGGTGGACCGCACGGTCCGGATACCCGTCGCGAGGACCGAACTGGCCGCGGCCCTGGACGCGTTGCTCGGCAATGTCTTCCGGCACACCCCGGAGGGCACCTCCTTCGCGGTCGACGTCCACCACGCCGGTGACGCCGTGCTCGTGCTGGTCTCGGACGCCGGGCCCGGCATACCCGATCCGGAATCCGCGCTGGCTCGGGGCGCCAGCGGACGCGGGGGAGCGGCCGGCGCGGTGGGATCGACCGGGCTGGGCCTCGACATCGTCCGAAGGGTCGCCGAGTCCACCGGCGGCGACCTGCGGATCGGCCGCTCGGTGCTCGGGGGCACCGAGGTGCGCATCCGGATCGGCCTCGACGGCGGACCGGCCGCGCGGGCGGGCCGGGGGCACCGCCTGGGCCGGCGCACCGGAGGGCGTGGAACGCGGGGGAGCCGGACGCGGGGACACGAGTTCCGGAGGGCTCAGGGGGCCTGATCTTTAACCGGTGCCGATGCCCTCCTTAAGCCAGTCCTAAGAACTCCGGCGCAGGTCCGATCCGTCTCTTTCGCCCGGTCGGCGGGGGCTAGCGTGCAGACGCCACCCCCCGCCGGACAGAGGAAGACGCGATGGGCACCAGCACGCACCGCCGCACGACGAGCACCCGCACGAAGGCGATCGGAGCCCTCGTCGCCGCCGCCGTCGTGGGCGGCACGGTATTCGCGCTCACCGGCACGGCCCAGGCCGCGGCCGTCGGCGCCACGTACACCAGGGCGAGCGGCTGGGACGGGGGATACACCGGGCAGTACGTCGTCTCCAACGACAGCGCGACGGTCCGGTCGGGATGGACCCTCGAGTTCGACCTGCCGGCCGGGACGAGGATCGACTCCCTCTGGAACGGTGAACACACCGTGAGCGGTCGCCATGTCACCGTGAAGCCCCTCGGCTGGAACAAGGACATCGCCCCCGGCGCCTCCGTGACGGTCGGCTTCGTCACCACCTCCACCGGCGAGGCAGCCGATCCGGAGAACTGCCGCATCAACGACGCCGCCTGCTCGGCGGACGGCGGTGCCGCACCCGAACCCAGCGGCCGCCCCACCGGGGCGCCGACGCCCACGTCCACCCCGACGCCCACGCCCACCCCGACGCCCACGCCCACCCCGACGCCCACGGCCGAGCCGTCCGGGACACCCGGGGGAGGCAGCGGCGGCACCACGGGGGTAGCCCGGTTCGCCCCGTACGTCGACACCTCGCTGTATCCGGCGTACGACCTCCTGGACACCGCGTCCAGGACGGGCGTCAAGGAGTTCACCCTCGCCTTCGTCACCTCCGGCGGCGACTGCGCCCCGCTCTGGGGAGGGGTCACCGGGCTCGCCGACGACAAGGTGGCCGCCCAGATCCCCGCGCTGCGCGCCGAGGGAGGCGACGTGCGGGTCTCGTTCGGCGGGGCCGCCGGTGCCGAACTCGCGCTGAACTGCGCCTCGGCCACGGAGCTCGCCGAGGCGTACGGCAAGGTCGTCGACGCGTACGGGCTGACCAAGGTGGACTTCGACATCGAGGGCGGGGCGCTGCCCGACACCGGGGCCAACACCCGTCGCTCGCAGGCGATCGCCCGGCTCCAGGAGGAGCACCCCGGGCTCGACGTCTCCTTCACGCTGCCCGTCATGCCGGAGGGGCTCACCCAGCCGGGCGTGGACCTGATCGCCGACGCGGCGGAGCACGGTGTGGACATCGGGGCGGTCAACGTCATGGCGATGGACTACGGGCCCTCCTACAGCGGGGACATGGGCGACTACGCCGTGCAGGCCGCCACGGCCACGCAGGCCCAGATCAAGGGTGTCCTCGGGCTTTCGGACGCCGCGGCCTGGAAGACGGTGGCCCTCACCCCGATGATCGGCGTGAACGACGTGGCCTCGGAGATCTTCACGGTCGAGGACGCCGGCCAACTGGTCGGGTTCGCCCGGGAGAAGGGCATCGGCCGGCTGGCGATGTGGTCGGGCACCCGCGACGCGCCGTGCCCGGGAGGCGCGAAGCCGTCCGCCGACCCGACGTGCAGCTCGATCGTCCAGGAACCCCTGGCCTTCACCAAGGCGTTCGGCGCCTTGGGGTAGCCGTACCGGCCCGCACGCCGGGCACCCGACCACCACCCCGAACCGCGCGCTCCGGCCGGCCCCACATCCCCCCACACCCGGCCGGGGCGCGCGCCCCGTTCCCCGTCCTCAGCGGTGCGCCGGACGCCTCGCGCACGACGCCTCCGCCACCGGGCGGGGCTTCGTCACGCTCCGTTCCTGAGTCAAGTTCGGGGAAAGAACGCGGAATCGCCTCGCGGCCCCTCTGTGCGGCCTCCCTGGCCTCCGGCCCGTTCATCTTCCGGTGGGCGTGATCCACCCCGCCACCCCCGCACGCACCGTCCGGATCTCGGCGGTCACCGGAGCGCGCCGGTCCGGGCGGACCGGGTTCCCGGCGGGGCGAAATCACCTCCAACGGCCCCTGACCTGCGGTTACTCCGGTGGCCTTCCATGGCCGATGCAGGACGTGCCGGTTAACACAAGCCCTGTGCCGGACACGGTCGCGTGACTTGCAGGACACACTCGGGCAACGGAAGCGTCTTCAACTCTTGACACCCACCCCCTTGAGGCAGCAATCTTCCGGCATCAGCGCATGGGAGCGCTCCCATATCGAACGAGGTTTTTCGCTCGTACGGGGACGGCACGGCCCATGTCCTCTCCGTACCACCGGGACCCGCACCCACAGTGCGACTACCGAGCAGATAGAACGCCAGTCCCACCCTGGAACAAGGAGTAGTGGAATGCGCATCACCCGCACCGTCGCAGGTCGAAGCCGCAGAACCGCCGTCATAGCCACCACCGGCCTCACGGCCGCCGCCCTGCTGCTGACCGGCTGCAGCGACTCGGGTTCCGAGTCCGACGGGGCCGACGCGGACGGCAACATCACCCTGACCGTCGCCGACTTCGGGCAGTTCGGTTACAAGGAGGCGGGGCTCTTCGCGAAGTACCACGAGCTCCACCCGAACATCACGGTCAAGGAAAACGTCACGGCCGACGAGAAGGTCTACTACCCCAAGTTCCTCCAGCAGCTCAACACGGGCAGCGGTCTGGCCGACGTGCAGGGCATCGAGGTCGGCCGCGCCAAGGAGCTCGTCGACACCAAGGCGGACGCCTTCGTCGACCTCGCCAAGGTCATCGACCCCGACCAGTGGGTGAACTGGAAGGCGCTGCAGGCGACCACGGACCAGGGCAAGGTCATCGGCGCCGGCACCGACATCGGCCCGATGTCGATCTGCTACCGCCGCGACCTGTTCGAGCAGGCCGGTCTGCCGACCGAGCGCGACGAGGTCGCCGCCAAGTACGCCGGCGGCTGGGAGGACTACCTCAAGCTCGGTGAGGAGTACGCGAAGAAGGCCCCGAAGGGCACCTTCTTCATGGACTCCGCCAGCGCCATGTACAACGGCGTGGTCAGCTCCGACGAGGAGCAGTACTACGCCAAGGACGGCAAGCCGATCTACAAGGAGAGCGCCGGCGTCAAGGCGGGCTGGAAGCTCGCCACCGAGGCCGTCGACAAGAAGCTGACCCAGGGCCTCGCCCAGTTCAGCCCGCCGTGGCAGGCGGCCCTGCGCAAGGGCAGCGTCGCGACCGTGGCCTGCCCCGCCTGGATGGCGGCGCAGATCTCCACCTACGCCGGTGACGCGTTCAAGGGCAAGTGGGACATCGCCAAGACCCCGGGTGACACCGCGGCCAACTGGGGCGGTTCCTTCCTCTCCGTGCCCGCCAAGGGCAAGCACGTCAAGGAGGCCGGTGAGCTCGTCAAGTGGCTGACCGCCCCCGAGCAGCAGGCCGCCGTCTTCAAGGCCGTCGGTGTCTTCCCGTCGAACAAGGGCGCCTACGAGCTCCCCGACGTGAAGGCCGCCAAGCTCGAGTACTTCAACAACGCCCCCATCGGTGAGATCTACGCCGAAGAGGCCCAGATCATCCCCGCGGCCGTGCTCGGCCCGAAGGACGGCATCATCAAGGACACCATCTCCACCCAGATCAACAACATGGAGCAGCGAGGCACCGCCCCGGACAAGGCGTGGAACGACGCCACCGAGGCCATCGACAAGGTGATCGGCTGATCCTCGCCGGTGCGGGCCGCCGGGGCGTCTTCCACACGCCCCGGCCGGCCCGCACCGGTGCCGGTTCCCCCCAGGCACCGCGCACCTTTTCCGACACCCGCCGGCCCCGACCGAGGCCCGGCCTGACCCTGTGGTGTCGGCACACCCCAGGGAAGGACTCCCACCTGTGGCAACCACCACCCCCACCCGGGGCGCACACGGCTCGAAGCCCAGCCGCCGCGCCCCGAAGCCCCTGTCTCCCGGCCGTCAGGCCTGGCGCAGCCGGCTGTGGCGATTCGACGACAAGGCTTCTCCTTACGCCTACATCGCCCCCTTCTTCCTCGTCTTCGGGGCCTTCGGGCTCTACCCGCTGATCTACACCGGCTGGATCGCCCTCCACCGCGTGGAGATGACCAACCTCGACCAGATGGAATGGGTCGGCTGGGAGAACTTCAGCAACATCCTCCAGGACTCCGAGTTCTGGACCGCGGTCTCCAACACGTTCGTCATCGGCGTCATCTCGACCGTGCCGCAGCTGATGATGGCGCTCGGCCTGGCGCACCTGCTGAACTACAAGCTGCGGGCCAGCACCTTCTGGCGCACCGTGATCCTCACCCCGTACGCCACCTCGGTCGCCTCCGCCGCCCTGGTCTTCGCCCTGGTGTTCCGTGCCGACGGCGGCCTCCTGAACTGGGTCCTCGGCTTCTTCGGAGCAGGTGAGACGAACTGGGCGAACGGCCACTGGACGTCCAACATCGCCATCGCGGTCATCGTGATCTGGCGCTGGACCGGCTACAACACCCTGATCTACCTGGCCGCCATGCAGGCCGTCCCGTCCGACCTCTACGAGGCCGCCTCGCTCGACGGAGCCTCCCGCTGGCAGCAGTTCCGCAACGTGACGATCCCCGCGCTCCGGCCGACGATCCTCTTCACGATCGTCATCTCGACCATCGGGTCCATGCAGCTCTTCGGTGAGCCGCTGCTCCTCGAGGGCGGACAGATCGGGGCGCAGGGCGGTACGGAGAACCAGTACGAGACGCTCAGCATCTACCTCTACAACTACGGCTGGAACCTCGGACACCTCGGTCCGGCCGCCGCGGTGGCCTGGGCCATGCTCGTGCTGCTGCTGCTCATTGCCGCGATCAACTGGCTCGTCGGGCGCCTCGGGCGCAAGACCGCGGCCTGACGGGGAGCGATAACCATGACCACCACCAGCCCCATCACCGCTCCGGACCACCGTCGCGTCACCAAGTCGGCCGTCCGTGACCAGCCGCCGGCCCGCCGCCGCCGTTTCCAGCCCGGTGCCGGACGCCAGCACCACGCAGGCCCGTTCGCCTACTTCGCCCTCGTCGTGGTCGGTATCGGCTCGCTGTTCCCGCTGTACTGGACCCTCGTGGCCGCGTCCCGTACGCAGGACGAGGTACTGGACACGACGCCGCCGCTCATCCCCGGCGGCAATCTGTTCAACAACCTCCAGGCGGCCTGGGAGCAGGCCAACCTCGGCAAGGCGATCGTCAACACGCTCATCGTCTCCGCCAGCATCACCCTGGCGACCCTGTTCTTCTGCACCCTGGCCGGCTACGCCTTCGCCAAGATGCGCTTCAAGGGCCGCAACGTCCTGATGACCATGGTCATCGCGACCCTGACCATCCCCCCGCAGCTGAGCGTTGTACCGCTCTTCATGATGATGTCCGACATCGGCTGGGGCGGTCAGCTGGAGTCGGTGATCTTCCCGACCCTGGTCAGCGCGTTCGGTGTGTTCTTCATGCGCCAGTACCTCATCGAGGCGCTGCCGTACGAACTCATCGAGGCCGGCCGCATGGACGGCGCGAACAACCTACGCATCGTCTGGAGCATCGTGCTCCCCGTCGCCCGCCCGGCGATGATGGTGCTCGGCATGCTCACCTTCGTGCAGGCCTGGAACGACTTCTTCTGGCCCTACCTCGCGCTGAACCAGCAGAACCCCACGCTCCAGGTGGCCCTCGGGCAGCTGAGCGCGTCCTACGTGCCCGACCAGAGCATCGTGATGGCCGGCGCGCTGATCAGCACCCTCCCGCTGCTCGTCGTCTTCGTGATCTTCGGCAAGCAGATCGTCGGGGGAATCATGTCCGGCGCCGTGAAGGGCTGACCCCGGACCGCCGCGACCCCCGGTCCGAACCCGGCTGCGCGGTACCCGGCCCCACTCCGGCCCGCCCGTCCCTCCCCCGGTCCGGCCTCCGGCCGTTCCGTACGGCCTGTACCTGACCACAGGCCGTACGGGGCCGGGGCCCCCGCACTTCCCGTCCTTGTCCCTCCACCCATGGGAGCGCTCCCGCATGACTGCCGTACGACCCGACACCACCCCGAAGCAGGCGCCCGGGGTCCAGTTCCCCACTGACTTCATCTGGGGAGCGGCGACCGCCTCCTACCAGGTCGAGGGCGCCGCCGCAGAGGACGGCCGCACACCGTCCATCTGGGACACCTTCAGCCGCACCCCCGGCAAGGTCCGCAACGGGGACACCGGCGACATCGCCGCCGACCACTACCACCGCTACCGCGACGACGTCGCGCTCATGAAGCAGCTCGGGCTGAAGGCCTACCGCTTCTCCGTCTCCTGGTCCCGGGTCCAGCCCACGGGCCGCGGACCGGCCGTCGAGCGGGGCCTGGACTTCTACCGCAAGCTCGTCGACGAGCTGCTCGACGCCGGCATCATGCCCGTGGCGACCCTCTACCACTGGGACCTGCCCCAGGAGCTCGAGGACGCCGGCGGCTGGCCCGAGCGCGTCACCGCCGACCGCTTCGCCGACTACGCCGCCATCGTCTCCGGCGCCCTCGGCGACCGCGTCGGCATGTGGACCACCCTCAACGAGCCGTGGTGCTCGGCCTACCTCGGCTACGGCTCAGGGGTGCACGCCCCCGGCCGCACCGAGCCCGCGGCGGCGCTGCAGGCGGCCCACCACCTCAACCTCGCCCATGGCCGGGCGATCGAGGTACTGCGCGCCCAACTCCCCGCTGCTGCGCAGACCTCGGTCACCCTCAATCTCCACCAGGTACGTCCGCTCACCGGCAGCGAGGCCGACGCGGACGCCGCCCGCCGCATCGACGCCGTCGGCAACCGGGTCTTCACCGGCCCGATGCTGCGCGGGGAGTACCCCGAGGACCTGATCACCGACACCTCGCACCTGGTGGACTGGTCGAAGCTGGTCAAGGACGGCGACCTCGCCACCATCTCCCGTCCCGTCGACGCACTCGGCATCAACTACTACACGCCGACCCTCGTCTCCACCCCGGTCGACGGCGCCGACTACGCGCGCAGCGACGCTCACGGTGCCAGCGACCACTCCCCGTGGCCCGGTTCCGAGCACGTCGCCTTCCACCTCGCCGAGGGGAAGGAGCGCACCGCCATGGACTGGTCGATCGACCCCGACGGGCTCTACAACCTGCTCATGGACGTCACCCGCGACCACCCGGGCCTGCCGCTGATGGTCACCGAGAACGGCGCCGCCTTCGACGACTACGTCTCGCCCGAGGGCAAGGTCCAGGACCCCGAGCGGGTCGCCTACCTCCACGGCCACCTCGACGCCGTCCAGCGGGCCCTCGCCGACGGCGCCGACGTGCGCGGCTACTTCCTCTGGTCGCTGATGGACAACTTCGAGTGGGCGTACGGCTACGGCAGGCGCTTCGGTGCCGTCTACGTCGACTACGCCACCCAGCGCCGCATCCCCAAGTCGAGTGCCCACTGGTACTCCGACGTGATCCGCCGCAACGCACTGCCCGCGGAGGGCACCGTCTGACCTGTTCGTACGAGGAGCGGGACCCGGCACACGCCGGGTCCCGCTTTTTTCTGCTGCCCGCCTCACCGTCCCGGGGCCTCGGCCCGTACGCTTGGGAGCGCTCCCAAAAATATATGGCGTTCATGGAGCCGGTAGGCCGGACGGGCGTCGAGGGATCGGACGGCGGGACTTGGCCTGGCCGAGGCGCTGTGAGAAATTGACCGCGAACGGGAGGCAGCCATGGCGGCAGCACGAGTACGGAGTGGCGGGCGGCCCACGCTCGAAGAGGTGGCGGCCCGGGCAGGGGTGGGGCGGGGCACGGCCTCGCGCGTCATCAACGGTTCGCCGAGGGTCAGCGCGCAGACCAGGGAGGCCGTCGAGGCCGCCGTGGCCGAGCTGGGGTACGTGCCCAACCGTGCGGCGAGGGCGCTCGCGGGCAACCGTACGGACGCCATCGCCCTCGTCGTCCCCGAGTCCGAGACCCGGTTCTTCGCCGAGCCCTACTTCTCCGACATCGTGCGGGGTGTCGGCGCGGCCCTCGCCGACACCGAGATGCAGCTCCTGCTGACCCTCGCGGGCAACGACCGCGAGCGGCGCAGGCTGGCCCAGTACCTGACCGCCCATCGTGTCGACGGCGTCATCCTGGTGTCCGTCCACGCCGACGACCCGCTCCCGGACCTGCTGGAGCAGCTCGGAATGCCCTCGGTGATCAGCGGCCGCAGGCACGCCACGGAGACGCTCCCCTCCGTCGACTCCGACAACTTCGAGGGCGCCCGCTCGGCCGTCGACCACTTCATCGCGCGCGGGCGCCGCTCCATCGCCACGATCACCGGCCGGCTCGACGTCTACGGCGCCCAGCGCCGTCTCGACGGCTACCGCAAGGCGGTCGCCGCGGCAGGGCTCGACCCCGACGAACGGCTGATCGCGCCCGCCGACTTCAGCGAGGAGGGCGGCGCACGCGCCATGCGCGAGCTGCTGGAGCGCCGCCCGGACGTGGACGCGGTCTTCGCCGCCTCGGACGTCATGGCCGCCGGTGCCCGCCAGGTCCTGCGTGAGTCCGGCCGGCGCATCCCGGACGACGTCGCCCTGATCGGCTTCGACGACTCCGCCGTGGCCCGGCACATGGACCCGCCCCTCACGAGCGTGCGCCAGCCGATCGAGGAGATGGGCCGCACCATGACCCGGGTCCTCCTCCAGGAGATCGCCCACCGCTCCTCGGGCGACACCGCCCGCGAACGCCCGAGGATCGTCCTGCCGACGGAGCTGGTGGTGCGGGAGTCGTCCTGAGCCGCGCTGGGGCCCGCAGCCCGCATGAGTGACCGGTGGGCCGCCCGGCGTGGCTTCGGCAGGGTTTCCCCCGGCCCGGCACCGCCCCGTGCCCAGGGGGCTCGCGACGGGCGCGGAGATCGTGGGCTTCCGTCTCTCACTGTTCAAGGGAATGGGCAACGGGCGCGGCAGTGCCGAATCCGGTTTCATCCGCAGCGTGGACGAGGCGGTGGACCGCTTCCACGCCCTGGTGGTCGCTCAACTGGACCCGCGTGGAGCGCGCCGTGCCGGGGGAAGGGCGGATACCGCCCGCTGACTCGCCCGCGGCCTCCAGGAGCGTCCGGTGGTGGCCTGAAGATGCGAGAGGACGGCCCCGCCGCGTCGGGGGAATGCGCGGCGGGGCCGTCCTGTCGGGTGCCCGGCACCGGTCGGTCCATGCGGTCCGACCGGAACTGTGTCGGGCGTCACGGCTGCGGGGCGCGTCACGGGCGGGTGGGTGAAGCCCTGCGCGCCCTTCCTCTCCTGCGACGTCGAGGTGCGCGAGGCCGTCTGCTCGACGAACGCGATCGAGAGCCTCGACGCGCGGACAAGCCAGGCCGTTCGCGGCCCGGGGCGCCTCCCTTCGGAGGCCGAGGCCTTGTCAACTGGGCCTCAACAACCAGGATCAGCCGTTGAAATGCCACACCTCCGTCCGGCGTGGTCGGGGCGTGGGCGGTGTCGCCGTTCGAGGCTCCGTAACCGTGGATGCCGGGTCGCGCGGGGCCTCGGCGCCGGCGTACGTGCCAACCCGTGAGCCGACGTCACCGCAGCAGCGAGTCCGCGAGGGCCGTGGCGGTGGCGTCGTCGAGGGGTGCGTGGCCGAGCAGGAAGCGGTACCAGAAGACCCCGTAGATCTGGTCGACCATCAAGTCGAGGTCCCGTCCGGGCTCCAGTTGGCCGCGCTCCCGCCCCCGCTCCAGTACCGCCCGCAGGGCGGCGCGGCGGGACTCGGTGAACTCACGCATGAGCGCGGCCAGTTGGGGGTCGCGCGCCGCCTCCAGGGCCAGTGTTCGCAGCGCCGGGCCCACGGGGGGCCGCTGAGCCCCGGCGAAGGTGTCGGCGACCATCGTCCGGAGGTCACCCTGCAGGTTCCCGCGGTCCGGTGCGGGGACGGTCTGCTGGGCGCGTTCCGCCAGGGCCTCCAGGAGCACGGCACCCTTCGAGGGCCACCAGCGGTAGAGCGTCTGCTTGCCGACCCCGGCCGCCCGCGCGATGGTCTCGACGGTCACAGGGTCCCCGTCGCTTTCGCCGAGCAGCCGCAGCGCGGCGTCGAGGATGGCCCGTCGGGCCGCTTCATTGCGCCGGCGCCCGGTGTGCGGTCGCGCACCACCCATGCCCGCGTCCGCGTCCTTGTCCGCTTCCGGCTGACCCATGGGACACATCCTTTCCGAGTTCCTGGACTCGAACCACTTGACGAGACCGGCAGTCTCGATAAGACTCATCTTACCGAGACCAGTGGTCTCGTCAAAGCTCGCGGAAGACCGAAGGCAAGGCATGAACGACAACCGCGCACAACGCTTACGGAGGACGCCATCATGACCACGGACCACACACCCGCCCCCCGCGTCGTCGTCATGGGCGGCAGCTCCGGTATCGGCGAGGCCACAGCGGCGCTCTTCGCCGCGACAGGGGCGGAGGTGACGATCACCGGGCGTTCGCAGGCCCGCTTGGACGAGGCGGCGACCCGTATCGGCGGCAAGACGCTCACCCATCGGATGGATGCCACGTCACAGGAGGACATCGCGGAGTTCTTCGCCGTGTCCGGCCCCATCGACCATCTGGTCATCGCGGTCAGCGGCGCCGCGGGCAGCGGTCCCTTCGCGGAACTGGACCTCGCGGACCTCGCCACGGGCTTCGACGCTAAGTTCTGGCCCCAGGTCCGCATCCTCCAGGCCGCGCTCCCGCGCCTCGACCGCCGGCACGGCTCCGTCACTCTGATCACGGCCGCCTCTGCTCGCGCCGCCTTCCCGGGCACGTCCGGCCTCGCCGCGATCAACGGCGCCCTCGAGGCGATGGTTCCGCCCCTCGCAGTCGAACTGGCCCCTCTACGGGTCAACGCTGTCTCTCCCGGCGTGGTCGACACCCCGTGGTGGGACCGCGTCCCGGTGGAGCAACGCACGGCACTCTTCGACGGCCTCGCGAAGACGACCCCGGCGGGCCGGGTCGGCCGCGCCACCGACGTGGCGGGGGCTATCCACTCACTGGCGACGAACGGATTCATCACCGGAGTCGTACTCGACTGCACGGGCGGCGCGAACCTCCCGATGGGCAACCAGGCGTAGGGCGTTCGGTAACCGGGACATGTGCGCCGCATCGCACGTGTCCCGGGGTCCCGGCGACACGCGGCCCTTTCCCGCACGGGGGCCGACCGGCACCCGTCCGCGTACGGGACGGCCGAAGCTCCGGGGGAGCGGGAGATCGACCTCCCGCCTCAACAGGGCGGAGGCCGCACTTGGTGGACGCCGCTCAACGGCTCACTCCCGAGGAGCCGTCGCGTTCGGTGGACGGTTCCGCGCCCAGGTAGTCGAGGGCCGCGCGGGCGAATCCCGGGGCGGTACGCGGGCACTGCCAGCGGGCCAGGACCTCGGGCCCCGAAAGGTTCGCGGGTTCGGCCTTCCCGTCGAACTCGTCCACATGGTCTTCCGGAAGCAGATCCTCCGGAAGCAGGTCGTCGAGAGCCTGGTCCACCGGGGAACTCAGTACCTCCAGGTAGGCGGGAAGGCGCTCGATCACGTCGTCCACGTCGGCCTCGTAGGGATGCCATCCGTGCGCGCACATTCCGCCGTCGTCGCGCCGCACGACCCGGCTCAGTACGGCAACGACCTCGTCCTCGACTCCCGGCCCGGGGGAGCCGAATGCCACGTAGGGGGCGAGCGTCAGCAGACCCAGCGTCCAGAACAGGACGGGATCGCTGTCCGACCCGGGCGTCGTCGTATCGAGTCGACGGGCGCAGGCACGCACCGTGCCGTCCTTGTCCCCGGCGTGATACCCGTGCCTGAGCTCATCCCAACTGCCGTGTACAGAACGCCAGTCATCGGGCAGCGTCATGAACGTCGACATGCCTTGGTGCTCCCTTCGCGAGGTCCCGGCTCCGGGACGCCGATGGATCGACACGGGTGTGCGCCGACACCCGAGGACCGGGCACGGCACCCGGCCCGGCGGAGCCGCGTCGAGCGGGCGCGCCAGGGCTACGTCCCTCCGTGCTGCACTCCACCCAAACCTCATTCTGTCGCGTCGGCGAGACGCCGGACGGTGCGGTGCCGCATGCCGAGCCGACGCCGGATCGTGCATCGGCTGCGCCCGGCCTCGACCAGGACAGGGTCGTGGCGTGCCGGGGTCCGGTGGGATCCGCGAGTGGCTGCCGGCTACTCACGGCGCCGGCCACGATTCCGATCCGTCAGCCACGGTGGGTGGTCGAGCCGGCGGTGCCGGACAACCAGGACATGGCGCCGACGTAGGATGCGCTGGGTCGTTGGGGGCGGGGGCGCTGTGACGAGATCTGCAAGGGCGAGCACGGTGGCCGTGCTGGCCGCCTTCGCGTCCATCTACGTGCTCGCGGGCTCCGTCGTGGCCGTCCTCGTGTTCGGGCTGCAACTCCCGCACGCGCTGGGCCGGTACCGGGGCCGACGGCTGCTGCTCGCACAGGCGTGCGCCGGCTACGGTGCGGTGCTGGGCTCCGGGGCGTCCGTGGGAATTCTGGGATTCCTCGGTGGTTCGCTGCTGCTGTGCCGTCGTCCCTGGCCGCTGATGGCTCTGCCGGTCGTGGCGAGCGCGGTGTTTCTCGGCTCCGCGGACGAAGCCATCAGCATGGTTCTGATCAGCCTGGTGGTGTACGGGCTGACCACGCTCACCGTTCGAGCCGAGGAGGCGGATGCCGCGCGTGTCGGCGGTGTGGTGTCGGCCGTCGCCGAGGAGCGGCTGCAGATGTCCGTCGAACTCGGTGACGGTCTGGGACGCGGTCTCGCCGAGATCGGGACCGGCGCGCGGGCCGTGCTGGACCGCCCCGACCGCGCTGCTGCAGTGCTCGCCGAGGTCACCGATTCGGCACGGGCCTGCCTCGCGTCCGCCCGGCAGTCGGCAGCGTCGTACAGAGCCATGTCGCTCGCCCCGGAACTGACAACCGCTCGCGCCTTGCTGGAGGCCGCGGGTATCGAGGTGGACGTGCTCACCGGCCATGCGGAGCCGTTGGGTTCCTCCGGCGCTCTGCTGGCTCACGTCTTGCGTGAGGCGGTGACCGGTGTGGTGCGCCGGGGTGCCACCGCATGCCGTATCGAGACCTGGGCGGGGCATGGGCGGGTGGGGTTGCGCGTCGTCAGCGACTCCGTGCGGACAGCCGATGACGAGATCCTGGGGGACATACCACTCCGTGTGGCCGAGGCCGGGGGCAGTGTGAGGACCGGGCTGACCCCGGAGGGCCGGTACTTCACCGAGGCGGTCCTTCCTGGAGCGGTCTCCGGCGTGCCGGAGCCCGGGAACGACGGCTGGGCGTACCGGCTGTCGATCGTCCTGCTCGCGGTCGTCCTCACCGGGTTCTGTGTCAAGTCGCTGCTGATGCTTGATGCGCCTCGGCTGATGCTGCCCGCGGCGAGTGTGTTCGCGCTGATCGTGTACCTCCAGATGTCTTCGGTGCACGGGCGCCACCCTTACAAGCTGACGGTGATGACGCTGCTCGCCTTCGTTCCCGTGCCGGTGTTCGGCCAGGCCTGGCTGGGTGTTCCCGGATTCGTGGTGGGACCTCTGCTGCTCGCTCTGCCCTGGCGGCTGGCGTGGCCGTCGGTGGTCGCCGTGTCCGGAGCCGTGGCCTGGATGGCGGTGCGCCTCGGGCTTTCGACGGGAGCCGTAGTCAACTTCACGGTGTCGTGCGTGGTGACGGGCCTGGTGGTGCACGGGCTGCTGCGGCAGGCGCAGATCATCAGGGAGCTGCACCGGGACCAGGGTCGCCAGGTGCGGGCCGCTCTGGTCGAGGAGCGGCTGCGAGCAGCCCGTGACCTGCACGATCTGTTGGGGCACAGCCTGGCGGCCATTCTCCTCAAGTGCGAACTGGCCCGTCGGCTGCCGTGGGAGCGTGCGCGGGTGGAACTGGCCGACGTGGTAGCCATGACGGCGCGTGGGGAAGCGGATCTGCGGTCGGCTTCGGGCGGGGAGGTGTGGATGGCGCTGGCTTCGGAGGCGGAGTCGGCGAAGGCGGTGCTGAACGCGGCCGAGATCGAGGTGAAGGTGTGCCTGCGGCACGGTGTGTTGCCCCCGGCAGCGGAGACAGTGCTGAGCGCCGGGTTACGCGAGGCGGTGACGAACGTCCTGCGGCACAGCTCCGCCGCGCTCTGCGAGATCAGTACGGAGTGCACGGACGGGGCCACTGTGCTGCGGGTCCGCAACGACGGGGCGTCCGGCCTCGGCGGTCGGCCCGGATCGTCCGGAATCGGGAACCTGACGACGCGTCTGGCTGCTCGGGGCGGCACGTTGAGCGCTGGGGCGGCGGACGGCTGGTTCACGCTGGAAGCGAGGCTTCCGGCCGCCGCGGATCGTGAGTGAGGTGCGATGCGGGGCATCTCGTCCGTCAGATCCAGCCTGCCTCCGAGGCGATGCGGGCTGCGTCCGTGCGGTTGCGTGCGTTGAGTTTCGCGACGATCGCGGTGAGGTAGTTGCGTACGGTGCCGGCTGAGAGGTGCAGCTGGGCGGCGGCCTCGGTGGCCTCCGCGCCTGCCGCCACCAGACGGAGCACGGCTGCCTCACGGGCGGTGAGAGGGTTGTCGGCCAGATCCCAGGCGGTGACCGCCAGCGAGGGGTCGAGTACCCGTTCGCCGCCCGCGACCTTGCGGACGGCGGTCAGGAGTTCGTCGGGTGG
The DNA here is from genome assembly GCF_042755185.1 of Streptomyces sp. NPDC059166. Taxonomy (NCBI): domain Bacteria; kingdom Bacillati; phylum Actinomycetota; class Actinomycetes; order Kitasatosporales; family Streptomycetaceae; genus Streptomyces; species Streptomyces sp. NPDC059166. Next base: position 52,678 of record NZ_JBHZCI010000021.1, on the reverse strand, counting down.
TGCGGTCTTCAGGACGAACCCGTGGACCTGGGCGGCGAGCGCCCTGCGCAAGTGCCCGGGTTTGCCGTACGCGGTGAGCATGAGGAGCCGGCAGCCGGGGACCTGCGCTGTGATGCGGGCCGCAGCGTCCAGGCCGTCCATGTCGCCGGGCATGTCGATGTCGAGCACCGCCACGTCGGGCTGGTGGACCATGGCCTTGGCGAGGGCGGTGGCGCCCGTGTCGGCTTCCGCGACGATGTCGATGTCGTCCTCCATGCCGAGCAGCATGGCAAGCGCGGTGCGGATCACGTGCTGGTCTTCGGCCAGCAGTACGCGGATCACCTTCGGACCTCTCCTCGGCGGGGCGTGACGGGCGGCAGTGTCCGGATCATGACGAGATCATGGTAGATCCCGGACGTCGTCCATGGTGGTGATCCCCGCAGGTCAGCAGAGTTGAACCCATGACGAACGCAGTGCAGTTGGAGGCCGTGAGCAAGGTCTACGGCAAGGGGCAGGGCGCGGTGGCCGCTCTGCGTGAGGTGTCTGTACGGATCCCCGCGGGTTCGTTCACGGCCGTGATGGGACCGTCAGGGTCGGGCAAGAGTACGTTTCTGCACTGTGCGGCCGGGCTCGACACCCCGTCGTCGGGGTCGGTGCGGCTCGGCGACACGGAGCTCGCCGGTATGGACGAGACGAGGCTGACGAAACTGCGGCGCCGCCGGGTCGGGTTCGTCTTCCAGTCGTTCAATCTCGTCCCGTCGCTGAACGTGCTGGAGAACATCACTCTGCCGATGCGACTGGCCAAGAACCGCGTGGAGCGTGAATGGCTGGACGAGATCGTGGTGCGGGTCGGCCTCACGGGCCGCGTGGAACATCGTCCCGCTCAGCTTTCCGGCGGTCAGCAGCAGCGTGTGGCGATCGCGCGGGCGCTCGTCACCCGGCCCGAAGTGGTCTTCGGTGACGAGCCGACCGGTGCGCTGGACACGGTGACCGCCCGGGAGGTGCTGACCCTGCTGCGCGGCGTGACCGATGCGATGGGGCAGACGGTCGTGATGGTGACGCACGACCCGATGGCGGCCTCGTACGCGGACACCGTGCTGTTCCTGGCCGACGGCCGGATCGTGGACGCGATGACGGAACCGACCGCGGACCGGGTGGCCGAGCGGATGACGCGACTGGGGGCATGGACATGATGGCGGGTTTCGCTCTGAAGACGCTGCGGCACCGAAAGGCAGCGTTCGTGGGTGCGTTCGTCACCCTGCTGTGCGCCGCGGCGCTGGTCACGGGCTGCGGGATGCTGCTGGAGACCGGGATGCGGGGCAAGGTGGCACCCGAGCGGTACGCGGGCGCACCGGTCGTCGTCGCGGGTGATCAGTATGTGCACCAGACCACCGTCAAGAAGAAGGGCAAGAAGAAGCACAAGGCGAAGCAGATCGCCGAGCGGCGCTGGATCTCCGCCTCGCTGGCGGACGAGTTGCGCAAGCTGCCAGGCGTCCAGGAGGTTGTCGCCGAGGTGACGTTTCCGGTTCATGGGAGCGGCGGGCGTGAGGCGCTGGGCCATGGATGGGATTCCGCGGTCCTCACACCGTTCACGCTGGCCGCCGGCCGGGCCCCGAGAGCCGACGACGAGGTCGTCGTCGACGCCGCGTCCGGGCTGCGCGTGGGTTCGCGACTCGAGGCGCAGACTCCGGCGGGCCCCGGTTCGTACCGGGTCGTGGGGGTGACACGGCAGCACCTGAGCAGTCAGCGCACGGTGTTCTTCTCCCCGGCGCGGGCCGCCCTGCTGGCCGGGCGGCCCGGGCAGGTCACGGCGTTCGGGGTCTTCCCTCGGGTGAACGTCTCGAAGATCGAGCGGTCCGGCGAGGTGGTCGCGTACTCGGGCGAGGAGCGGGGCAAGGCCGAGTTCTTCGACGCGGAGCAGGCACGGATCAAGCTGATCAGTCTGGGCGGCGCGCTGGGCGGGACGGCGCTGCTGGTGGCTGTGCTCGTGGTGGTCGGCACGTTCGCCCTGTCCGTGCAGCAGCGGCAGCGGGAGATCGCGCTGCTGCGGGCCGTCGCGGCGACACCGAAGCAGCTGCGCAGACTGCTGGGCGGCGAGGCGCTGCTGGTCGCCGCCGTTGCCTCGGTGTGCGGAGCGGGGGCCGGGCTGGGGGTCGGATTCTGGCTGCGGTCGAAGTTCGTGGAGCTGGGGGCGATGCCGGAGCAGTTGCAGCTGGTCGTGAGCCCGTTCCCGGCGGTGGCCGCTGTGCTGGCCACGCTGGTGGCGTCGTGGGCCGCGGCACGTCTGTCGGCCCGGCGGGCGGCGCGGATCCGGCCGGTCGAGGCGCTCGGTGAAGCGGCGATGCCGACCGCCCGGCTGCCCTGGTCACGGCTGCTGGCGGGGGTCCTGGTGACGGCAGGGGCCGTGACGCTGACGATCGTCCTGTCCACTCTGACGACCGAGGCGGCATCGGGGCCCCTGACCATGGTCACCGCTCTGCTGTGGACCGTGTCGGTCTCCGTACTGGGACCGCTGGTGGTGCGGGCGGCTGTGGCACTGCTCGGGGTGGCACTGCGGGCCTCGCGGACGAGCGGTTACCTCGCTGCCGCGAATCTGCGGGCGCGGGCGCGCCGGCTCGCTTCGGTGGTGGCGCCGCTGACCCTGATGATCGGAGTGAGCTGCACGATCCTGTTCGTGCCGACGACGACGGGGCACGCCTCGCGGGCGGAGGCCGAGGCGGGCAACCGTGCGGACTTCGTGCTTGGCCCGCATGTCCCTTCCGTGTCGGCGGCAAGGCTGCGGGAGCGGGCCGGGGTCGAGGCGGTGACCGAGGTACTGCACACGTCGGTGCGTGTGGGGCTGACGAAGTACGGGGCGCAGGGAGTGACCCGGCAGGGCCTGACCCGGACGTCGGACCTCGGCGTGACCTCTGGATCGTTGGACGAGCTCGGCCCGGACACGGTCGCCGTGAGCGAGAACGCGGCCCGCCGGCTGGATGTCGCCGTCGGCGACGAGGTGAGCCTGACCCTCGGAGACGGCACCCCGGTCCGGATGCGGGTGATCGCCGCGTACGCACGGGGCCTCGGATTCGGTGACCTGACCCTGGATCACGGGCTCATGGCGCGCCACGTGGACGATCCGACAGGCACGCTGCTCGTCGCCGCGCCGAAGCTGAGCCGTGAGGACCTGACGGCGGCCGTGCCGGGAGCCTCGGTCCTCGACCGGGCAGAGGCAGTCGAGGCGGCAGCCCCGGACTCGGAGGTCAACTACGTGGCCATGGGGCTGATCATCGCCTTCACCGCGATCGCCGTGGTCAACACCCTCGCGATGTCGATCAGCGACCGCACTCGCGAGCTGGCGCTGCTGCGGCTGGTGGGCGCCACACGACGGCAGGTCCTGCGGATGCTGCGCATGGAGACCCTGACGGCACTGGTCATCGCCGCTGTGCTCGGTACGGCCCTGTCGGTGATCACCCTGACGGCGTTCAGCAGCGGGATGACGGGGGCCGCCCCCTACATTCCCCCGGCCACCTATGCGGCGGTCCTCGCCGTGGCGGCCGGTCTGGCCATGGCGGCCACGGTGCTGCCGGCCCGTGTGGCGTTGCGCCGGCACGCGGCGGAGGCGGTAGCCGGAGGCGAGTGAGCTGAAGGGCGGCCCGTCGCTCTGCCCCACGTCGTCGGGGGGGTGGGCAGATCGACGGGTTCAGCACGACGGAGGTGTTCGGGTCGATGCAGCCCGTGCTCTGGCGACAAAAAGCCCCTGACCTGCGCTTCCGCAGGTCAGGGGCTTCCCTGAAAGGGTGAGTAACGGGACTTGAACCCGCGACATCCTGGACCACAACCAGGTGCTCTACCATCTGAGCTATACCCACCAAGTCGCCCGGTCTTTTTCCTGACCGGCCGAGAAAAAGTGTACAGGGTCCGGGAGGGTGCTCGCGCACGCGTTTCCCGGGCGCGGTGCACGGGCCCCGAGGGGCCCGTGACCAGGGGGTGTCCGCTACTGCCCCGTAGGGGCCGAGTGGCGGGCCGCGATCTCCTTGGCGTGCGCGGAGTCCGGGCCGGGCTGCGGCACGAAGACCGCGTCCCGGTAGTACCGCAGCTCCGTGATGGAGTCGCGGATGTCGGCCAGCGCCCGGTGGTTGCCGTTCTTCTCCGGACTGTTGAAGTACGCCCTCGGGTACCAGCGGCGCGCCAGCTCCTTGACCGAGGACACATCGACGATCCGGTAGTGGAGGTAACCCTCCAGGGAAGGCATGTCCCGCGCGAGGAAGCCCCGGTCGGTACCGACCGAGTTCCCGCACAGCGGGGCCTTGCCCGGCTCCTTCACGTGCTCGCGGATGTACGCCAGGACCCGCTCCTCGGCATCGGCCAGGGTCGTGCCCCCGGCCAGCTCGTCGAGGAGGCCCGAGGCGGTGTGCATCTGCCGCACCACCTCGGGCATGGTCTCCAGGGCCGCGTCCGGCGGGCGGATCACGATGTCCACCCCTTCACCGAGCACGTTCAGTTCCGAGTCGGTGACCAGCGCGGCCACCTCGATGAGTGCGTCGTCCGTCAGCGAGAGCCCGGTCATCTCGCAGTCGATCCACACCATGCGGTCGTTCATGCGCCCCACCCTACGGGGCGCTGCGCTGCCCCGGCAGGGTCGGGCGCCCCGGAACATACGCCTCGGAGCCCGCCGCGAGCCGGTCCGTGTGGCCGCCCGGAACGGCCGACGCGGTGACCGGTGAGGGCCCGGGGGAGGACGCCGCCGCCGCACGCCGGCTCGACGGCGTGCCCTGGGTGGGCACGGACGTCTCCAGCACAGCCGTGACGCTCTCCAGCCCCGCCCCCTGCGGGCGGCGGGCCCGGTAGGCGGCCCGGTACGCGGCGGGGGACGAGCCCAGCTGGCGGCGGAAGTGCCCGCGCAGCGCGACCGGCGACCGGAAGCCGCAGCGTCCCGCCACCTCGTCGACCGAGTAGTCCGAGGTCTCCAGCAGCCGCTGTGCCTGCAGGACACGCTGGGTGATGAGCCACTGGAGCGGCGCGCTGCCGGTGAGCGAACGGAACCTGCGGTCGAAGGTCCGCCTGCTCATGTAGGCGCGCGCCGCCAGCGTCTCCACGTCGAACTGCTCGTGGAGATGCTCCAGCGCCCAGGCCACGACCTCCGCGAGCGGGTCGGAGCCGATCTCCTCCGGTAAAGACCTGTCCAGGTAGCGCTCCTGCCCCCCACTGCGCCGCGGCGGCACGACGAGCCGGCGCGCCAGTGCCCCGGCCGCCTCCGTGCCGTGGTCGGTGCGGACTATGTGGAGGCACAGGTCGATTCCGGCCGCTGTGCCGGCCGAGGTGAGCACGTCTCCGTCGTCCACGAAGAGCTCACGCGGATCGACGTGCACCGACGGGTAGCGCTTGGCGAGCGTCGGCGCGTACATCCAGTGGGTGGTGGCCGGGCGGCCGTCCAGCAGTCCGGCCGCGGCGAGGACGAAGGCGCCCGTGCAGAGACCGACGATGCGGGCACCCTCCTCGTGGGCGCGGCGCAGCGCGTCCAGTGCCTCCGCGGGCGGCGGAGAGGTGATGGACCGCCAGGCGGGCACCACCACGGTGCCGGCCCTGCTGATCGCCTCCAGGCCGTAGGGTGCGCTGAGTTCGAGCCCGCCCGTGGTGCGCAGCGGGCCCTCCTCGCCCCCGCAGACCAGCAGCCGGTAGCGGGGAACGCCCGCGTCCTGCCGGTCGATTCCGAAAACCGAGAGCGGAATGGAGCTCTCGAAGATAGGGCCGCCGCTGAACAGCAGTACGGCTACGACTTCCCGCCGTCGCCGCCCGGTCAGCTTCCGTGCAGCCTCCGTCGCGGTGGCGGAGTCCTGGCTCATGACGCTAAGCCCCCCTCGGTGTTCGCGTCTTCCTGGTCCCTACGGGCCTGTCGCTCCTGCACGTTTCCCCTCGGTCTCGCACGCGTCCCCAGTCCTCGACACTCATGATCGAATCTACTGCGTCCCGTGACGCCGACGTGACACGTTCCCCCACCGGCACTATGTCGACAAGGCAACTTGGCGCGAAGCGTTCGATCACGAAGGGTTTCACCCGCGGGCGCCGCAGGGAAGTGCGCGTCGCGATCATGGCCCGTCCCCATAGGGTCAAAGCGTACCGCGCGGTCTATTCCTGCCTGGTGGCATGCGGGTTGAGCGGCCGTGACGCCAAGGGGACGGGGGGTGAATGAAGTTGGCTGAAAACCGACGGTCGCGTGCGCACATTCAAGTCATACGACCGGCGTGCGCCCCGTGAGCCCACAAGCTTCCACGCGCCTCAGATGCCCCTGACGAGCGTCCGGACTCCGGTGATGGACGGCGCGCGACGACCCGCTGGCGGTGTGTGACCGCCTCGGGCCCGGCGGGCGGGTGGCGGATTCGGCCGTCTTGCGGCGGGCCGGCGGAGGCGGCGGTCCGGAGCCGTCCCCTCCGGACCGGTGGGGGCACCAGCTGGATGTACGACGCAACCGGCATTGCCATGAGGGGCGGCGTCCGGCATGCTCCCTCCATCACCGGAGGCGCCGTGCGAAGGCTGGGCAGTTGAGGAGTGGCGCCGTACCCTTGGGGGTAAGGGGTTGGGAAGATGTTTCCCGGACACAGCTTCGCCGCACACAGGTACACCTCCAAACCGCTCCCTCCTCACGAGGACTCTCTTCGCCGAGACACCGATGGCCGGTCACGAAATCCCTGAACCCGCAGACCGCAAGCAGGTAGCCGACCCCGGGTCGGAACCGCTGACGGTCGGAGAGTCGCGCCCTTCCTGCGATCCAGCCTTCCGGCATGGCGTCGTGGTCGGCTTCGACGGCTCCATGTCAAGCGAGCGAGCTCTCGCCTACGCGATCGGCATGGCCCACCGCCACGGTGCCGGTCTGATCATCGTCCATGTGGCCAACCGCCTGCCGACAACGGTCTGGGCCGGCTGCGAGCCGCCGGTCTTCGTCGACGTACCCGACCACCGCACCGAGGTCCTCGGCCTGGAGCTGGCGTGCGCCGACTACCTCGCCGAGGTGCCCTGGGTGCTCGTGGAGCGCGGCGGCGACATCTGCCACGAGCTGGAGGAGGTCGGCCGGGAGTACTCGGCCGACGCCATCGTGGTCGGTTCGACGCACGGCATCGTCGGCCGCATCTTCGGATCCGTGGCCGGCCGTCTGGCGCGTCGCGCCCAGCGCCCGGTCATCGTCATCCCCTGAACCGCGAAAGACCCCTGACGAGGCGTCAGGGGTCTTTCGCGCGGCCGTCCGCGCGGACGGGGAGGGGTGCGGCTACTCCACGGTGACGGACTTCGCCAGGTTGCGCGGCTTGTCGATGTCGCGGCCCATGGCGAGCGCCGTGTGGTAGGCGAGCAGCTGCAGCGGGATGCCCATCAGGATCGGGTCCAGCTCGTTCTCGTTCTTCGGGACGACGATCGTGTGGTCGGCCCTCTCCTGCTCACGGTGCGCGACGGCGAGGATGCGTCCGCTGCGCGCCTTGATCTCCTCCAGCGCGGCCCGGTTCTTCTCCAGCAGGTCGTCGTCGGGGACGATCGCCACGGTCGGCAGGGCGGGCTCGATGAGGGCGAGAGGGCCGTGCTTGAGCTCGGAGGCGGGGTACGCCTCGGCGTGGATGTACGAGATCTCCTTGAGCTTCAGGGAGGCCTCCAGCGCGACCGGGTAGCCCCGGACGCGCCCGATGAACATCATCGACTGGGCGCCCGCGTACTCCTCGGCGAGCTTCTTGATCTCGCCCTCGGACTCCAGGATCTCGCTGATCTGGGCGGGAAGCCTGCGCAGCCCCTCGATGATCCGCTTGCCGTCGGAGACCGACAGGTCGCGGATGCGGCCCAGGTGCAGGGCGAGCAGGGCGAACGCGACGACCGTGTTGGTGAAGCACTTGGTGGAGACGACGCAGACCTCGGGGCCGGCGTGGACGTACATCCCGCCGTCCGCCTCGCGGGCGATGGCCGAGCCGACGACGTTCACGACGCCCAGGACGCGTGCGCCCTTGCGCTTGAGCTCCTGCACCGCCGCCAGCACGTCGTAGGTCTCGCCGGACTGCGAGACGGCGACGTACAGGGTGTCGGGGTCGACGACCGGGTTGCGGTAGCGGAACTCGGACGCGGGCTCCGCGTCCGCGGGGATGCGGGCCAGCTCCTCGATGAGGCCGGCGCCGATCAGCCCCGCGTGGTACGAGGTGCCGCAGCCGAGGATCTTGATCCGGCGCACACCGCGGGCCTCGCGGGCGTCCAGGTTGAGGCCGCCGAGGTGCACGGTGGAGAAACGGTCGTCGATCCGGCCGCGCAGCACCCGGTCCACGGCGTCGGCCTGCTCGGAGATCTCCTTGTGCATGTACGTGTCGTGGCCGCCCATGTCGTACGACTCGGCCTCCCACTCCACGGTGGTCGGCGTGGCCGTCGTGGTCGAGCCCTCGGTGGTGTACGTGCGGAAGTCGTCGGCCTTCAGGGTGGCCATCTCGCCGTCGTCCAGCGTGACGATCTGGCGGGTGTGCGCGACCAGGGCGGCCACGTCCGAGGCGACGAACATCTCCTTCTCGCCGATGCCGAGCACGACGGGCGAGCCGTTGCGGGCGACGACGATGCGGTCGTTGAAGTCGGCGTGCAGCACGGCGACGCCGTACGTGCCCTCGACGAGCTTCAGCGCGTCGCGGACCTTCTCCTCCAGGGTGAGCGCCTGCGAGCGGGCGATCAGGTGGACCAGGACCTCGGTGTCGGTCTCGGAGAGGAACGCGACGCCGTCCGCGACCAGCTTGGCGCGGAGCTCCGCGGCGTTGTCGATGATCCCGTTGTGGACGACGGCTACCTTGCCCTCCGCGTCCAGGTGCGGGTGGGCGTTCTCGTCGCTGGGGGCGCCGTGGGTCGCCCAGCGGGTGTGGGCGATGCCGGTCGTGCCCGCGAAACGCTTGGGGACCCGGGCCTCCAGGTCGCGGACCCGCCCCTTGGCCTTGACGGTCCTCAGGGCGCCCGGCTTGCCCGCCGCAGCCTTGCCCGTGATGACGATGCCCGCGGAGTCGTAACCCCGGTACTCCAGCCGCTGCAGTCCTTCCAGCAGCAGCGGAGCCACGTCACGCCTGCCGATGTATCCGACGATCCCGCACATAGAGTCTCTGCCCCTCCGACGACGTACAAGTGTCCCGTGTGCCCGTCCGCACGGCTCAGCCGTAGACGATGCGGCGCAGCTGGCGGAGCGAGAGCTCCTGCGGCGCGACCGCGCGGTGCGGCAGCTCGGCCGCGATCCGCTCGAAGATCTCCGTGTTGACCAGGCCGCCCGCCTGCAGTTCGCGGTGGCGGCGCCGGACGAAGGCCTCGGCCGTCTCGTCGAAGTACGCCAGCACGTCCAGGACCACCCGGGCGGCTTCCCCGCGCTGGAGCGTGGTGGAGCGCACGAGGTGGTCGATCAGGTCGTCATGCGGCTGGCGGCGTTCGAGCACCCGTCGATACTGCGTGGGCGGCGTGGGTTACGCAAGAAATCTGCCCGATTTCGGGCAGGATCCCAGCGTGGCTGGGTTGATATGGCGGAATTGTCGCGAATATCGAGATCTTCGCGCGCCCCCTTTCGCTCCCGTCCGCCGGTCCGCCCGTCCGCCCGCCCCGCGCCCCGGGGCGGGCGGACGGGGGCCTCAGAGCCCGGCGAGCGGGTTCCGCAGCCTCCCGGTCAGCTGGAGCGCGCCCGCGGGGTCCTCCAGATCGACCATCTCCCGGTTGTTCCGCAGCTGCAGCCGGTTCAGGCAGGACAGCGCGAAGTCCTCCGCGAACATGTCGTACCGCTCGAACTTCTCCGACAGGTACGGCACCGAGTCCTGGTAGCCCCGGACACACTCGGCGACCGTCCGCCAGAACACCTCCTCGTCCAGGACGCCCTCCGTGGCCAGGTCCGCCGCCAGGAAGCGGAAGAAGCAGTCGAAGACGTCGGTGAGGACCGACAGCAGCTTCATGTCCTCGGGGACGTCGGCGCGGATCCGCTCGACCTGGGGCGGCAGGACCGCCTCCGGGTCCATCACCGCGATCTCCTCGGCGATGTCCTTGAACACCGTCCGCCGCACGACACCGTCCTCGATCACCAGGATCACGTTCTCGCCGTGCGGCATGAACACCAGGTCGTACGCGTAGAAGCAGTGCAGTACCGGGACCAGGTACGCGTCGAGGTAGCGCCGCAGCCATTCGGCCGGCGCGAGCCCCGACTCCGCGATCAGCGCGCCCGCCACCGAACGCCCCTCGGCGTCCGTGTGGATGAGCGCGGCCATCGTCGAGAGGCGCTCCCCGCCGGACAGCCCGGGTACCGGGCTCTCCCGCCAGAGCGCCGCGAGCATCTTCCGGTACGGGGAGCCCTTGGCGGTGGCCGCCTCGTACGTCCGGTGGCGGTATCCGACGGCGGCCCGCTCCCGGATGACCGAGAAACCCGTTCCCCGCAGCAGACCGTCCCGCTCGACCAGCCCTGCCAGCCAGTCGTTGATCGCGGGGGTGGCCTCCATGTACGCGGCGGACAGCCCTCGCATGAACCCCATGTTCAGCACGGACAGAGCCGTCTTCACATAGTGCTTGTCCGGGTGGTCGGTGTTGAAGAAGGTCCGGATCGACTGCTGCGCGAGATAGGTGTCGTCGCCCTCGCCCAGGCAGACCAGATACCGCTGCGCCACCTCGCCCGCGAAGGTGACGGCGAGCTTGTTCCACCACTGCCAGGGGTGGACCGGGATCAGCAGGTAGTCGTCGAGGTCGAGGCCGAGGTCCGTCATCCGCGCGGCGAACCGGCGGAGCGTCTCCTCGCCGAGCTCGCCGGCGATCAGCGTGGGGTAGTCCAGTCCGGCGCCCGCGGTGAAGGTGGCGCGATCACGCCGGGCGGCCAGCCAGACCAGCGCGACCCCGGACGCCGCCTCGGGGGCGTACGCCCGGTACTCGCCGACGCCGAAGCCGAGACGGCCGTTGTTGGCGACAAAGCAGGGGTGACCCTCGGTCACCCCGGTCTCGATCGCCTGGAAACCGGCCACGGCCAGCTGCGCGGAGGTGGTCGGTTCCTTGGTCAGCTTGTACGCGGTTCCGGCCAGGGTGGACGAGATCTCCTCCAGGTACACCGGCAGGATCTCCGCCGACAGCCCCAGCGTGGAGCGCAGCTCGACGAAGAACTCCAGCGCGTCCAGCGGAAGCTCCGTACCGTGCCGGTGCCGGGTGACCGAGGCGGCGTCCACCTGCCAGTGGTCCAGGGCGAACCGGCGTGCGGCGAAGCGGTACTCCACGCTTCCGTCGTCGCCGTGCACGCGGTACCGGCCGTCGCCGAGCGGCTCGGGGGTCAGCAGCCGCTCGTGGGAGAACTCGGCCAGGGCCTTGCGGATCAGCAGCCGGCCGGCCGCCGCCCAGTGCCCGGGGGCCAGATGCCCGGTCGCGGCGGCCTCGGGAGCGGTGGCGGGGTGCGGGGTCGTCGTGGTCATCGGTCCTCTCCAGTGGTCGCGGCCGCGAACTGCTCGCGGGTGCAGGTGCTGAGCAGCGCCTGTTTCTCCGGTTTGGTGATCTCACGGACCACCTCGAAGCCGACGGCCTCGTTCAGCGCCTGCACGGCGGTGTTGGTGACGTCCGGCTCGACGACGACCCGGCGCACGTCCGGGTCCGCGAACAGCGTCTCCATGACGGTCGTGATCACGGCCCGGGTGAATCCGTGCACCGGGGTCTCGGGCGGGGCGACCAGGAAGTGCATCCCCACGTCGCCGGGCTCCGCCTCGTACAGGCCCTTGAGCTCGACCTCGGTGGGGTCGTAGCGCTCCATAAGGAAGGCCGGCCGGCCGTCGTGCAGGCCGATGAAGGCGTCGTGGTGCGGGTGCGCGGCTATCCCCGTGTACTCCCGCTCGACGTCCTCCAGCCGCGCGTCCTCCATCATCCAGAACGAGGACCTGGGGTGGGTCACCCACTCGTGCACCAGCTCCGCGTCCGACCGGTGTCCCGGCCGGGCGGGGGAGGGGTCCAGGGGGCGGACGCTGAACGTCCCGAGCGGTTCACTGCTGCTCATACGGCGAACTCCTGGAAGGCGACGGACTTCTCGACCGGGTAGTAGGGGCGGCCGAGCAGCTCGCCGATGATGTACGCGTTGCGGTAGGCACCCATGCCGAGGTCGGGCGAGGTGACCGAGTGGGTGTGCACCCCGGCGTTCTGCAGGAAGATCCCGCGTCCGGTGGTGTCGATGCTGTAGTTGCGCGCCACGTCGAACCTGCCGCGGCTGTCGTGGCGGATCCGGTCGATGACGGGTTCCAGGAAGGCGGGCGTGGTGTACCGGTAGCCGGTGGCGAGGATCAGGCCCTCGGTGTCGATCTCGTAGTCCCTGCCCTGCTCCTCCTGGCGCAGTCCCAGGGTGTACGTGCCGGTCGACTCCTCGTAACGCGCGCTTTCCAGGCTTGAGTTGGTGAGGAGTCGGGTGGGGACGGGGCCCGGCAGGCTCTTCCGGTAGAGCAGGTCGAAGATCGAGTCGATGAGCTCCCCGTCGATGCCCTTGAACAGCCCTTTCTGGCCGGACTCCAGCCGGTATCGGGTGTCCTCGGGCAGGGCGTGGAAGTAGTCCACGTACTCCGGGGAGGTCATCTCCAGCGTGAGCTTGGTGTACTCGAGCGGGAAGAAGCGCGGGGAGCGCGTCACCCAGTTCAGCCGGTAGCCGTGCACGTCGATCTCGGACAGCAGGTCCTGGTAGATCTCCGCCGCGCTCTGCCCGCTGCCCACCAGGGTGATGGACCGTTTGGCCTGCAGGTTCGCCTTCTCCTGGAGGTAGCGGGAGTTGTGCAGGAAGTCCCCGCCCAGGCCCCGGCACGCCTCGGGGACGTGCGGCGGGGTGCCGGTGCCGAGCACCAGGTGGCGGGCCCGGAAGGCGGCGTCGGCGGTGCGGACGGTGTAGAGGCCCTCGCGCTCCTCGTACGTAACCGACTGTACGGTTTGGTTGAAACGGATACTGCTCAGTTCGGCCGCGGCCCACCGGCAGTAGTCGTTGTACTCGGTCCGCAGCGGATAGAAGTTCTCCCGGATGTAGAACGAGTAGAGGCGGCCCCGCTCCTTCAGGTAGTTGAGGAAGGAGTACGGCGAGGTCGGATCGGCCATCGTGACCAGGTCGGACATGAACGGCGTCTGGAGATGGGCGCCGTCCAGGAACATGCCCGAGTGCCACTCGAAGTCCGGCTTGGACTCCAGGAACAAGCCGTTCAGCTCGTCGACGGGTTCGGTCAGGCAGGCGAGTCCGAGGTTGAACGGGCCGAGCCCGATGCCGATGAAGTCGTACGTGGTGGCGGTGGTCTCAGGAAGCGCGGTCAAGGGAGTCTCCCAGGTACTGCTCGGCGTGGCCGGCGATCAGGTCGAGGACGGCGCCGATGTCGGCCGTGGTCGTCCCGGGGTTGAGCAGGGTGAACTTGAGGTACTGGCGGCCCCCCACCTCCGTACCCGCGACCACAGCCTCCCCCGAGGCGGCGAGGGCCTTGCGGGCGTGGAGGTTGGCCCGGTCGATGTCGCCGGGTGCCGCGACCCGCGCGGGGACGTAGCGGAAGACCAGGGTGGACAGGCGGGGCTCCACCACGACGTCGTAGCGCGGGTCGGCCGCGAGCAGGCGCCACCCCTCGCGGGCCAGCTCGCACACCTCGTCGAACAGCTCACCGATGCCGTCCGCGCCCATGACGCGCAGCGTCATCCACAGTTTGAGGGCGTCGAACCTGCGGGTGGTCTGGAGCGACTTGTCCACCTGGTTGGGGATGCGCTCCGTGACGGCCCGCTCGGGGTTGAGGTATTCCGCGTGGTACGTCGCATGACGCAGCGTGGCCCGGTCCCGGACCAGCACGGCGGACGAACTCACCGGCTGGAAGAAGGACTTGTGGTAGTCCACCGTGACGGAGTCGGCGTGCTCGATGCCGTCGAGCAGTGCGCGCCGGGTGCGGGAGGCGAGCAGTCCGCAGCCGTAGGCGGCGTCCACGTGCATCCAGGTGGCGTACCGCTCGCAGAGGGCGGCGATCCCGGGGAGCGGATCGATGGAGCCGAAGTCGGTGGTGCCCGCCGTGGCGACGACCGCCATCGGTACGGAGCCCTCGGCCTCGCAACGCTCCAGGGCCGCCGCCAGGGCGACCGTCTGCATGCGCTTCTCGCGGTCGACGGGGACGGACACGACGGCGCGGGGGCTCAGGCCGAGGAGTTTCGCCGACTTGCTGACGCTGAAGTGGCTGCACTCGGAGGTGAGGATCCGCAGCCGGCCGAACTCCTCCGGGCGGAGCTTGGTCTCCTCGCGTGCGAGCAGCAGGGCCTGCAGGTTGGACTGGGTCCCTCCGCTGGTGAAGACGCCGTCCGCCGCCGGGCCCAGCCCGATGCGTCCGGCGGTCCAGTCGATCAGCCGGCGCTCGATCAGGGTGCCGCCCGCGCTCTGGTCCCAGGTGTCCAGGGACGAGTTGACGGCGCTGAGTACCGCCTCGCCGACCAAGGCGGGGATGACCACCGGGCAGTTGAGGTGGGCGAGGTAGCGGGGGTGGTGGAAGTAGACCGCGTCACGGAGGTAGACGTCCTCGAGTTCGTCCAGGGCGGCGGTGGTGTCGCCCAGCGGCCGGTCGAGATCGACGGAGCCGACGACGGGGGTGAGCGCGTCGGCGTCCGTGCCGCTGAACGGCCGCGTGACGGAGGTGAGTCTGGCGGCTACCTGGTCCACGCCCGCGTGGACGGAGTGACGGTAGTCCTCCGCCGTCGTGCGATTGAGCAGGTGGGAACGCATGTGGGGGGCCTCCCGGGTAGGGCGTCGTCGCGCCCTCCGGGTACAGCGAGGGGGACGGGGGCGCGACGTTTGGTTAGGTAAGCCTAACCTAATAAAAGTCGCGACTCCCGCCCCCCTGGGGACCGTCACACGAACCCCACAAGACGCGCGAGGGCGTCACGAGGAGACCCGCGCCGCCTCCTCCCGCAGTTCCTCCTCGCTCATGCCCCGACGCCAGTAGCCGACGAAGGTGACGCGACTGCGGTCGAAGTCCCGCTCACCGACCAGGTGGCGGCGCAGCGCGCGGACTCCGGAGGCCTCGCCCGCGAGCCAGGCGTACGGGGTGCCGTCCGGCAGTTCGGCGGCGCGCACGGCCTCCACGGCCGAGGGTGCACCCTCGTCGCGTACGAGCCAGGTGACGCGTGCGTCGGCCTCGGTGCTCAGCTCCAGCCGGTCCCCGGCGTGCGGAACCTCCAGCCACACGTGGGCCTTCGTGCCCGCGGGCAGCCATTCGAGGGCGGCCGACGCGGCCGGCAGGGCCGTCTCGTCGGCGCAGATCAGGACCCACCCGGTGTCCTGCGGGGGCTTGAAGCGGAGCCCGCTGTTGTTCTCGCCGGTGGGGCCCAGCACCTTGAGCCGCTGTCCCGGCGCGGCGGCCTCCGCCCAGCGGCAGGCCGGTCCGCCGTGCTCGTGCACGGCGAAGTCGATGTCCACCTCGGTCGAGCCGTCGGCGGCGCGGCGCTGGGCCCGCACGGTGTACGAGCGCATGACCGCCCTGACGTCGGGGGGCAGGGCCCGCCACGCGGGGAACCACTCGCCGTTCTCGTCGACCGGCACGACGGCCTCGGTCCGGCCCGGATGCGGGAGGAAGATCGAGAGGCTCTGGTCACGGCCTCCCGCGGTGAACCCGTCGGCGCCCGGGCCTCCGAGGGTGATGCGCAGCATCGACGGGCTGAGCCGGGCGGTTCTCAGGACCGTCAGGTCGAAGAACCGGAAAGGGGCGACGGCGGGTGCGGCGGCGGTCGTCATGCGGAGGGTCCTCCCGGGAACCTGAACGGCGGAGGCCCGGCCCGGAGGACGACCCGGGCCGGACCCGGAGGTGTCAGCCGGCCTTCTTGGCCTTCTCGATGGCCTCGGCGAGGGCGTCGAGGATCGGTGCGCACTTGTCGTAGGAGTAGATGGGCTCCGTCGTGCGGGGGATGACCTGGCCGGCCTTCACCGCGGGGAGCTTCGCCCATGTCGGCTTGGAGGTCAGGGCGCCGGGCTGCAGAGCCGAGGAGCGGTTGTCCATCATGATGATGTCCGCGTCGTACTTGTCGACGTTCTCCCAGCTCAACTCCTCGAAGAACCCGGCCGAGTTGACCTTCGGCTCGACGAACTGCACGCCGAGCTCCTGGAAGTACAGGGTGTCGGCGGAGGTCTTGGCGAGGGAGACGTAGAAGAGGTCCTGGCTCGCCGAGCCGATCATGACCTTGATGTTCGGCTGCGACTTGGCGGCCGCCCGCAGCCGGGCCGCGGCCTTCTCGAAGGCGGCCTTCGCGTCGGTGGCCTTCTTGGCCTTGACGTCGGCGCCGAGGGAGGCGGCCAGGTCCTCGTGGCGCTGGATCGCCTTCGGCATGGTGGTCTGCGCGGCCCACAGGGCGACGCTCGGTGCCAGCGCGAGGATCTTGTCCTTGGACTGGTCCGGCACGTACCAGAGGGCGTCCTTCTCCCACATGGCGGTGACGAGGAGATCCGGGGCGAGGCCCGCGTACTTCTCGACGTTGAACTCGCCCCAGACGTTGCCGAGCACCTCGACCTTGTTCACGTCGAGGTCGCCGGCCTGGACGTCCGCCTTGCCGTCGGAGGTCTTCGTCGGGCCGAACACGCCCTTGACCTCGACGCCGTAGTCGTGGAGCGCGGCGGCGACGCCGACGAACGCGACGATGTTCTTCGGTACGGAGTCGGCCTTGACCGTCTGGCCGCGGTCGTCCTCGAAGGACCAGGGGCCGGAGCCCTTCGCGCCCGAATCCGAGGCTGAGCCCTTCTCGTCGCTGCCGCCGCAGGCCGTGAGGGCGGCGCCCAGGCCGATGGCGCCACCGGCGGCCAGCAGGCCGCGGCGGGAGAGGGGGCTGGTCCGGAGGTTGGGCATGAGTGTGTCTGCTTTCGTGCGCGCCGAAGTAACCGATGCCGATTCAAAGGGAAGGCTAGCCTAACTTCACACACCGCTGGTGGGCGGGGCAAGGGGGAGCGGCTGATCCGTTACCCGGGCGAACGACAGCCGCCCTCCCCTGCCGGGAAGAGCGGCTGTCAGGCCGGCGTCGGGCTCAGCCCGCTGCCGTCTGGAGGCGCAGCATGTCGATGTCCGGGCACACCTTCGCGATGGCGCCGAAGTCGTCGTCCACGTGCAGCACGGTGAGCCGGTGCCGACGGGCCGTGAGGGCGATGAGGATGTCGATGGGCGAGGGCCCCCGGTGGTGACCGATCCGCACGAGCTCTCGCTGGACTTCGATGATCCTCGGCCAGGGATCTTCGAGCGCGGGGACCCATCCGAAGGTCTGGCCGAGCATGGTGAAGAACGGTTCATGGTCCCGGTCCGACCGAAGCGCCAGCATGAGCTCGGACTCCACGGGCGGGCACAGCGACACGAGACCCTGGGCGACGCGCCTCGGCCAGGGTTCGCCCACCTGACGCCGAAGCAGTCGCCAGACCGCTGATGTGTCGGCGAGATACGTCATAGCCCTGACCGCTCCCGCTCTTCCAGGATGTCGAAGTCCAGGAACTGGTCCGCGTTGTCCTGCAGCCAGCGCAAGGCCCGGGCCCGGTCGTCCGCGCTCACCGCGGCAGCTATCGTCAGCGCCCGATTGATCGTCTCCCGCTTGGTCGAGGTGCCGAGCTGCTGCTGGGCGAACGCCAGCATCCGGTCGTCCACATCCACGAGGGTCTTCGTCATGGTGGACCTCCTGGGGCCGATGGGTATATACGTGTAGCGTCGAGTATATACCCGTCCCCCTTCCTGCCTCAGGCGCCCACGCCCAGCTCCCGGGCGATCAGCATCCGCTGGACCTCGCTGGTGCCCTCGCCGATCTCCAGGATCTTGGAGTCCCGCCACATCCGGGCCACCGGGTACTCGTTCATGAAGCCGTAGCCCCCGTGGATCTGCGTCGCGTCGCGGGCGTTGTCCACCGCGACCGTCGACGAATAGAGCTTGGCGATCGCCGCCTCCTTCTTGAAGGGCTCGCCCGCCACCAGCCGGGAGGCCGCGTCGCGCCAGCCGATCCGGGCCATGTGCGCCCGCATCTCCATGTCGGCGATCTTGAACTGGATGGCCTGGTTGGCACCGATCGGCTTCCCGAAGGCGTGGCGCTCCCGCGCGTACTTCAGCGACTCGTCCACGCAGCCCTGCGCCAGGCCCGTCGACAGCGCCGAGATGGCGATCCGCCCCTCGTCCAGGATCCGGAGGAACTGCGCGTAGCCGCGGCCCTCCTCGCCCAGCAGGTTCGCCGCGGGGACGCGGACGTCGGAGAAGGACAGCTCCCGGGTGTCCGAGGCGTTCCAGCCGACCTTGGAGTAGGGGGCGGCCACCGTGAAGCCGGGGGTGCCGGACGGGACGATGATCGCGGAGATGCGCGGGGAGCCGTCCTCCTTGCGCCCGGTCACCGCCGTCACCGTCACCAGTTCGGTGATGTCCGTGCCCGAGTTGGTGATGAAGCACTTCGAGCCGTTGATCACCCACTCACCCGCGGCCTCGTCCAGCACGGCCGTCGTCCGGGTGCCGCCCGCGTCCGAACCGCCGTCCGGCTCCGTCAGGCCGAACGCGCCGAGCGCCTCGCCGGAGCAGAGCTTCGGCAGCCACCGCTGCTTCTGCTCCTCGGTGCCGAAGCGGTAGACCGGCATGGCGCCGAGCGAGACCCCGGCCTCCAGGGTGATCGCCACGGAGGAGTCGACCCTGGCCAGCTCCTCCAGGGCGATCCCCAGGGCGAGGTAGTCCCCGCCCATGCCGCCGTACTCCTCGGGGAAGGGCAGGCCGAAGAGGCCCATCCGGCCCATCTCGGCGACGATCTCGTACGGGAACTCGTGGCGCTCGTAGAAGTCACCGATCTTCGGGGCGATCACATCGTGTGCGAACTCCTCGACGGTGCGGCGCAGTTCCTCGTGCTCGGCGGTCAGCCGGTGGTCAAGGGACATGGGTGCTTCACTCCTTGTGGGACAGCGCGCGGACGGTACGGGACGGGCTCGGGCGGCCCAGTTGTTCGGCCATCCACACGCTGGTGGCGGTGAGTGCGCCGAGATCGACCCCGGTTTCCACGCCGAGGCCGTCGAGCATCCACACGAGATCCTCGGTGGCGAGATTTCCGGTCGCGCTCTTCGCGTAGGGGCAGCCGCCGAGCCCGCCGGCGGACGCGTCGACCGTCGTCACCCCGTGCTGCAGCGCCGCCAGGGTGTTGGAGAGCGCCTGGCCGTACGTGTCGTGGAAGTGCACCCCGATCGTGTCGGTGGGCACCCCCTCGGAGTTCAGCCCGGTCAGGAGTTCGCCCACGTGGCCGGGGGTGGCCACGCCGATCGTGTCCCCGAGGGAGAGTTCGTCGCAGCCCAGGTCCATCAGCGCCTTCGCGACCCGCACCACCTGGGGGACGGGCACGGCGCCCTCCCACGGATCGCCGAAGCACATCGACAGATAGCCGCGCACCCGCACCCCGGCGTCCTTCGCACGGGCCACGACCGGCTCGAACATCGCGAGCGACTCGGCCACCGTGCGGTTGAGGTTGCGGGCGGCGAACGTCTCGGTCGCCGAGCCGAACACCGCGATCCCGCGCGCGCCGAGCGCGAGCGCCCTGTCCAGGCCGCGTTCGTTCGGTACGAGCACGGGCAGTTCCACCTCCCCGGCCGCCGCAAGGCCGTCGAGCATCGGGAACAGCGCCTCGGCGTCGGCGAGCTGGGGCACCCACTTCGGGTGCACGAAGCTGGTCGCCTCGATCGTGGTGAGCCCGGCCGCCGCGAGGCGGTGGACGAACTCCGCCTTCACCTCGGTGGGGACGACGCCCTTCTCGTTCTGAAGACCGTCGCGGGCGCCGACCTCGTGGACGCGCACCCGGGCGGGCAGCCCCCGCGCGGGCACGGTCATGGGCAGTCCGGTACCGCTCACGACTCCTCCTTCCGGTCCACCACGGCCAGGATCTGGTCCATGGCGACCGTGCTGCCCGCCGAGACGTCCAGTTCGGTGACGGTGCCGGCGTGCGGGGCGGAGATGACGTGCTCCATCTTCATCGCCTCGACGACCAGCAGGCTCTGCCCGGCCACGACCTCGTCGCCGACCGCCACCTTCACCACCGTGACCGTCCCCGGCATCGGCGCGGCGAGGGTGTCCGCCCCGGACCGGGCGGCCCCGCTCAGGGACGCCTCCACCGGATCGTGGTCCTGGACGTGCCAGGTGTCGCCGTCCCGGCCGAGCCAGACGCCGTCGGGGGATCCGGCCCGGCTGAACGTGTGGGTCAGACCGCCGTACTCGACGACCACCCGCATACCGGAGTCCTCCACCAGCCGGGACGACGAAGGGCCGGGCAGCGGCGGCACGGGGCCGCACGCGTCGTCGCGCTCCTCCCGGTCCCCGGCGTGACCGAAGGTCAGCGCTGCGGTGCCACCCGGCTCCGCCCGCACCCCCACCCGCACCGGGTCGAGGCCGGGCACGCGGAAGTGGTGGAAGGTTTCCGCGGGCGTGCCGCCGAGGCGCCAGCCGCTGGGCACCGAGAAGGGGTCGACCCAGCCTCCGGTGGGCGCGGGCCGCGCCTGCCGCAGCAGCGCCGCCGCCGCGTACACCTCCTCCGGGACCCCGTCCGGCACCAGGCCGTCAGCCTCGCGCTCCACCAGACCGGTGTCCAGCTCACCCGCGGCCACCGCCGGATGCGCCAGCAGCCGGCGCAGGAACCCCGCGTTCGTGGGGACGCCCAGCACCACCGTGTCCGCCAGTGCCGCCCGGAGCCTGCGCAGGGCGGTCGCCCTGTCGGGGCCGTGGGCGATGACCTTCGACAGCATCGGGTCGTAGGTGCTGCCCACGGGCACACCCTCGCTGAGCCCCGAGTCGGTGCGCACCCCGCCGCCCTGCGGCTCGCTCAGCGCCAGCACCGTGCCGCCGGACGGGAGGAAGCCGCGCGCGGGGTCCTCCGCGCAGACCCGGGCCTCGACGGCGTGCCCGGTGAGCGTGATGTCGCCCTGCGCGTACGGCAGGGGCTCGCCCGAGGCGACCCGCAGCTGCCAGGAGACCAGGTCGAGCCCGGTGACCAGCTCGGTGACCGGGTGCTCCACCTGGAGGCGGGTGTTCATCTCCATGAAGTGGTACGACGAGGGGTCGTCGCCCGGGACGATGAACTCGACCGTACCCGCGCCCACGTATCCGCAGGACCGGGCGGCCTGGACCGCGGCCTCTCCCATCGACGCCCGGAGCGATTCGTCGAGGAGGACCGAGGGCGCCTCCTCGATGATCTTCTGGTGGCGGCGCTGCAGCGAGCACTCGCGCTCGCCGAGGTGCAGCACCGTCCCGTGCGCGTCGGCCAGCACCTGGATCTCGATGTGCCGGGGCCGGTCGATCCACCGCTCCACCAGCAGGGTGTCGTCGCCGAACGAGGCGCGCGCCTCGCGCCGGGCCGACGCGATCTCGTCGCCCAGCAGCGCCTCCTCCCGCACCAGCCGCATGCCCTTGCCGCCGCCGCCCGCCGACGGCTTCAGGAGCACGGGCATGCCGATCTCCCGCGCCGCCGCCTCCAGCTGGCCGTCGGTCAGGCCGCTCCCGGAGGAGCCCGGTACCACCGGGACACCGGCCTTCGAGACGGTCTCCTTCGCCCGGATCTTGTCGCCCATCAGCGAGATGGCCTCGGCCGGCGGGCCGATGAAGACCAGCCCGGCCTCCGCGCAGGCCCGCGCGAAGGCGGCGTTCTCGGCGAGGAAGCCGTACCCCGGGTGGACGGCCTCCGCGCCCGTACGCCGGGCGGCCTCCAGGAGCCGCTCCACCGACAGGTAGCTCTCCGCGGCGGGCGCGGGGCCGATCCGTACCGCGGTGTCCGCCTCGCGCACGTGCCGGGCGTCCGCGTCCGCGTCGCTGAAGACGGCCACCGACCGCACGCCGAGCTCGCGCAGGGTCCGGATGACCCGGACGGCGATCTCGCCACGGTTGGCGACCAGAACAGTGCTGAACATGGAAGTCCTCACATCACATCCGGAAGACGCCGAAACTGGGCTCGCCCAGCGGGGCGTTGGCACACGCGGTCAGGGCGAGCCCCAGCACCTGCCGGGTCTCCATGGGGTCGATCACTCCGTCGTCCCAGAGCCGGGCGGTCGCGTAGTAGGCGTTGCCCTGCTGCTCGTACTGGGCGCGGACCGGGGCCTTGAAGGCCTCCTCCTCCGCGGCGGGCCACTCCTCGCCCCGGCCCTCGATCTGGTCGCGCTTGACCGTGGCCAGCACCGAGGCGGCCTGCTCGCCGCCCATGACGGAGATCTTGGCGTTGGGCCACATCCACAGGAAGCGGGGCGAGTAGGCCCGGCCGCACATGGAGTAGTTCCCCGCGCCGTAGGACCCGCCCACCACGACCGTCAGCTTCGGGACCCGGGTGCACGCCACGGCCGTCACCATCTTGGCGCCGTGCTTGGCGATACCGCCCGCCTCGTAGTCGCGGCCGACCATGAAGCCGGAGATGTTCTGGAGGAACACCAGCGGGATGCCGCGCTGGTCGCACAGCTCGATGAAGTGGGCGCCCTTCTGCGCGGACTCCGCGAAGAGGATGCCGTTGTTGGCGACGACGCCGACCGGGTGGCCGTGGATCCGGGCGAAGCCGGTGATCAGCGTCTGGCCGTACTCCGCCTTGAACTCGGCGAAGCGCGAGCCGTCCACCACCCGTGCGATGACCTCCCGCACGTCGTAGGGCGTGCGCGGGTCGACGGGAACCGCGCCGTACAGCCCCGCCGGGTCCGCCTTCGGCTCCTCGGCCGGCTCCACCGACCAGGGGAGGGGGCCGCGCTCCGGAAGCGTCGCGACGATGTTGCGCACGATCCGCAGCGCGTGCGCGTCGTCCTCGGCGAGGTGGTCGGTCACCCCGGAGACGCGGGAGTGCACCTCGCCGCCGCCCAGCTCCTCCGCCGTCACGACCTCGCCGGTGGCCGCCTTCACCAGCGGGGGACCGCCCAGGAAGATCGTGCCCTGGTTCCGGACGATGACGGCCTCGTCGCTCATCGCGGGGACGTACGCCCCGCCCGCCGTGCAGGAACCGAGCACCGCCGCGATCTGCGGGATGCCGGCGCCCGACATCCGCGCCTGGTTGTAGAAGATCCGGCCGAAGTGCTCCCGGTCGGGGAACACCTCGTCCTGCATCGGGAGGAAGGCGCCGCCCGAGTCCACCAGGTACAGGCAGGGCAGCCGGTTCTCCAGCGCGACCTCCTGGGCCCGGAGGTGCTTCTTCACCGTCATCGGGTAGTACGTGCCGCCCTTGACGGTCGCGTCGTTGGCGACGATCACGCACTCCCGGCCGCTGACCCGCCCGATCCCGGCGATCACCCCGGCGGCCGGCGCGGCTCCGTCGTACAGCCCCTCGGCGGCGAGCGGCGCCAGCTCCAGGAAGGGTGAGCCCGCGTCGAGCAGGGCGTCCACCCGCTCCCTTGGCAGCAGCTTGCCGCGCGCCACATGCCGGGCGCGGGCCTTCTCACCCCCGCCGAGACGAGCCGTGGCGAGCCGCGTGCGCAGCTCCTCGGCGAGCGCGTGATGCGCCGCCTCGTTGGCCTGCCAGGCCTCCGAGGCGGGATCGGCCGCACTCACCAGGACCGGTGCCTGCTGCATCCTGTCGAGCCCCCTTGCCCGTACCGCGGTAGTCGGATGACGTTAGTGAGCGTTAACGTGTGAGGCTCAGGTTAACGAGCGCTAACCCCCCTGTCTAGAATGAATCCCCATGAGCACCCATGCCGCCGCCCGTGTCGCGGCTCCCACCCGCCGCGAGCAGATCCTCCGGGAGGCTGCCCGGCTCTTCGCCGAGCGCGGCTTCCACGGTGTCGGGGTCGACGAGATAGGGGCCGCGGTCGGTATCAGCGGTCCCGGTCTCTACCGGCACTTCCCCGGCAAGGACGCCATGCTCGCCGAGCTGCTCGTCGGTATCAGCGAGCGCCTGCTGGCGGGCGGCAGGCTGCGCGTCACCGAGGACGGCGCCTCCGGGAACTCCCCGGACGCCCTCCTGGACGCGCTCATCGAGGGGCACATCGACTTCGCCCTGGACGACCGCCCCCTGATCACCCTGCACGACCGAGAGCTGGACCGCCTGCGTGACACCGACCGCAAGCGCGTCCGCCAGCTCCAGCGCCAGTACGTCGAGGTCTGGGTGGACGTCGTGCGCGCCCTCTACCCCTCCCTCCCGGAGGGTGAGGCCAGGGTCACCGTCCACGCGGTGTTCGGGCTGCTGAACTCCACCCCCCACCTCACCCGTCCGGGTGCCCTCCCGGACCGCGCCGCCACGGCGGCGCTGCTGCACCGGCTGGCGCGGGGGGCGTTCGAGGCGGCGGGCCGCGCGGGCTGACACCCTGCGGCGGCCCGTGAGCAGGACGCCGCGCCGCGCCGCGGGCGGGCCCGCGGGCGTTCCGCCGTACGAGACGCCGGGCGCGCGGCGAGGTGCCCACGGCACAATGGGCGCATGCCGATACCCAGCCGCGCCGCCCTCGTCGAGCACCTCGTCCGTACGCGCATCGCGGGCGACGTCGCCACCCCCCGCGACAACAACCTCTCCCACTACCGCCAGCTCGCCAACGGCAACCGCCATTTCTGGCTCGGGCTGGAGCTCGGCGACCGGTGGACCGACGAGCAGGACGTCCTGGCCGTGATGGCCGAGCGATGCGGGGTCAACGACGATCCGGAGCACCGGCAGGGGCAGGACACCATCGACCCGGAGCTGACCGTCGACGCCCTCGACCGGATGGCGGCCCGGCTGCGCAAGGCGGCGGCCGGCGGGGAGCGGGTGCTGTTCGCGACCGGCCACCCCGGCGGACTGCTCGACGTGCACCGCGAGACCGCGGAGGCGCTGCGGACCGCCGGGTGCGAGATCGTCCGCATCCCCCAGGGCCTGACGACCGACGAGGGCCGGGTCCTCCAGTTCGCCGGTGTCGCCGTGCTGGAGCGCGGCGCCACCCTGTGGCACACCCACTCGCCCGCGCCGATGGCCGCGATCCTCGACGCCATGGAGCGCGAGGGCCGGCCCCGCCCCGACCTCGTGGTGGCCGACCACGGCTGGGCCGGATGCGCCGGCCGGTACGGCGTCGACTCCGTCGGATACGCCGACTGCAACGACCCCGCGCTCTTCCTCGGGGAGGCGGAGGGCACCCTCCAGGTCACCGTGCCCCTCGACGACCACGTCATCGACCCGCGCTACTACGACCCGATGACGGACTACCTGCTGGACGCGGCGGGACTGGCGCCCTCGGTCGACCGCGCGTAGCGCCCGGCCAGCTCCCGCAGGTGCCCGACCAGCTCCGGCGGGCCGGTCACCGTGAAGTCCAGGCCCAGCATCCCCAGGTGCACCCCGAGCGACTCCAGGGAATCGGCCCCGGTGTCCAGGACGCAGGTGCCGGCGTCGACGGTCTCCACGGTGCCCACCGCCGGGTTGATCCGCTCCAGCACCGCCTCGGCCGGAGCGTGCACCGTCACCCGTGCGCGGTGGCGCCAGGCCGCCGCCGACGCGTTCCCCGCGACGTACGCGGCGGCTCCGCCCTCCGGGTCCTCGCGCGGGGCGAACCGGGGGCCGGCCGGGAGCCGGGGAGTGAGCCGGTCCACCCGGAAGGTGCGCCAGGCCTCGCGGTCCACGTCCCAGGCCACCAGGTACCAGCGGCGGCCCCAGTTGACGACGCGCTGCGGCTCCACCAGCCGGCGTGACGACGCCCCGGTGTGCCCGAGGTAGTCGAGGCGCAGCCGCTCGTGGTCCCGGCACGCGGCGGTCAGCGTCATCAGCAGCTCGGTGTCCGCCCCCCGCGCGGGCCGGTCCGCCGGCACCGGCACGGCGTACTCCTGGAGGGTGCGGACGCGTCGCCGCAGGCGTGACGGCAGCACCTGCTCCAGCTTCGCGAGCGCGCGCCGCGCGGTCTCCTCCGCCCCCGCCAGGGCGCTCCCCGGTACGTTGCGCAGGGCGACAGCCACCGCGACGGCCTCGTCGTCCTCCAGGAGCAGCGGAGGCATCGCACTGCCGGCGGCCAGCCGGTAGCCGCCCGTGGTGCCGCGGGTGGCGTCCACCGGATACCCCAGGGTGCGCAGCCGCTCGATGTCGTTGCGTACGGTCCTGCCGCTCACCCCGAGCCGCTCGGCGAGCTCCGAGCCCGGCCACTCGCGCGGGGTCTGCAGCAGGGACAGCAGGCGTAGCAGACGTGCCGACGTCTCCAGCATCGCTCGCGACCCGCCGTCCCGATAGGAATGAACCGTGCCTATATCCCTCCTATGGTTTCACCCATGGAGCACAGCAGCAAGACCGCAGCAGACACGTCCGTCCGCCCCTTCAAGGTCGACATCCCGCAGGCCGACCTCGACGACCTCCGCGACCGTCTCGCCCGGACCCGCTGGAACACCGGGGTGCGAGGGCTCGACGACTGGTCGCGAGGTGTGCCCTCCGGCTATCTGAAGGAACTCGCCGCGTACTGGGCGGACGGCTTCGACTGGCGCCGGGCGGAGGACCGGCTGAACGCGTTCCCGCAGTACCTCACGGAGATCGACGGCCAGGACATCCACTTCGCACACGTCCGCAGTGACCGGGCCGACGCCACCCCGCTGCTGCTGATCCACGACTGGCCGGGCTCGTTCGTCCAGTTCGCCGACGTGATCGAGCCCCTGTCCCGCGACTTCCACGTCGTGGTCACCTCCACACCCGGCGTCGGCTTCTCGGGCCCGCTGTCGTCGCAGGGCTGGAACACCGGCAGGATCGCCGAAGCCTTCACCGAGCTCATGTCCCGCCTCGGCTACGACCGCTACGGCGTCCAGGGCAACGGCGGCGGCGCCTGGACCGCCGCCGAGATGGGCCGTATCGCCCCCGCACAGGTCATCGGCGTCCACGTCAACGGGCTGGTCACCTTCCCTTCCGACGACCCGGCCGACTTCGCCGGACTCACCGAGGGCGAGCAGGCCCGGCTGGAGCGCCTCCAGCACTTCCGCGACGACAAGATGGGCTTCAACGTCATCCAGTCCACCCGCCCCGAGACGGTGGCCTACGGCCTGAACGACTCACCCGTCGGCCAACTCGCATGGATCATCGAGAAGTTCAAGGAATGGACCGACCCGGCGAAGGACCTCCCCGAGGACGCGGTGGACCGCGACACCCTGCTCACCAACGTGAGCGTGTACTGGTTCACCGGCACAGCGGGATCGTCGGCCCACCTCTACTACGAGATGGCCCACGACCCCGCTGCCTGGGCTCCGAAGGAGCGCGGCACCGTCCCCACCGCCGTGGCCGTCGCCCTGCCCTCCGACGTCGCGATCCGCCGCTTCGCCGAACGCGACCACGACGTGGTGCGCTGGACCGAGTTCGACGAGGGCGGCAACTTCCTCTCCCTGGAGCAGCCGGAGCTCCTGACCGAGGACGTACGGGAGTTCTTCGCCGGCCTCCGCTGAGGCGGACGGCGCCCCGCGAGGCCGGTCCGGGCGGTCGACCTCACGGGCGGTGTCCTCAGGGACGCAGCCTGACGGGCAGGGTCCGGTGGCCGTTGCTGATCAGCGAGGCCACCGGCGCCATGTCCCCCTCCGACGGGGCGAGCCGTGCGTCCGGGAAGCGGTCGAAGAGGGCGCCGAGCGCCACCTCCGCCTCCATCCTCGCCAGAGCGGCGCCGAGGCAGAAGTGGATGCCGTGACCGAAGGCCAGATGGTCCTTGGTGACCCGGGTGGCGTCGAAGGTGCCGGCGTCCTCGTGCCAGTCCGGATGGCGGTTGGCCGCCGCGTAGGAGGCGAGGATGGCCTCGCCCTCGGCGATGGTCCGCCCGTCGGGCAGGGCGATGTCGGTGACGGCGTACCGCAACGGCAGGTGCTTGACCGGCGGTGAGTGGCGCAGGGTCTCCTCCACGACGTCCGCCCAGGACGCCCGGCCCTCCCGGACGTGTGCGAGCTGGCCGGGCCGCGTGAGCAGGGCGTGTACGGCCTGGTCGATCAGGTTGCCCGTCGTCTCGTATCCCGCGTTGATCACCAGCAGCAGGGTGTCGCGCAGCTCCTGCGCGGACAGCCCCGGCCCCTGGGCCCCCTCCTCTCCCATCGCGATCAGCACCGAGGCCAGGTCGTCGCCGGGGGCCGCCCGTTTCGCGTCGATGAGACCTTCGAGCAGTGCGTACAGCCGCGTGGTGTTGGCGGCGGCCTCCTGGGCGTCCAGGGTGGTGTCGAAGACACCGTCGACGAGGGTGCGGAACTCGACGGCCCGCTCGTCGGGCACTCCCAGCAGGTGGCTGATGACCGCGATGGGCAGCGGATACGCGAACGTGTCCCGCAGATCGGTGACCTCGCCGGGGGCGGAGGACTCCAGGCCGGACAGCAGCTTCTCCACGATCGCCTCGACCGTCGGTCTCAGCGCGGACATCCGGCGGGCGCCGAACGCCGGGGCGACGATCCGGCGCAGGCGGCGATGGTCGCCCCCGTACGCGGTGAACATGTTCTCCACCGCCACCCACAGGGCCAGGGGCCAGCTCCGCACGGCACGGTCGAAGCCGGGCCAGTGCCGGCGCGCGTCCTTCGAGACGGCGGGGCTGGTCAGCAGTTCCTTCAGAAGGGCGGGATCCGTAACGGACCAGGCCTCCACCCCCAGTATGTCGACGCGCACCGCCGGCCCCTGGGCGCGTAACAGCTCGTGCTCCGCGTCCGCGTCGCGGGCTGTGGGGTCGAGGACGATGGGCGTCGCTTGCTCGGTCACGGCGTCACTCCCGGGTCGGGTTCGGTGTGCGAGACCGGGCTACCCAGCTTCCGGGCCCCGGACGCCCCACCGTCCGACCCGGCACCGGATGTCTACGACCCGACGTCGCTCCCGGGCGCCCTCCGGCCGCGCCCCGGCGTCGGGTCGAGGTACACCCGGCGGATCGCCGGGTAGCGTTCCCGCAGCTGCTGCTCCGCCTCCTCGCAGGCCCACTCGATCTCGCCGGCCGTGGCGGCGTCCCGGAAGTCGATCTTCGCGGCGACGAGCACCTCCTCGGGCCCCTGGATCAGCGTGGTCAGCTCCAGGACCTCCAGGACGTGCGGCACGGACAGCAGTTCCTCGCGGACCCCGGCGCGCATCCCGGCCGGCAGCGGCCGGCCGATCAGCAGCTGGGCGTTGGAGCGGCAGAGCACCCAGGCCACGTACACCAGCAGGACGCCGATGAGGACCGAGGCGACGCCGTCCCATACCCCGGAACCGGTGAGCTGCCCGCCGAGCAGGCCGCCGGCCGCGAGCACCAGTCCGGCCAGGGCCGCGGAGTCCTCCAGCACGACCGCCTTGACGGCGGTGTCGGGGGTCCGGCGCAGATAGCGCGGCGCCGTGACGCGCAGCCGCGCGGCCTCCCCGCGCACCTGGCGGAGCCCCGTACGCAGGGAGAAGCCCTCCAGCAGGAAGGCCACCGCGAGGACGACGTAGGAGACCAGGGGATCGCCCAGTTCCTCACCCCGCACCAGGGTGTGGATGCCGTCGTACAGCGAGAACACCGCCCCGCCGACGAACGTCGCGACGGCGGCGAGCATCGCCCAGATGTACCGCTCGGGGCCGTAGCCCAGCGGGTGGTCCTCGTCGGCCGGCCGCGCACCGCGCTTGAGCGCGGTCAGCAGCATGACCTCGGTGACGGTGTCGGCGACCGAGTGCGCCGCCTCCGAGAGCATCGCGCTCGAACCGCTGATGAGACCCGCCACCAGCTTCGCGGCGGCGATGCCGAGATTGGCTGCCGCCGCGACGACGACGGTGAACGTGGACTCGCTGCCGCCTGACCGGTCGTCACTCATGACGGGCAGTATGTCCGAATACGCACCGTCAGGCCCTCGGGACGCGGACCAGCCCCTCCTGGATGACCGTGATGGCCAGCTTCCCGTCGGCCGTCCAGATCCTGGCCTGGCCGAGACCCCGCCCGCCGGACGCGGAGGGCGACTCCTGGTCGTACAGCAGCCACTCGTCCGCCCGGAAGGGGCGGTGGAACCACATCGCGTGGTCCAGGCTGGCGCCCACCACGTCGCCGACCGACCAGCCGCCGCGCCCGTGGGCGAGCAGCACGGAGTCCAGCAGCGTCATGTCGGAGACGTACGTCGCCATGCACACGTGCAGCAGCGGGTCGTCGGCCAGCTTGCCGCGCGTCCTGAACCACACCTGCGAGCGGGGCTCGCGGGGTTCGCCGGCGGTGGCGAACGGCGGGGCGTCCACATAGCGCAGGTCGACGGCGGCCCGCGCCTCCACCAGCCGGTCGGCGAGCCGCGGATCGGCGAACCGGTCCACGTACCGGTGGAGCATCTCCTCGGTCGTCTCCAGGGTCTCGGGGTCCGGGGCGTGCGGCATGACCCTCTGGTGGTCCATGCCCTCCTCGTGGACCTGGAACGACGCCGAGAGATGGAAGATCGGCTTACCGTGCTGGACGGCCACCACCCGCCGGGTGGTGAAGGAGCGTCCGTCGCGGATCCGGTCCACGTTGTAGACGATCGGCGCCCCGGGGTCGCCGGGACGCAGGAAGTAGGAGTGCAGGGAGTGCGCGCCCCGGTCGGCCGGGACGGTCCGCCCGGCCGCGACCAGGGCCTGGGCGGCGACCTGGCCGCCGAAGACGCGGGGCACGACCGCGGAACGGCTCTGACCCCTGAATATGTCCTGCTCGATCCGCTCGAGGTCGAGCAGATCGAGCAGGGAGTCGAGTGCTTCGCTCATGGAGGAGAAACGTAGCCGTTCTCAGAGGCCCATGGACTTGGCGATGATCGACTTCATGACCTCGCTGGTGCCGCCGTAGATGCGGTTGACCCGGTTGTCCGTGTAGAGGCGGGCGATCGGGTACTCGTTCATGAAGCCGTAGCCGCCGTGCAGCTGGAGGCAGCGGTCGATCACCCGGTGCGCGACCTCGGTGCAGAAGAGCTTCGCGGACGCGGCCTCGGCGGGGGTGAGCTCGCCGGCGTCCAGCGCCTCGATCGCCCGGTCGCAGACGGCCTCGGCGGCGTCGACTTCGGCCTTGCAGGCGGCCAGCTCGAACTTGGTGTTCTGGAAGGACGCCACGGACTTCCCGAAGACCGTGCGGTCCTGGGTGTACTGCTGGGCGAAGCGGATCGCGGCCTTCGCCTGGGCGTAGGCGCCGACGGCGATGCCCAGGCGCTCCTGGGGGAGGTTCTGGCCGAGGTAGGAGAAGCCCTTGTTCTCCTCGCCGAGCAGGTCCTCGACGGGGACCTTGACGTCCACGAAGGCCAGCTCGGCGGTGTCGGAGACCTTCAGGCCCAGCTTGTCGAGCTTGCGGCCGACGGAGTAGCCCTCGGACTTGGTGTCGACGACCAGGAGCGAGATGCCGTGGCGGCGGTCGTCGGGCTTGGGGGAGTCGGTGCGGGCGCAGACGATGACCTTGTCGGCGTGGACACCGCCGGTGATGAAGGTCTTGGCGCCGTTGAGGACGTAGTGCGTGCCGTCCTCGGAGAGCTTGGCGGTGGTCTTCATGCCGGCCAGGTCGGAACCGGTGCCCGGCTCCGTCATGGCTATCGCGTACATCGTCTTCCCGGAGACGAAGTCCGGGAGCCAGCGCTTCTTCTGCTCCTCGGTCGCGTACGCCTTGATGTAGGGCAGGCAGAGCAGGACGTGCACACCGGAGCCGCCGAAGGAGATGCCCGCGCGCGCGGTCTCCTCGTACAGGATCGCCTCGAACTTGAAGCTGTCGATGCCCGCGCCGCCGTACTCCTCGGGCACCTCGATGCCGAAGATGCCGAGCTCGGCGAGCTTGTAGTAGAAGTCGCGGGGCGCCTGGCCGGCGGCGAACCACTCGTCGTAGACGGGGACGACCTCGGCCTCGATGAAGGCGCGGATGGTCTCCCTGAACGCCTCGTGGTCCTCGTTGTAAACCGTACGGCGCACGGGGTGCCTCCTGGTGTCAGCTTCGGCTTCGGTCGCGGTGGCTAAGCGCTTGCTCAGACCCTTCCGAAGTTACCCGGCGGTCATGGTGGCTGTCCAGGGTGATGCTGAGCACGCCGCCGCCCACGCGAGGCGGGCGGAGCCCGGGAGGGAGCGGTGCGGGTGGCTCACCACGAGTCCGCCGAGGGTTACTGCTCACTCACCCCGGCCCACGGCATGGAGGCTGCGGACGGTGGAGGCGGCCGTGCCGGCGACGGGGAGCGGCGGGACCGCGCGCTCCAGGTGCTGTCCTGGGGCGTGGGCGGACCACGCCCCAGGACAGGGAGGTGAGGGCTGGTTCCGGACCCTCACCGATGATTCGGAGCCGACGTGGCACCGGATTGGTCCGGGTCGCGCGCGGCGGTTCCGTCCGGCTCCGGCCGAAGGTCCGGACCGGGTTACAGGTGGCGGAGGGTGCCGCTTCCCGGCGGTCCGGCCAGGAAGCCAGGTGGCGGAGAGTGCCGGTCCGGAGCGCCCTGTCACCCCGATGGCGGCACGGCGCGGGCAGGCGCACAGTGAGACGAGGGGCCGGTGAGGAACGGGCCGGCCCGTCGCACCGAACTCTCTGTGAGGCAGTCATGGCTGATGTGGGCGGTAACACGGAACAGACCGGACGCGGCACGACGACCATCGCGGACGGGGTCGTGGCCACCATCGCCGGAATCGCCATCCGCGACACCGAAGGCGTGCACTCGGTGGGCCGGGGGGCGTCGAAGGCGATAGGCGCGGTCACCGGACGCCGCTCCGGCTCCTCGGGGGCGGGACGCGCCGTCAAGGTCGAGGTGGGCGAGAAGCAGACGGCGATCGACGTGGACGTCGAGGTGGAGTACGGGGTCCAGATCCACAAGCTCGCCGACCGGATCAGGACCAACGCCACCGACGCGGTCGAGTCGATGACCGGCCTGGAGGTCGTCGAGATCAACATCAACGTCTTCGACGTCCACGTCCCGGACGAGGACGAGGACGAGGAGGACGAGGGCTCGACCGCACGCGTGCGGTGAGCCGCGCGCCCGGACGCCCCTCCACCGAGGCGCCGGCGCACCCCGTCCGGCCCGCGGTCAGCGCCCGCCGGACTCCCTCACCAGCAGCCCGGCGGTCTCCGTCCGGTCGGACGACGGGCCGGTGCCGATGGCGAACTCGCCCGGTTCCACGGCCCATTCGCCCTCGTACGTGAACGACGCCAGGGTCCCCGCGTCCAGAGCGAAGGTGACCTCGACGACCGCACCCGGCGCCAGGTCCACCCTCGCGAAGCCGCGCAGCTCACGCACCCGCGGCCACGCGGTCCCGCCCAGCACCCGGCGTACGTAGAGCTGGACGGTCTCGGCCACCGGACGGCTCCCCGTGTTGGCGACCCGCACCACGCAACTGACGGGCGCGGTGGCGCCGTCCGGCGTGAACTCGCCGGCCGCCACCTCCGAGCGGGACAGCACGGGGGCGCCGTACTCGACCGACGTGTAGCTCAGCCCGTGGCCGAAGGGGTGGCGGGCGGTCGCGGGCCGGTCGACGTAGCCGCGGTACCCGTGGTCCTTGACGTTGTAGAACACGGGCAGCTGGCCCGTCGAGCGGGGCACCGAGACGGGCAGCCGCCCCTGCGGCTCGGCCGCTCCGAAGAGGACGTCCGCGACGGCCTGCCCGCCCCACGGGCCCGGATACCAGGCGGACAGCACCGCCGACACCCGGCCGGTGAGATCCGGCAACGCGTGCGGACGCCCCTGGACGAGTACCACCACGACCGGGGTGCCGGTCGACGCGACCGCGTCCAGCAGCGCCGACTGGCCCTCCGGCAGACCGAGTTCGGCCAGGTCGACACCCTCGCCGCAGGTCATCCCCACCGGATTGCCGGTGGAGACGACCGCGGCGCCGTTGGCGTCGAAGCGGGTGTCCGGCTCGCGCGCACTGGAGCCGCCGAGGACCAGGACCACCACATCGGCCGCGGTCGCGAGGGCCACCGCCTCGGGAAGGCCCGAGGTGTCGCCGCCGACCAGTTCGCAGCCCCGGGCGTGGGTCACCTCGGTGCCCTCCGGCGCGGCCGCCCGGACACCGGCGAGCACGGTGCGGCCGGCTCCCGGCCGCTGCGGGGCCGTGTAGTCACCGATCTGCTGCGGGACGGAGTCGGCGTTCGGGCCGATCACCGCCACGGTCCCGAGTCCCCGCCCGGCCAACGGCAGCGTGGCACCGTCGTGCGTGAGGAGCGTGACCGCCTCGCGGGCCACCCGCTCACTCAGCCGCTCCACGTCCTCCGGCGCCGGGGGACGCGCGGTGGTGTACGGCTGCTCGAAGAGCCCGAGACGGAACTTCAGGGCCAGGACGCGTCCGGCCGCCCGGTCCAGCGTCGCCTCGTCGACCAGGCCGCGCCGGACCGCGTCCGCGAGCCGCGGGTAGCAGTCGTCCCACAGACTCAGGTCCGTCCCGGCCCGCAACGCCATCGCGCCGGCCGCAGCCGGATCACCCGCCAGCCGGACCAGCCGGTCGACCGCGAGCCCGTCGGCCATCACCAGGCCGTCGAAACCCCACCGCTCCCGGAGGATCCCGGTCAGCAGCTCACGATTCGCCGCACACGGCACACCGTCGAACTCGTTGTACGCCGCCATCACACCGGCGGCCCCCGCCCGCACCCCCGCCAGCGCCGCCACCAGATGGATCTCGTGCAGCTCCCGCAGCCCGAGGTCGGTCGCCGCGCTGTTGCGGCCGCCGACGGTGGCGCCCTGACCCGCGAAGTGCTTGAGGACGACCGCCGCACGGCCGGGACCGATGCCCTCCCCGGCCGGACCGCCCTGCACACCGCGCACCAGCGCCTCGGTGAACCGCGCGGCCAGATACGGATCCTCGCCGAAGCACTCCTCCGCCCGGCCCCAGCGCGGATCCCGCACCAGGTCGAGGGCGGAGACCAGGGCGACGTGGCCGCCCCGGGCCCGGAGCTGGGCGGCGGCCGCGGCGGCGGCCTCCTCGTACAGCTCCGGATCCCAGGTGGCGCCCACCGCCAGATTGACCGGCAGGACCGTCCCGTCCAGCGCCTGGTGTCCGTGCGGCATCTCCTCCACCATCAGGACGGGGATGCCGAGGCGGGTGTTCTCCACGACATGCCGCTGCACGGCGTCGGAGACCCCCGCCCCGTCCCCGGCGCCGATGCCCGTCTCCGCGGTCACCCCGGACCACGGGTCGGCACGCTGCAGCCCGTACAGCGCGCCCATGCCGTCGTACGCGGCCACCTCCGCGTGGAACGCGTCCGTCAGCCGGTGGCCGGACGGGGTGCGCTCGTACGCGTCCCAGCCGTACATCCGCTGGTTGACCTGGCCCACCTTCTCGGTGAGCGTCATCCGCGACAGCAGGTCGCGCACCCGGTCGGCGACGGGCATCGCGGGGTCACGGAACAGCGGTTCGGACATGGTGCGGCGGCTCATTTCTCAAGGACGGAGGGCGGGACGGGCGGGCGCGGTCAGCGCAGTTCGAGGACGCGCACCCCGTACGGGGAAAGCGTCACGTCCCGCACCGGGGCCCCGCCGGACAGCTCACGCAGTTCGCCGTCCACCGCCGGGCGTACGGTCAGCTCCTCGTCAGACTGGCTCACCAGCCACACGAAGCGGGCGCCGTCCTCGCGGACCAGGGAGTCGGCGGCGACGTGCGGGGTGTCCACCGTCACCGGTCGCGCCGCCCCGGCCAGTTCGGCGAGCGCCGCGTACAGCCGGTGGGTCTGCTCCGGGTTGGCCCGGGCCGTACGGGCGGCCATGTGCTCCAGCGGGTAGGTGGCCAGGACCGTCCGTCCCGCGCCGGTCTCGTACCGCAGCAGCGCCGGACGGCCGTGCGCGTCGGTCGCCACGACCCGGGCCCCGTCCGGGACGACCGGCAGGTAGGCCCGGCTGTCCTCGTTGCCCGCGACGGGGAAGGTCAGCACCTCGCCCGCCGCGATCGAGCCGAAGTCCTCGGTGAACGTCATCTCCAGGACGTCGTCCTCGATCGGCTCCGCCACCCCGTACGACAGCTGGAGCTCCACCCCGAACAGCCCGTCCAGGTCATGGAACCAGGGGCCGCGGGTCGTCGGGTACTCGCCCGAGCAGAACGACAGGTAGACCGTGGCACCCTCCCGCGCCCGGCGCTCCAGGTCACGGCGGGTACGGGTGGTCAGCTGCCGGGTCGACGGCAGCAGATACAGCGAGGCGTCGCCGGGCAGCCCGTCCGCCTCGCGGGCGAACGCCACCGGCAGGTCCGCGCCGCGCGCGGCCACGTACCCCTGGTGCAACGAGGTGAAGATCAGCGGGCGGTCGGCCGGCCTGCTGTACGGGTAGCCCCGCTCCAGGAAGGCCGGCACCACGAGCGCCGCGTCCGCGTCGGAGCGGCGGCAGCGCGCGAAGTCGACCTGCTCCAGCACCTTCGCGAAGGCGGCCAGCTCACGCAGCGGCTCCTTCGGGCGGCCGGCGCTGTCCGTGATCCCGAAGTGCATCTCGAAGGGGTGGTGGTCGTACGGCGACTGCTCCCACAGGTCGTCGTAGTCCGTGTTGTTCCACGCCATCCAGCCCGTCGCCCCGCCCAGCAGCGAGTTGTGCAGCGTCTGGCGGTAGTAGATCCCGGCGTTCGCCGCCGACACCGTGTCCGTGGAGAGCCCGAACTCCTCCAGGACGACGGGCTGCCCGGTGACGGAGGCCAGCTCGCACTCGAACGCCGCCCGGTAGTGCTGGCGCGGCCGGTCGGTGTCGGAGCGGTAGACGTGCGGGCCGACGAAGTCGACGTACTCGGCGGTCTCCCGCAGCGAGAAGCCGTTGTCCCGGCCGGTCACCTCGATGCCCCAGGCACCGTCGCCGAGCGACACCGGCTGGGTGCCGCCCGCGGCGCGCACGGCGTCGCACATGAACTGGGCCCAGGCGGTGACGACATCGCTGGAGGG
This sequence comes from Streptomyces sp. NPDC059166, assembly GCF_042755185.1. Classification (NCBI taxonomy): domain Bacteria; kingdom Bacillati; phylum Actinomycetota; class Actinomycetes; order Kitasatosporales; family Streptomycetaceae; genus Streptomyces; species Streptomyces sp. NPDC059166. The sequence goes on along the minus strand of NZ_JBHZCI010000021.1, from coordinate 16,113 downwards.
CGGGTCCACCTGGTAGATCCGGCCGTAGCCCGGCATCTCGTTGGTGATCAGCCAGCCGGTGACGGCCGGGTGGTCCTTGAAGCGGCGGGTCATCTGCGAGACGAACCACGCCTGCCGGCCGACCAGCCACACGTCCTCGTACAGGTCGCGGTCACCACGCCAGACCGGGTCCCAGTTCTCGCCCGACATGTGGCCGACGATGAAGGTGGGGACCGTGCCCATGCCCAGCTCGCGGTGGGCGTCGAGGAAGTCCCGGAAACGGTCGCAGAGCTCCTCGTCGATCCTGCCCGGCTCTGGGTGGAAGTCCGGCCAGTAGAAGAACGAGCGGGTCATGTTCAGACCGTGCTCCCGGAGCACCGCCAGTTCCTCCCGCACCGTCTTCGGCTCGTAGTTCCGCCACATCAGCGGACCACCGGTACGGGACCAGAAGTTGGTCCCGAGCCACGGGAGTACGGCGGAGTCGTGGGTGAGCTGGGCGCTGTGGCGTCGCATGGTGTTTCCGGGTTCCTCTTCGCGGTGCGGGGGTGTGCTGCGTGGTACGGGTGGATCAGGGCGGCGGGCAGGGCGCGGGCCCGGTGGACTCCCGCTCGACGAGCCGGGGGCGTCCGTCGAGCGCGGGCGGGGGAACGTCCTCCCCGCACCCGGCGAGCAGGACGCGGGCGGCTGCCGCGCCTACCTGCTGCACCTGCTGGTCGACGGTGGTGAGCCGGGGGTGCAGCCATCGGCCGAGCGGCAGGTTGTCGTAGCCGACCACCGACAGGTCGTCCGGCACCCGCAGTCCGGCGCGCTGCGCGGTGCCGATGCCGCACACCGCCATCGAGTCGTTGGGGAAGACGAGCGCGGTCGGCCGGTCCGGCAGGGCGAGCAGCTCCTCGGTGACCTCGACGGCCGCCCGCTCGGTGAAGTCGCTGTGCCGTACGGCCGCGGGGACGAGCCCCGCCCCGGCCAGCGCGTCCTCGAACGCGCTCAGCCGCAGCCGGGTGTGCAGCAGTTCCGCCGGGCCCGCCACATAGGCGATACGCCGGTGGCCGAGCTCCAGCAGATGCGCGACGGCCTCCCGTACACCGGCGTCCTGCCGGCCGAGCCCCACCCGGGGCACCGGGGACGCGGCGTCGGGAGCGCCCAGCAGCACCGCCGGCAGCCCCAGACCCCGCAGCAGGGCGGGGCGCGGGTCGTCGGCGCGTGCGTCGGTCAGCACCGCGCCGTCTATCCGCCCCTCGGCAACCAGCCGCTCGTACAGCGCGCTCTCCTGCTCCATGCCGGCGACCAGGTGGAGCAGCAGACCGTAGCCGCGCGGGGCGAGTTCGCCCTCCAGACCGGTGATCAGCTCGCTGAAGTGCGGGTCGGAGCCCAGCACATCGGTGGGCCGCCGGACGACCAGCGCGATCGTGCGGGTACGGGCCCGGCGCAGCGCCGTCGCGGAGGCGCTGGGCGACCAGCCCAGCTCGGCAGCCGCCTCCAGCACCCGGCGCCGGGTCGCCTCCGAGATCCGGCCCGTGCCGTTGACGGCCTGGGACACGGCCGCCGTGGACACACCGGCCGCCGCCGCTACGGCCTTGATGGTGGGGCGAACCGCCGCACGTGTTTCCTGGGACTGGGTCACATTTTCACCGCTCCGCTGACGAGGGCCTGCTGCATCCGCTTCTGGAGCACGGTGTAGACCACCCAGACCGGGACCAGGGTCAGCACCGTGCCCGCCGTAAGGATGCCGTAGTCCGTCCCCGTCAGGGACTTCAGCGTGGGCAGCGCGACCTGCACGGTCCGCACGTCCGGGTCGGGGCCGACGATGACGAGGGAGTAGAGGTACTCGTTCCAGAAGGTCAGGAAGTTCAGCAGCAGGATCGTCGCGATGCCGGGCATGCACATCGGGGTGTAGACGTGCCGCAGCACCGCGAAGGTGGACGCGCCGTCCATCCGGGCGGCCTCCTCCATCTCCCGCGGGATCGTCCGCATGAACTGCACCAGGATCACCACGGACAGCGGCATCGCGGTCGCCGGCAGGAACAGCACCATGAAAGCCCGGGTGTGGAACAGCCCGGTCGCCGCGGCCAGCAGGAAGGTGGGGAAGAGCGCGGCGAAGGTGGGGATCAGGAAGCCCAGGGAGAAGACCCGCTCGACGAAGGCCCCCATCCGGCCCTCGGCGCGGGCGATCGCGAAGGCCGCGGGTATCGCCAGCACCAGGGTGAGCAGCAGCGCGAGCGCCGTCACCAGCATCGAGTTGAGGATCGCCGGACCGAGGTGCGCCGAGGAGAACGACTCGGTGAAGTTGTGCGCGGAGAGCGAGGTGGGCAGGGAGAACGGGCTCCCGAATATCTGGTCGTTCGTCTTGAACGCGGAGACCAGCAGGTAGTACAGCGGGACGACCAGCAGCACCATGTACAGCCAGGCGAGGATGTGCGCCGGCAGCCAGGACCTTCCGAATTTCATGGAACCGTTCCGATCAGTAGTTCTGGCGGAAGACGCGGCGGATGGTGAGCAGGCCGACGAGACCGACCAGGAAGAGCACCACGCCCACCGTCTGGCTGTAGCCGAGGTCGGCCGCGATGAAGGCCTTCTGGTAGACGAGGAAGGAGAGCGTCGTCGACGAGCTCCCCGGGCCGCCCTGGGTCAGCAGCAGTACGTTCTGGGCGGAGCCGAACAGGGTCCAGAGGAACTGCAGCATCGTCGTCACGCCCACGAAGTCCCGGATGACGGGGAAGTGGATGCGCCACATCGTCCGCCAGTGCCCGGCGCCGTCGAGCTGTGCCGCCTCACCGATCTCGTCCGGCACGCTCCCGAGCCGGGCGGCGAACAGCACGGCGGTGAAACCGATACCGCTCCACACGTCCAGGACGATCAGCGAGGCCAGCGCGGTGGAAGGGGAGGCGAGCCAGGCGTCGGTCAGCGACCCCAGACCCACCTTGTCCAGGGCGCCGTTGAGGAGGCCGTCCGGCGAGAGGACCGCGTAGAACACCATCGCCTTCGCGGGGGTGGAGATCAGTCCCGGGATGAACAGCAGATAGCGCAGGACGCGGTGTCCGGGCGGCTTCTGCGCGACGTAGTAGCCGAGCATGTACGCGCCGGTGATCATCAGCGGCAGGGCCACCGCGAGCTGTACGGCGGTGTTGCGCACCGCGTCCCAGAAGACCGGGTCGCCGAGGACCGCGCTGATGTTGGAGGTTCCGGCGAAGGAGACCGGCTGGAGCATGCCGGGCCAGCGCAGCAGGGCGATCACGAAGATGGCGACCAGCGGGCCGACCATGAAGATCAGGTACCAGGCCAGCGCGGGCAGGGCGAGGATCGTCCCGCCCTGCGTGCGGCGCCTGGTGGTGGCGGTCGTGTCCGCCTCGCCGCGTCCGGGCAGCGGGGGACGGGCCGGCCCACGGACCGAGGCGCCGCCCTGGGCGGACGAGAGCATCGTCATTGAAGTACTCGCTAAGGCTCGGGCGCGCGGATCAGGCCGTGCGGTAGGCGGATTCCAGGGCCGAGCGCACGGCTGCGGCGCTCTTGCCCCGGGTGAAGGCGGTGCTGGTCGCGGTGATCAGCGGCTGGGTCGCGGTCGGCGGGACGTACAGGTCGGGCAGCAGCACCTGGCCGACCGAGTCGCCGAGCCGCTGGGCGTCGGCCACCAGCGGGAAGTCCTTGCTGACGGTGTCGGTCACCAGAGCCATGTCACGTCCGCTCTCGGTGATGAAGCGGGACACGGTCTCCGGCCGGTACATGAAGCGGATGAACTTCTCCACCTGCTCCAGCTTCCGGACCCCGTTGGGGCTGATCCAGAAGGCGACCAGGGTGTAGGAGCGCAGGATGGTCGGCTTCCCGTGCGACGCGCCCGGTGCGAGCGGCCAGCCACCGACCTCGGTGTGCCCGGCGGTCCTCGCCGGCACCTTGGCCAGCGCGGAGGACATCGCCGACTGCACGGCCGCCTGCTCGGTGTTGTACTGCGTGGTCATCGTGTCGGAGGTCAGGCCCTGCGCCTTGTCGGCGAAGACCCCGGCGTCCCGCAGCGACACGAAGTAGTCGATGCCCTCGCGGGCGCCGCGGCTGCCGCTGAAGTCGCCGGTCGTGTAGACCTGCCGGGCCTCGTCCTGGGTGAGGAAGGTCTGGATGATCTGGGCCAGCAGCTTCTGCCCGGTCCAGTCGTTCCCGCCGACGGTGACCGGCGCGATGCCCTTGGCCCGCAGCTTCCGCGCCGCCCCGATCAGCTGGTCCCCGGTGGTGGGGACGGAGCCGACACCGGCACGGTCCAGCAGATGCGTGTTGAAGGCGACCGGCCAGTTGGTGGCGAAGTACGGGAAGGCCCGTAGCCTGCCCTTGTCGTCGGTCCACTCCTTCAGCGCCTGGGGCAGGACGCGGTCCCTGAGCCCCCAGTCGTCGAGATAGCCCTTGACGTCGACGGTCGCGCCGACATCGGTCCAGGCCAGCGTCTTGTCGTACAGGTTGACCATGACGACGTCCGGCTCCTTGCGGGCCAGCCGCGAGGTCTCGTACACCTGCGGGAGGTCGTCGCCGTTGACCAGGTTCTTCACCCGGAGGCCCGGGTTCTCCTTCTCGAACTCCTTCACGGCGGCCGTGTAGGTGGGCGAGCCGGGCGCGGTGGTGCCGAGCTGGGTGTGGACGACGAGCGTGCCGGGGTCGGAATCGGCCGAGGCGAGGGTGGAGCAGCCGGACATTGCGGGCAGCGCGGTAGCGGCGGCCAAGCCGGAACCAGCAGCAAGGAAACCGCGCCGACTCAACGGTGAGCGCACAGCGGGATGTCTCCAACCAGGACGTTAACCAGGGTGGTTAATCGATGTACCAGTGGGTTGCGAGAAACCTAGGTGCGCATCTGGGATCGGTCAACCCCTGGTTGCACATGCTGGAGGAAGGGGCATATCGGGCGCAGCTCGCGCGCGGCCTGGTCGCATCGGGCCGGGGGGTGTGCGGCGGAGTCACGCTCCTGAACCAGCGAGAAGCCCTGAACGGCCCGGGGCGGCTGACCGTACCAAATAGCGTACGCTTGTGGTACCGTTTTCAGTACGTTAGTGATATGCGTGGGAGGAACTCATGACCATCAACGCAAGTGAAGCGCGGAAGGACTTCTTCGGTCTGATCCGTCGCGTCACCGAGGATCATGCGCCGGAGCGTGTCACGTCGAAGGCGGGCACCGTCGTGATCATGTCCGAGGAGGACTACAACGCCTGGGAGGAGACGATGTACCTGATGCGTTCCCCCCGCAATGCAGCCCGCCTCATGCGCTCCATCGAGCAGATGGACGCCGGACGCGGCACCGTGCGAGACCTGATCGACACGGAGGACGTGTGAAGACGTCGTTCTCGGACGACGGGTGGGAGGACTACACCCACTGGGCTGACACCGACCGCAAAACGCTCCGCCGGGTCAATGACCTCATCAAGGAGATCAAACGGACCCCTTTCGAAGGCAGGGGCAAGCCCGAGCCGCTGAAGGGGAACCTGTCCGGCTGGTGGTCCCGTCGCATCACGCAGGAACACCGACTGGTCTACCGCGTCACCGACTCCGGCGGCCTGGAAATCATCCAGGCCCGCGACCACTACTGACCGGCCAGGGCGGGAAAGGCTCAGTCAGCTCACCGTCAAGGACGTCCGCACCTGAGTCAACCGACTCCGCACGTGAGGCAACCGACTCCGCACCACCTGCCGGTGCTGCACGTGTGGCATGGACGCCCGCCGTGATCAGCCTCGTGGTGTCGCCGGCCTCGGCAGGACTCCCCGGACGGCGCGCGGGCCGGGCGACCCCGGTCAGGAGTCCAGTACGGCCGCGACGGCTTCGATCTCCACCAGCTGGTCGTGGTAGCCGAGGACGGTGACCCCCAGCAGGGTGCTGGGCACGTCGTGGTCGCCGAAGCCGGCGCGGATCACGTCCCAGGCGGTCACCAGGTCGGCCTGGCGGGTGGAGGCGACGAGCACCCGGGTGCTGATGACGTCCTCCAGGTCCGCTCCCGCGTCGGCCAGGGCGGTGCGCAGGTTCTCCAGGGCCTTGGCCGCCTGGCCGGCGTAGTCGCCGACCGCCACCGTCGCACCGTCCTCGTCGAGCGGGCAGGACCCGGCGAGGAAGATCAGCCGGGCCTCGGCGGGGGCGGTCGCGGCGTAGGCGTAGTCGGCGACGTCGGACAGGGTGGCGGAGCGGATGAGGGTGACGGCGCGGCGGGCCATGGTGCACGTCCTTCGGGGTGGGCTGGTGGTGGGGCGGCTCCGATCCTCACAGGGGACGTTCGCCGTCGCCTCCGAATAACGGTGCGCCTCGTACGCCGGCGAGGCCCTGCCGGACGCTTCCGTGAACGGGCGGTGGCGGTGGATCGGTTTCCGCTTCACGGGACTCGGACATCGTTACGCTGCAACGCAGTTGCCGAGTGTTCGCGGAGTCATGAGAAGTCGCGGAGGGTCGCTGTGGGGGAGCCGGTGTTCGGGGTCCTGGGGCCGCTGCGGGTGAAGGCGGACGGAGCGGCCGTACGGGTCGGAGGGGCCAAGCCCCGTGCCGTACTGGCGACGCTGCTGCTCCAGCCGAACGGTTTCGTCTCGGTCGACCTGCTGACGGAGGTGCTCTGGCCCGGCGGTGCACCACGCTCCGCCGTCGCCAACGTACGGACCCATGTGCGCACCCTGCGGCAACTGCTGCCACCGGCTGCGGTCGCCGGGCTGCGCACCGAGCCCGGCGGGTACGCGCTGGACGTCGCACCGGGCGAACTGGACTCGCTGCTCTTCGAGCGGCGGCTCGCCCAGGCCCGTGCCGCGCGCGACGGCGCGGACGACGCCGGGGCGGTGCGCGCCTACGAGGCGGCCCTCGGGCTGTGGCGCGGCGGGGTGCTCCAGGACGTGCGGTCCAGCGTGGTGTGGGACCCGGCCGTCGCAAGGATCGAGGAGTTGCGGTCCCTGGCGGCCGACGAGTGCCTGGAGGTCCGGCTCCGGCTGGGTGACTACGCCCATCTGGTCTCCGGGCTGCGCTCCCGGCTCGCCGAGAGCCCGCTGCGGGAGGACCTGTGGCGGATGCTGGTGCACGCGCTGCGGGACTCCGGCAGGAGCGCCGAGGCGCGTTCGGCGTACGCGGAGGCGGAGAGGGTGATAGCCGCCGAGCTCGGGGTGGAGCCGAGTGCGCCGCTGCGGGCCGTCGGCGCCGAGGTCAACGGGTATGCCGGCCACCGTCGGTCCGCGGCCCCGGCACCGGTGTGCCAACTACCCATGGACATACCGGACTTCACGGGGCGTGCGGTCGAGGTCGCGGACCTGGAGGCGCTGCTGTCCACCGCCGGACGGCACCCCGTGGTGGCCGCCGTCTCCGGACCGCCGGGCGCCGGGAAGTCGACCCTGGCGGTGCACGTCGCCCACCGGGTGCGTACGGCGTTCCCCGACGGGCAGCTCTTCGCCGACCTCGCAGGGACGAGTGACTGCCCGCGTGAACCGGCCGAGGTGCTGGCCGAGTTGCTGCGTGGTCTGGGCGTCATCGACAGCGCGATACCCGGCGAACCCGGTGAGCGGGCCGCGATGTTCCGCTCCCGGCTCGCGCAGCGGCGCTGTCTGATCGTGCTGGACGACGCGGTGGGGGACACCCAGGTGCGCCCTCTGCTGCCGGGTACCGGCGGCTCGGCCGTGCTGGTCACCTCGCGGCGGCGGATGCCCGGACTGCCCTCGTACGCCTGCCCGTTGGGGCTGATGCGGCATGACGACGCCCGTGCGCTGTTCGGGGCGATCGTCGGCGCGGAGCGGCTGCTCCGGGAGGGCGCGGACGCCGACCGGGTCCTCGCCGAGTGCGGATCGCTTCCGCTGGCGGTGCGGATCGCCGCCGCCCGGCTGGTCAACCGTCCGGGGTGGAGCGTCTCCACCCTGGCGGACTCGCTGCGTGACGAACGCGGGAGGCTCGGGGCGGTCCGCTCCGGTGAGCTGGAGGTACGCGCGGGCGCCGAACTCAGCTACCGCCATCTCCCGGAGCCCGCGGCCCTCGCCTTCCGGAGCTTCGGGGATCTGCCCGACGACGCCGTCCCCGGCTGGCTCGTCGCGGTGGCCACCGGCAGCGGCGGCCAGGCGGGCGAGGAGGCGGCCGGAGGGCTGGAGACCCTGCTCGACGAGCATCTGGTGGAGGTGGTGGGCAGGGACGATCTCGGCCTGAACCGCTACCGGATGCACGACCTGCTGCGGTCCTACGCCCGCGAACTCGCCCTGACCGACCACCAGGAGACCCGGATGCGGCGCCGCCTCGCGGTCATCGAGGCGTTGACGGCTCTGGCCCGTACCGCCAACGCGGCGATGCCCACCCGCTTCCTGGGCGTGCTGGGTGACCCCGGCGGCCAGGGTGGACGTCCGCCGGCCGCGGTGGCCGCCCTGGTGCGGGAGCGGCCGGTGGACTGGTTCGAGAGCGAGCACCGCAACCTGGTGGCCGCCGTGGACGCGGCGGTGCGCCTGGGCAGGACCGACCTGGCCGCGGCGCTCACCGTCGAACTGGCCGGCTTCTTCGACATGCGCGGCTACTACGGGGACTGGCTGCGCACCCACCGGCTCGTCCTCGACGCCATGCCGTCCCACGACGGATCCGGGGCGGCCGCCCTGCTGCGCAACCTCGGTCAGCTCCACCTCTACCAGGACCGCTACGAGGACGCGCTCGCCTCCTTCGACCGGTCCCGCGCCCTCTTCGCGGAGCTCGGCCACCGGACGGGGGAGGCGGTCGCGGCGGTGGGGGCCGGCTCGGTGCACCGGGTGGTGGGTGAACTCGGTACCGCGCTGGAGATGTTCACCGTCGCCCTGCGGCACTTCGCGGCCACAGGCGACCCGCACGGCGAGGCGGTGGCGCGGAACGCGATCGCCTCCGTGTGGCTGGAGCGGGAGGACCCGGAGGTCGCGGCCGACTGGTTACGAGGCGCCCTGGAGCTGTCCCTGGTCGTCGGCGACCGGCACCGGGAGGCGCAGGTACGACGCAGGGTCGCCGTGCTGCACGAGCTGCGGGGTGAGCCGCAGGCGGCGCGCGGTGAACTGGAGCACGCGCTCGGCATCTTCGACGAGCTCGCCGATCTGCACTGCGCGGCGTACGTGCAGCAGAGCATCGCCGAACTGTGCCTGCGGCAGGGCGAGTCCGGCGAGGCGTCGGCGCTGCTGGTGGGCGCGCTGGCGGTGCAGCAGCAGCTGGGCGACCGCCGGGCGCAGGCGCGGGTGGCCGGTCTGCTGGGGGAGCTGCACGACGCGACGGGGCGTACGCAGACGGCCCGGCACTACTTCCACCGCTCGCTGGCGACCTGGCGGCGGCTCGACGTACCCGATGAGGCGGGGCTGATGGACGCGAAGCTACGCGCGTTGCGCTGAGCCGGTGCGACACACGGGTGCGGGTGCGACCGCCGTCGCACCCGCACCCGTGTTCAACGCCGTCCCGGTCCGGTGGTGGACCGGGCACGGGTCAGCATCTGTTGTTGCTCTTCTGGGTGCGCTTGGTGAAGTCGCTCCACGTCACTCCCTGGACGACGGCGACGACGACCGAACCGTTGAGCTTCTGCTCGTAGTGCAGGTGGGGGGAGAGGTCGTAGAGGGCGGAGGTGGCTCCGACCTTGCCGATCAGCTGACCCACGTTCACCGTGTCACCGGCCTGCACCTCGCGGGTCTGGAGGTGGGCGTACCGGGTCTGCCAGCCGCCACCGTGGCCGATGACTATGGTGTTTCCGTAGCCCGCCCCCGTCGAGTAGTAGGACTCCAGGACGGTGCCGCCCGCGCTGGCGAACACCCGGCGGCCCAGGTCGTCCGGGGTGCCGTTGGCGTCGTAGTGGTTCCAGTCGATCGAGTGGGCGGGACTGTGGCCGTCCCAGTTGCTGCCGGTCCACACCTGGTCGCAGTCGAACGGCATCTTGAAGGCGGGCCGCGCGGCCACGGCGGCCTCCGAGGCGCCCACGATCGGCGCGGCGACCGCGACCGGGCCGATGACCATGGCGGCGGCGAACGCGCTCAGGCCGGTCAGGGCACGGCGGACATTCCTGTGCATGGTGCTCCCCTTGTCGTCGGACGACCCGTCGTCGGGTGACGCGGCGATTCAAGGGGCCGGGCATACACGGCGGATACATTTCCGCCCCTCGCACGGATGAGCGAGGGGCGGAAGGTCGGGAGGGAGGTGAGAGGGGGCCGGACGGGAGGGGCGCATCCCGGATCGGGTTACATGCGGCTCCGCAGGGCGAACCACAGCTCGGTCCGCACGTCCATGTCGTCGAGGTCCATGTCGAGCAGCGCCGCGCACCGGGCGATGCGCTGGCGGACCGTGTTGCGGTGGATCCTGAGCGCCACGGCCGTACGGTCCCAGCTGCCGTGGAGGCCGAGCCAGCAGCGCAGGGTCTCGGCCAGGGGAACGGTGAGCGGAGCGAGCAGGGCGCGGGCGTGCGCCTCGGCGCGGTCGGGGGCCACGAGGCCGGCCAGCCCGCCGAGTCCCGGGCGGTGCGTGCTCACCGGGACACGGGTGGCCTCGGCGTGCCCCAGCGCGCGCGCCGCCTGCGCGTCGGCGTCGGGCAGGGCGGTGACGGCGGCCGGTTCCGAGACCCCGATGCTCCAGCCGGACTGCGGGGGCACCGCACGAGGGCCGTGGAGCAGGATCCGTACGGTCTCCCGGTCGGCGTCGGACAGGGCCGAGCCCAGGGCGGCCGCCAGTGCGCCGGCGGTCAGCCGGTCCGCCGGGGTGCCGTCGGCGCGGCGGGCGTGCACCACCGTCCAGGAGTCCTCGTCGCCCAGCAGCGGAGCCACCTCCCCCGGTGCGGCGCCGAGCAGCAGCCGTACGAGCGCCGCCGAGCGGCCCGCGGCGTCCGCGCCCTGGTGAGGGGCGGTGAGGAGGGAGAGCAGCACCACGGCGATCCCGGCGACGGTGTGGTCGCCCGCGTCGCGCCGGGGTGTCGCCAGGGCGAGGGCCAGCCCCTGCCCGCCGCCCAGGGCGTACGCGAAGAGGTGGACGCCGTCCCGGGACTCGGCGGCCGAGGACGGGCTGGGCTTGCGGCCGCCGGGCGTCCCGGCCACCGCGCCGGTTTGCGTGGGCGCCGGGACCACCACCCGCGCCAGCCTGGCCAGGGCGGTCTGCACGTCCGGGGCGGTGCGGCCGCCCGCCGCGTGGAGCACCCCGCCGTCCGCGGTGAGCAGCGCGACCCGCCCCTCCAGGTGCACGGCGAGCTGACGCAGTACCGCCTGCACCGGGTCGGGGCGGGCCGCCGCCGTGGCCAGCGCCTGCTGCGCCCGGGTCACCCGGCGCAGCTCGCGGTGGCGGGCCTCCGCCATCAGCCGCCAGACCGCCCGGGCGATCGCGGTGAACCGGGTCTCCGGCGGCACCTCGACCAGCGGCAGGCCGTGCCGTTCGCACGCCTCCACCAGGGTGTCGGGCACGGTGTCGTACACCGGGGTCACCCCGAAGCCCAGTGCCGAGGCACCCGCCTCGACGAGCCGGGCGACGTAGGTGTCCGCGTCGCTGAGCTGGACGCCGGCCGTCAGCAGCAGCTCCCCGCCGAGGAGATAGGGGTACGGGTCGGCCATCTCCGAGGTGTGGACCCAGAGCAGTTCCGCCTGACCGGGGCCGGCCAGCAGCCGAAGCCCGAGCTCCTGGCTGCCCAGCAGTTCGGCCAGGGAGACCGGCGGGGTGGGCGGCCCGGCAGGGGAGTCGGGCATGGACGATCCATCCATTCGTCGGGGTGAGGATGGAGAAAACGTACACTTCAGCGTCGGCTTCAGGCCACCTACCGTCTTCAGGACACCCCCGACCCCTGAGCAGAAACGAGACGGAGGAAAGCCCATGGCTGTCGACTACGCGGTGATCGTGGTCTACCTGGCCGGCATGCTCGCCATGGGCTGGTGGGGCATGCGCCGCGCCAAGTCCAAGAGCGAGTTCCTGGTCGCCGGCAGGCGGCTCGGCCCCTGGATGTACTCCGGCACCATGGCCGCGATCGTCCTCGGCGGTGCCTCGACGATCGGTGGCGTGGGCCTCGGTTACCAGTACGGGCTCTCCGGCGCGTGGATGGTCTTCACGATCGGCCTCGGGCTGCTCGCGCTCTCCGTCTTCTTCTCCGCGCGCATCGCGCGGCTGAAGGTGTACACCGTCTCCGAGATGCTCGACCTGCGCTACGGCGGCAGGGCCGGAGTCATCTCGGGTGTCGTCATGTGGGCCTACACCCTGATGCTCGCGGTCACCTCGACGATCGCCTACGCGACCATCTTCGACGTGCTCTTCGACGTGAACCGGACCGTCGCGATCATCCTCGGCGGCGCGATCGTCGTCGCGTACTCGACGCTCGGCGGCATGTGGTCGATCACGATCACCGACATGGTGCAGTTCGTCGTCAAGACGATCGGCGTCCTGCTCCTGCTCCTGCCGATCGCCGTGGTCAAGGCCGGCGGCTTCAGCGAGATGAAGGCGAAGCTGCCCACCGAGTACTTCGACCCGCTGGGCATCGGCGGCGAGACGATCTTCACCTACGTCCTGATCTACACCTTCGGCATGCTCATCGGCCAGGACATCTGGCAGCGGGTGTTCACCGCCCGCAGCGACAGCACGGCCCGCTGGGGCGGCACCGTCGCCGGCACCTACTGCCTGGTCTACGCGATCGCCGGCGCCGTCATCGGCACCGCCGCCAAGGTGATGTACCCGAAGCTGCCCAGCGCGGACGCGGCCTTCGCCACGATCGTCAAGGACGAGCTCCCGGTCGGGGTGCGCGGGCTGGTGCTCGCCGCCGCGCTCGCCGCGGTGATGTCCACCTCGTCCGGCGCGCTGATCGCCTGCGCCACCGTCGCCAACAACGACATCTGGTCGCGGCTGCGGGGCGTCGTCGCGAAGGACGGGCACGGCGAGGCCGAGCGGGACGAGGTCAAGGGCAACCGGGCCTTCATCCTGGTGATGGGCGCCGCCACGATCGTGATCTCCATCGCGCTCAACGACGTCGTCGAGGCCCTGACCGTCGCCTACAACCTGCTGGTCGGCTGCCTGCTGGTGCCGATCCTCGGCGGGCTGCTGTGGCGCCGGGGCACGGCCGCCGGAGCCCTGGCCTCCGTGGCCGTCGGCGGCGTCGCCGTCATCGGGCTGATGGCGGGGTACGGGATCCTCGCCAACGAGCCCATCTACTACGGTCTGCTCGCCTCGCTCGCGACGTACGTCGTCGTCTCACTGGCCACGAAGCCGACCGACCCGGCCGTGCTGAGCGCCTGGCGCGAGCGGCTGGCCGGACGCGGAACCGAGGACCCGGCCACCCCGGACCCGGTCACCGCCTGACCCCGGTCACCGCCTGACCCCGGCACCCGCGCCGCCTCGTGGTCACTCGGCCGACCCGGGCCACCAGGCGGCTCCTGACAGACTGATCAACGTATGAACGCCCACCCGGCGTGCATGGCTGAACGAAAGGCACCCGCACCCATGAGCAGCAACGAAGCGCCGCGCGGCCCCATCGACTCCTCCCGCGTCCCGCGCTACGCCGGGCCCGCCACGTTCGCCCGGCTGCCCCGCCTCGACGAGGTCGGCACCGCCGACGTCGCCGTCGTCGGTGTGCCCTTCGACACCGGTGTCTCCTACCGCCCCGGCGCCCGCTTCGGCGGCAACGCCATCCGCGAGGCCTCCCGGCTCCTGCGCCCCTACAACCCGGCGCAGGACGCCTCACCCTTCGCCCTCGCCCAGGTCGCCGACGCCGGTGACATCGCCGCGAACCCGTTCAACATCAACGAGGCCGTCGAGACCGTCGAGGCCGCCGCCGACGACCTCCTGGCCACCGGCGCCCGCATGATGACCCTGGGCGGCGACCACACCATCGCGCTGCCGCTGCTGCGCTCGGTCGCCAAGAAGCACGGCCCGGTCGCCCTGCTCCACTTCGACGCCCACCTGGACACCTGGGACACCTACTTCGGCGCCGAGTACACCCACGGCACCCCGTTCCGCCGCGCCGTCGAGGAAGGCATCCTCGACACCGAGGCGCTGTCCCACGTCGGCACCCGCGGGCCGCTCTACGGCAAGCAGGACCTCACCGACGACGCCAAGATGGGCTTCGGCATCGTCACCTCCGCCGACGTCATGCGGCGCGGCGTCGACGAGATCGCCGACCAGCTGCGTCAGCGCATCGGCGACCGGCCGCTGTACATCTCCATCGACATCGACGTCCTCGACCCGGCGCACGCCCCCGGCACCGGCACCCCCGAGGCAGGCGGCCTCACCTCGCGCGAGCTCCTGGAGATCCTGCGCGGACTCTCCTCCTGCCACCTCGTCTCGGCGGACCTCGTCGAGGTCGCCCCGGCGTACGATCACGCGGAGATCACCTCCGTCGCCGCCTCGCACACCGCGTACGAGCTGACGACGATCATGTCCCGCCAGATCGCGGAAGGCCGCACCAAGTGAGCCACGACCACGACGACCGGCCTCAGCTCACCGCCGCCCAGGCGGAGGCCGCGCTGAACCCTCCGCCCGGACGCAACGGCGGCGACCTCGTCGTCGAGACCCTCCAGGGCCTCGGCGCCACCACCGTCTTCGGACTGCCCGGCCAGCACGCGCTCGGCATGTTCGACGCGCTGCGCCGCTCCTCCCTCTCCTACGTCGGGCTGCGCGTCGAGAACAACGCGGGCTTCGCCGCCGACGCCTACGGGCGGATCACCGGCGAGGTGGCCCCGCTGCTGCTCTCCACCGGCCCCGGCGCACTGACCTCGCTGGCCGCGCTCCAGGAAGCGGCCGCCGCCTCCGCCCCCGTGCTGGCGGTCTCCAGCCAGATCCCCACCGCAGGGCTCGGCGGCGGACGCCACGGCTACCTGCACGAGCTGCGCGACCAGAAGGCGTCCTTCCGGGACATCGTGAAGTCCGTGCACACCGTGCGCACCGCCTCGCAGATCCCCTCCGCGATCGCCGCCGCCTGGGAGTCCGCGCTGACCGCCCCGCACGGGCCGGTCTGGGTCGAGATCCCCCAGGACGTGCTGCTCGCCGAGACCACCCTGCCCGTCGTCAGCGCCCTCGACGCCACCCCGCGCGAGCTGTACCCGCGCCCCGAGCTGACCGTCGCGGCCGCTCACCTCCTCTCGAAGGCCGAACGCCCGGCGATCATCGCGGGCGGCGGAGTCGTACGCTCCGACGCGGCCGGAAAGCTGCTGGCCCTCGCCGAGAAGCTCGACGCCCCCGTCGTCACCACCTTCGGCGGCAAGGGCGCCTTCCCCTGGGAGCACCCGCTCTCGCTCCAGTCCTGGCTGGAGGACCGCTACACCACGGACTTCCTGGAGTCCGCGGACGTCCTGCTGGTCGTCGGCTCCGGACTCGGCGAGCTCTCCTCGAACTACCACACCTTCGCCCCGCGCGGCCGGGTGATCCAGATCGAGGCCGACGCCGGGAAGCTTGAGTCCAACCACCCCGCGCTCGGCATCCACTCCGACGCCCGCGAGGCACTCGCCGACCTGCTGGAGACCGTCGAGCGCCGCGAGGACCCGCAGGCCGCCGAGCAGGTCAGCACCCTGCTGGGCAAGGTCCGCGACCGCATCGCCGCCCAGGACCTCACCCTGGAGCAGCAGGTGCTGGCCTCCGTACGCGAGGCGCTGCCCGACACCTCGCCCAGCTTCTGGGACATGACGATCCTGGCCTACTGGGCCTGGTCCGCCTTCGACGCCCGCCACCCCAACACCATGCACTCGGCACAGGGCGCCGGCGGCCTCGGCTACGGCTTCCCGGCCGCGATCGGGGCGGCCTCCGCCGACCGCACCAGGCCCGTGCTCGCGGTCTCCGGCGACGGCGGCGCGATGTACTCGATCGCCGAGCTCGCCACCGCGCGCCAGTACGACCTGCCGGTGACCTGGCTGATCGTCGACGACGGCGGCTACGGCATCCTGCGCGAGTACATGACGGACGCCTTCGGCGAGGCCACCGCGACCGAGCTGTCCCGCCCGGACTTCGTCGCGCTCGCCGAGTCCTTCGGCGTCCCCGCCGTCCGTACGACGCCCGATTCCCTGGCCGCCGACCTCGGCAAGGCGCTCGCCTCCCCCGGCCCCTCGGTGGTGGTGCTCCCGGCGCTGCTGAGGATGTTCGAGCCGACGCACCTGTAGGACGACCCGCCCGTGGGGGCGGGCCCCGGGGCCGCCCCCCCCCCCCGCGCACACCCCCCCACCGCAAACCACCCCCCGGGGGGGCCCCCCCCCCGGGGCGCCCACCACCACAGGCGGAAAGAGTGGG